>JANYCX010000185.1 GCA_025360065.1 Acetobacteraceae bacterium | reverse complement strand
CAGGCGGAACGCCTTGTGCGGGCGGATGACGCGGTTCTGATCGAGCAAGGTCAGCTTGCCTTCGACTTCGAGCACGCGCTGGATCACGAACATCACATCCGGGCGGCCGGCGTCATATTCGTCGAACACCAATGCGCAAGGGTGCTGCAACGCCCAGGGCAGGATGCCTTCGCGGAATTCCGTGACCTGCTTGCCATCTTTCAGGACGATCGCGTCCTTGCCGATCAGATCGATGCGGCTGATATGGCTGTCGAGGTTGACGCGGATGCAGGGCCAGTTGAGGCGGGCTGCAACTTGCTCGATATGGGTCGATTTACCGGTGCCATGATAGCCTTGCACCATGGTGCGGCGGTTATGGGCGAAGCCGGCCAGGATCGCCAAGGTGGTGTCCTTGTCGAAGCGATAGGCCAGATCGATCTCCGGCACATGTTCGGTGCGCACCGAATAGGCGGGCACCTGCATGTCGATATCGACGCCGAAAACCTCACGCGCGGAAACCGTGGTGTCGGGCAAGTTGATGGCGGAGGTCGGCAGCATTTCGGCGTCGACTGTGGCAATCTTGTTCATAGACCAGCAATCCTGTGCATTTCGAGCATGTAGTTTAGGCTCGGGTTTCAACGCTTGACTAGACATGGAAGCTATTACGCCAACGCAGGTGATGCGCTAGCCGGTTTTTGCGAGTTTCGGCTCGGCCTGAAGCCGGGTTCGGACCGCAGAATAGGCGATGTTGATGCCCTTGATACGCTCCTCAGCGGCTTTGTCGCCGTGGTTGGCATCGGGGTGGTGTTGTTTGGCAAGGTTCTTGTACCGATCACGTAGCACCAGCATGGTGATCGGCCAGGACAGGCCCAGGACCGCGAGGGGGGCGCGCAATTCGGGTGGGATTTCGCTACGTCTGCGCGCCATTTCGGCTTCACGGGCGGCGCCTAGGATGTTCAGCGGGTCGCGCAGCATTTCGCTGTTGAAGTGCTGGGGATTCACCTTGGCGCCCATGCTGCCCATCCGCCAGGTCGGGCGCTGCCAGGAAATATCGGCGCGCAAATGATGCTCGATCTGGCCGGGCGACATGCCTTTGTAGAAATCCCACGACGCATTGTAAGCGCGCACATGGTCGAGGCAGAACCAGCGATACTGGTTCAGCGCAGTACGTGACAACGGCGCACGATACTGACCGAGTGCCTTGCAACCCGGCATTTCGCAGGGGCGGCCATCGGCATCGGGATCGGGGGCAAAGGCCCGGACACGGGAGTTACGACGGATCATACTGGATTTAGTGGGGTAGGTTGCGGGTTTTGGGAAGGGGTAAAATCAACAGACCGGCCAGACCGGCGGGGCGGAACCGAGCGGCATGGCCGGGCGGGCCCAGTGGGGGGACGCTCCGGCAATTTGTCCGGCATGGCGCAGCGCCGCGAGCCGGCCAAAGCCGCTATCGGTTTCCTCAATCAAATCGGGGATATCGGCCAAGCCAGGATTGGGGGCGGCAAACCCGTCATCCAGCCGGCCCAGCCCGCGCAACCAATGGCCGGTGCTGGCCAAGGACACCCGGACCAGCCAGGACCCACCTTCATCGGCGCGGCGCAGCAGGCCGGCAAGCGCGCCGAGCGCAAGCAGATAGCCGGAGGCGTGATCGATCGCCTGACATGGCAGCGGGCGCGGCTTGTCCGGCGTGCCGAACGCGTCGGCCTCGGCGTGGTTGATGCCGGTTGCGGTTTGCACCAGGCTGTCAAAGCCGCGCTTGCCGGCCCATGGGCCGAGATGGCCATAGGCAGACAGCGAGACGTAAATAACACCAGGCCTGAGCGCCGCGACCGCTTCAGGCGAAAACCCGCGCGCCGCGAGTGAGCCGGGCCGGTAGCCCTGGCTGAAAATATCGGCACCACGGATCAGATGACGCAGGATGTCACGGCCGGCTTGGTCGCGCAAATCAATGTACGCCTGTAATTTGCCACGCCCGACATCGATTTCCGCGTGGCCGAGCGAGGGCACATGCGGCCCGGTGATGCGCAACACGTCCGCGCCATGGGCGGCCAGCACCCGGCCACACACCGGACCGGCGAGCACGCGGGTCAGGTCGAGCGCGCGAATGCCGGCAAGCGGGCGGTCTCCCAGGCTGGGCAATGGGGTTGGCGGCGCATCGCCGATCCGTTCGAGGGTGATCGCCGGCAAATTCGCGACGGCACACCCGTGCGGGTGGGCATCCCATTGGGCGAAACTGCGCAAGGCAGCGACCACCAGACCGGCGTCGGTGGCGGCGGTCTCGAATTTTTCCGCATCCCACCCCAGCAGGGCCGTGGCCACCGCTTTGCGGTCATAGGCGCAGCCCAGCAGGCGCAGCACACCGTCGCGGTGATGGGGGAAATTGGTATGCAGCCGCACCCAGCCGCCATCGCCGCAGCGATAGGCGCCGGCGATGGCGTCCCAGACATCGGGCGGCTCCGTCCCGGCGACGCGCAAATAGGCACCGCTGTTAAATTCCAGCGCGGCGTGGCGCATATCGACCGAGGCCGCCACCGGACGCAAGGTGCGGCGGGCATGGATTTCACCGACCGCCATCGTCACCGCGCCAATCGTCGCCTGGGCGGCGGCACCGACACGAAACGACGAGGGCAAAGCAGGTTCCGCGCCAGTCAGGGTGATGGTGTCAGCGAGGCGCGCGGGCAGACCCGCAAGCTGGCCGAGGTCAGCCATAATCTGGCGCGGGGTTTTCATAGCGTTGCGCGCATGTATTGCGGCAGAAGGTCCGGCTTGGCACCAAGGGCGACCGCCGCGTGCAGCGGCCAGGCCGGATCGGCGAGCACCGCGCGGGCGACCAGCACCAAATCGGCGCGGCCATTGGCGATGATTTCCTCGGCATGGGCGGGGGCGGTGATCAGGCCAACCGCGCCGGTCGGGATGCCAACCTGGGTGCGGATGGCTTCGGCGAACGGCACCTGATAGCCGGGATGGAGCGTAACCTTGGGGCCAACCGCGACAGCCCCACCTGATGAACAATCGATCAGATCGACCTTGCCGGTCGCTTTCAGCATCTGGGCAATGGCGATGCTGTCGGCAATCGTCAGCCCGCCTTCCATCCAATCGATGCAAGACAGGCGTACCACCAGCGGCAGATCGTCGGGCCATTCGGTGCGTACCGCGTCGACCAGTTCCAGCAGCAGACGCGCCCGGCCGGCAAGGTCGCCGCCATACTCATCGCGGCGCTGGTTGGAAAGCGGCGACAGGAAGGAATGAACCAGATAGCCATGGGCGCCGTGCAGTTCGAGCACTTTCATCCCGGCCTGCCGCGCCATTTTGGTGCTGGTGACAAATTCAGCCGTGATACCGGCGATTTCGGGAATGCTCAGCGCGTGTGGGATCGCGTAGCCATCGCCGAACGGAATGGCGCTGGCACCTACCGGCTGCCAGCCGCCGTTTTCAATGGCGAGCGGCTTATTGCCGCGCCACGGCACATCAGTGCTCGCCTTGCGCCCGGCATGGCCGATCTGCATGCCAGGGACCGCGCCGCAGCGCGTGATGATCGCGGCCAGCCGCGCCAGATGCGCGGCCTGCGCCGGGTTCCACAGCCCGAGGCAATGCGGCGTGATACGCCCGACCGGCGAAACATGCACCACTTCGGTGAACACGATGCCGGCCCCGCCGGCGGCTCGCGCGCCGAGATGCTGGACATGCCAGTCATCGCCAAGGCCGTCAGTCGCGGAATACTGACACATCGGCGCCACCGCGATGCGATTGCGGGCGGTGATGGAACGCAGAGTGATGGGTTCGAAGAGTTTTGGATTTGCCATGGTGGGAACCGGTAAGACGGATCGCGCCCCCTGGCAAGCCGCCGACGCGTGGCTTAGTTTGCTGCCATGAACATCCTGTCCATCCAATCCTGGGTCAGCTACGGCCATGTCGGCAACGCGTCCGCGGTGTTCCCGCTGCAACGGCTCGGCGCTGAGGTGTGGGCGGTCAACACGGTACAATTCTCCAACCACACCGGCTACGGCGCCTGGACCGGGGATGTCTATTCCGGCGAGCAGATCGCCCGGTTGATCTCGGGCATCGCCGCACGCGGGGTGCTGCCAAAATGCGACGCGATTCTGTCCGGCTATGTTGGCGATCACAGCGTCGGGGAGGCCATTCTCGACGCCGTGCGCGCGGTGAAGGCCGCCAATCCGGCGGCGATTTATTGCTGTGACCCGGTGATCGGCGATGATGACACGGGCGATTATGTCCGGCCCGGCATCGTCGATTTCCTGCGCAACCAGGCGATTGCCGCCGCCGACATCCTGACGCCCAACCGGTTTGAGGTCGAGCGGCTCACGGGCCTCGCCTGCCGCACCATGGGGGAAGCCAAGCAGGCGATTGCGCAATTGCAGGCGATGGGGCCCGGCTGCGTGCTGATTACCAGCCTCGCCACCGATGAAACGCCCGCCGACGCGCTCGATATGCTGGTGGGGGAGGCGGGCAGCTTCCATTTGCTGCGCACGCCGCGGCTGGATTTGAGCATTAACGGGGCTGGCGATGCGATTGCCGCGCTGTTCCTGTTCCACCGGCTGAAAACTGGCAGCGCGACGGCGGCGCTGGAGGCGGCGGGGAGTTCGATCCATGGGGTGCTGCGGCGGACGGCGGAGGCGGGGTCCCGGGAGATTCTGACTGTGGCGGCGCAGGAGGAGTTTGTCAGGCCATCCAAGGTTTTCAAGGCAAATAAGTGTTAGGGAAGGCAAGTTGTTCTTTTTGTGAACAAAAAGAACCAAAAAAACTTCTTATCAATTGGCACCCTGCGCCCTCCGGTAAGGGTACGCCAACGGCAACAGAGTCATGAAGTTTTTTTGCTTCTTTTTGTTCACAAAAAGAAGACTCCTTACCTTGCCTGCGTCTGGCCTGCCCTGGCTCCTGCTTGGCAACATCATCGTCGCAGCCCTGCAATTCACCGACCCACTGCTGTTCGGCCGGGTGATCGGACTGCTCGCCGGCGGTGCCGACTTCAATGCCATCATCGCCTGGATCGCTCTATGGGCCATGGTCGGGCTTGGCGGGATTGCCGCCAGCATGGTGATTGCGTGGCGCGCGGACCGGCTGGCGCATCGCGTCCGGTTGGCGGCGATGGCACGGTTTTACGACCACGCGCTATCCCTGCCGCCGGCGTTTCATACCGAGACCGATTCCGGCCGGTTGATGAAAATCATGATCACCGGCGCGGACGCGATGTTTAATCTGGTGCTGACATTTTTGCGCAACCATCTGGCGACCTTCATTGCAGCTTTGGTGCTAATGCCGCTGACTTTGCTGGTGAACTGGCGGCTGGCGCTGGTGCTGATCGGGTTGCTGGCAGTGTTCAGTGCCCTGACCTGGGCGGTGATCCGCCGCACCGAGGGCGGCCAAGCGCGGGCGCAGCGTTGGCACCTGAAGCTTGCCGGAATTGCGCAGGACACGCTCGCCAATGTCACGCTGGTGCAATCCTATACCGGCCTCGATGCCGAGCGGGCGCGGTTTGACCAGATTGCGTCCCAGGTCATCCGCCATCAATTCCCGGTGCTGACCTGGTGGGCGGTGGCCAACATGCTGTCGCGGGCGGCGAGCACGGTGGCGGTGATCACCATTGTCGCCCTGGGCAGTCTGATGATGACGGCGGGCAGCGCGCGGATTGAAGACATTGTGAGCTTCATTGGCCTTGCCTTGCTGCTGATCGGTCGGTTGGAGGGGGCGATGGGGTTCGTTGCCCAGCTTTCCGCCGAGAAGCCCAATCTGGCCGCTTTTTTCGCAGTGTTCGAGGCCCCCAATCGGGTGCCGGAGGTCGCCGACGCGCCGGCATTGCGGTCCGGCCCTGGTGCGGTGGTGTTCGAGGCCGTGCGCTTCGCCTATCGCCAGGATGCGCCGGTCCTGCACGAGGTTTCCTTTGCTGCCGCTGCTGGGCAGACCATCGCGTTGGTCGGCGCCACTGGCGCGGGCAAAAGCACCGCGATGGCGCTGCTGCAGCGGCTCTGGGACCCGGATCAGGGTATAGTTCGCATTGATGGGCAGGACATAAGCGGGGTGTCGCTGGATAGTTTGCGGGCAGCGATCGGGGTGGTGTTCCAGGACAGTCCGGTGCTGAACCGGTCGGTGCGCGACAATCTGTTGCTCGGCAAGCCCGATGCGTCTGACACCGAATTGTTTGCCGCCTTGCGCCTTGCCCAGGCCGAAAAATTTGTCCGCGCGATGCCGGAGGGGCTGGATACCGTGGTGGGCGAGCGTGGCGGCAATCTGTCGGGCGGGCAGCGCCAGCGCCTGGCGATTGCGCGCGCGGCGCTCAAGAACCCGCCGATCCTGGTGCTGGATGAGGCGACCAGCGCGTTGGATGCGGCGACCGAGGCCGAGGTGGCAACCGGGCTTGCCGCCCTGATGCAGGGTCGCACCAGCTTTATCATCGCGCATCGGCTGTCAACCGTGCGGGCGGCCGATGAAATCCTGGTGTTCGATGCCGGACGCATTGTTGAGCGCGGCGAGTTTGCCGAATTACTGGCCCAGGATGGGCGTTTCGCGGCGCTGGTGCGGACGCAACGCGCGGTTTAAGCGGGATTTGCTGCGCTGCACGGCTAGTTTTTGCTTTTTGCGATCAGGAAGGCGCATGCTGGGCTTCGGATGGTCGTGCGCCAGTCCCGGCAGCACGGCGCCGATGCGGGAGGTTCTCGTCATGACTGTTGCAGCGATCCTTCGCCATAAGGGCAGTGCGGTTGCCTCGGCACGGCCGGACCAGACCGTCGCCGACATTGCCGGCCAGCTTGCGACCCGCCGGATCGGCGCGTTGCCGGTGCTGGAAGACGGTGTGCTGGTTGGGATTATCAGCGAGCGCGACATTGTCCAGGCGCTCGCCAACCATGGTGCCGCGGCGCTGGATTTGCCAGCGAGCGCCTTAATGACCAAGAAATTATCGACCGTGACCCGCGCGACCACCGTGGGTGCGGCGATGCGGATCATGACCGATGGTCGGGTCCGCCATCTGCCGGTGCTGGAAGGCGACACGCTGATCGGGATCGTCAGCATTGGCGACGTGGTCAAGGCACGGATTACCCAGCAGGAAACCGAGGTCGATAGTTTGAAAGCCTATGTCGCCGGGTCAGTCTGAGCGGCCTACTCCCAGACCGGCTTGCCGAGATCGAGCTGTTGCTGGCTGGTCGTCCCGCCGGCAACTGCGCCGACCCCGGCGCCGATCGCAGCCCCGAGCGCAACACCAATCGGCCCGCCGATTAAACCGATCACCGCGCCGGTGCCCGCCCCCGTGCCGGCACCGGTGGAGACGCGGTCGAACTGACTGCTGCCGCACCCGGCAAGCGCGAGGCTGGCGGCGATAACAAAGCGGATACCCATGACGTCGCTCCTTAAAAGGGTTTCAATTCCATAGACGTTAGGCGGTCATTGCGGCAGGACCAAGTTGACGGCGGCAACCCGCTTGCGCTGGCCATGCGATAAAGTGTAGCGATCGAACGTTGGATCAAAACCAATAAGGACCGCTCAATAATGGCACCGCCCTCGCAACTCAGAACGCCCGGCTGGCTTGGCGAATTCCAGGCTTTCATCATGCGGGGCAATGTCGTTGATCTGGCCGTCGGGGTGATCATTGGCGCGGCGTTCACCGGCATTGTCGGCAGTTTGGTGAAGGATATCGCCAATCCGGTGATCGGGCTGCTGATCGGCGGGATCGATTTCTCGAATATTTTCATCACCTTGAAAGGCCCATCGACGGCAACGTTGGAGGCGGCGAAAACCGCGGGCGCTGTCACGCTGAATATTGGCGTGTTTATCAACGCCCTCATTCAATTCGCAATCGTTGCCTTCGCGATCTTCTGGATGGTCAAAATGCTGAGCGCGTTGCAGCGCAAGCAGGAAGCGGCACCTGCCGCACCGCTGGAGCCTTCGACCAGCGAAATGCTGCTGACCGAGATCCGCGACCTGCTGAAATCGAGCAAATAGCCTGTCATGAACGATAAACCGGCGAACTCTGGCGATTTCTTCCTGACCCGCGCACGCCTGTTGTCGGGGGAATTGGCTGAGAACATCCGTCGCGCGATGCCCGATGTGCATGTGCTGACCGATGAAGAGCGGGCGGCCTCGCTCGCCGATATGTTGGCAGCCCACCCCGATCCGGGCGATGGGGTGTGGGTATTCGCCTATGGGTCGCTGATCTGGAATCCGGCGATCCATATTGCCGAACGCCGCGCGGTGCACACGCCGGAATGGCGGCGATCCTATTGCCTGTCAGTGAAAATGGGGCGCGGCACGCCGGAAAATCCTGGGTTGATGCTCGGCTTGGCGCCCGGCGGCGGCTGCACCGGGGTGGGGCTGAAAATCGCCGAGGACCTGGTGGCGCAGGAGCTTGATATTCTGTGGCGACGGGAAATGGTGGCGGCCGGATATATTCCGCGCTGGGTGCCGATCCATGATCCGGAGAACGGCGATGCGCTGGGACACGCGATTGCGTTTACCATCAACCCCGCTGGGCCAAGTTATTGCGGCGATATCGATGAAGCCGAGATGATCCATCGGCTGGCGACGGCGCGCGGGCAGTTGGGGTCGTCACGCGAATATTTGCTCAATACCCATGATGGGTTGCAGCAGGTCGGGATTACCGACCCGTTCTTGGAGCGGCTGGTGGCGTTGGTGGGACGGCAGTGAGCCGCCCCACCTAACCACTTTACCCGGCGGCAGTTACCGCGCGCTTGGCGATCACGCCAACCAAATGGGCGCGATAGACGGCGCTGCCATGAATGTCGCTCATCATGTTATCGGCCGAAACGCTGATGCCGTTTAGCGCGGCGGCTGACCAGTTGCTGGCCAACGCGGCCTCGGCGGCGGTAAAGCGAAACACTCCGCCCTGCCCCGAACCGGTGACGGCCATGCGCACGCCCGCCGGGCCCTTGGCGGCGAACACGCCAACCATTGCGTAACGCGAGGCGGGCTGCTTGAACTTCACGTAAGCGGCCTTGGCCGGGATCGGGAAGCTCACCGAGGTGATAACCTCATCGGCGGCCAACGCGGTTGTGAACATGCCGGTGAAATAAACATCGGCCTTGATCGCGCGCTTGTTGGTGGTGATGGTGGCCCCGAGCGCCAGCGCCGCCGCGGGATAGCACGCTGCCGGATCGTTATTGGCGAGCGAGCCGCCAATGGTACCCCGCGCGCGCACCTGAATGTCACCAATGCCGCCGGCGAGCGCGGCCAAAGCGGGAATCGCGCGCTTGATGTCGGCGGATGCCGCAACAGTCGCGTGGGTGGTCATCGCGCCAATGGTGACGCTGTCGCCGGTTACGGTAATGCCCGACAGGCCAAGCTTGGCGAGATCGACCACCACCGATGGCTGGTTGAGGCGCTGCTTCAGCACCGGGATCAACGTCATGCCACCGGCCAACGCCTTGGCATCGGCGGCCCCGAGTGCCTTCACGGCATCGGCGAGGGCACCGGGTTTTTGATATTCGAAGTTGTACATTGTGCTGTCCCTCGCTTACTCGGCGGCCGCGCGGAGGCCGCCATTGATGATGTTCCAGACTTTATCGGCGCTCGCCGGCATATTCATGTGCCGCACGCCATAGGCCGACAGCGCATTCACCACCGCGTTGATGACCGCCGGCGGCGATCCGATGGCGCCAACCTCGCCGCAGCCCTTGGCCCCGAGCGGATTGTGGGTGCACAGCGTGTTTTCGGTGCCGACCGAGATGTTGGACAGATTATCGGCGCGCGGCATGGTGTAATCCATGAACGAGCCGGACAGAAGCTGGCCTTGCGCGTCATACACCGCGTGTTCCAATAGCGCCTGGCCAATGCCCTGGGCGACACCGCCCTGGATTTGGCCTTCGACGATCATCGGATTGATAACGCGGCCAACATCGTCCACCGCGACGAACTGCACAACCGAGGTCACGCCGGTATCGGGATCTATTTCGACCTCGCAAATATGGCAGCCGCCAGGGAAGGTGAAGTTGGCGGGGTCATAAAACGCGGTCTCATCCAGGCCGGGTTCGAGAGTTTCGATCGGGTAATTATGCGGGACATAGGCGGTCAGCGCGATTTCGCCGAAGGTCTTGGCGCGATCTGTGCCGGCGACCGAGAACTTGCCGTCCTTGAACTCGATATCCTCGACGGACGCTTCGAGCAGATGGGCGGCGATTTTGCGGCCCTTGAGGATGATCTTGTCCATCGCCTTGACCATCGCCGAGCCACCGACGGCTAAGCTTCGGCTGCCATAGGTGCCCATGCCGAACGGAATGCGATCGGTATCGCCATGGACGATCTGGACCTGGTTATGCGCCACGCCAAGCTGGTCGACGACCAGTTGGGCGAAGGTGGTTTCGTGGCCCTGGCCGTGGCTGTGGGTGCCGGTGAAGACAGTGACCGAGCCGGTTGGATTGACCCGGACATTGGCGACTTCATAAAGACCGGCACGCGCGCCGAGCTGGCCGACGAGCTTGGACGGGGCGATGCCGCAGGCTTCGAGGTAGGTCGAAAGCCCAATGCCGCGCAGCTTGCCTTTCGCCGCCGCTGCCGCCTTGCGCGCCGGGAAGCCAGCGTAATCGGCGTTTTTCAGCGCGGTTTCGAGCGTGGCGAAATAATCGCCGCTGTCATACTGCACCGCAACCGGGGTCTGGTACGGGAAGGCATCGCGCGGGATGAAATTCTGCCGGCGCAGCGCCACCGGATCGGCACCGGTATCGTGGCAGATCGCATCGACCAGGCGTTCAACCAGGAAGCTCGCTTCCGGCCGACCGGCGCCGCGATAGGCATCAACGGGCACCGTGTTGGTGAACACCGCCTTCACTTCGCAATAGATCGCCGGGGTTTTGTAAACGCCGGCGAGCAAGGTTGCGTAAAGATAGGTCGGCACCGCCGGCCCGAAGGTCGACAGATAGGCACCGAGATTGGCCATCGTGCTGACGCGCATGCCGAGGAAATTGTTATCGGCATCGAGCGCCATTTCGGCGTGGCTGTCATGGTCGCGGCCATGGGCGTCGGAAATGAACGCCTCGCTGCGGTCAGACGTCCATTTGACGGGACGGTTGATCTTGGCGGCCGCCCAGGTAACCGCGGCTTCTTCCGCATAATGGAAAATCTTGGTGCCAAAACCGCCACCAACATCGGGGGCGACAACGCGCAGCTTATGTTCCGGGATGCCGAGCACGAAGGCGCCCATCAGCAGCCGGATCACATGCGGGTTCTGGCTGGTGGTGTAGAGCGTGTGCATGTCGCCGGAACGGTCGTAATCGCCGATCGCCGAGCGTGGCTCCATCGGATTGGCGATCAGCCGGCTGTTGAGCAGATCGAGCTTGACCACGCGTGCGGCTTTGGCAAAGGCGGCGTCAGTCGCGTCCTTGTCGCCGATATGCCAGTCGTAGCAAAGATTGCCGGGGGCATCATCGTGAACGGCCGCAGCCCCGGCGGCGAGCGCGTCCCGCGACGCGCTGTAGGACGGCAGATCTTCGTAGCCGATCACCAGGGCTTCGGCGGCATCGCGCGCCTGCTGCTTGGTTTCAGCGATCACCATGACCACCGGATCGCCGACATGGCGGACTTTGCCATCGGCCAGGATCGGGTGCTTGGGCTCGGCCATTGGCGAGCCGTCTTTGTTGTGGATCTGCCAGCCGCAGGGCAATCCGCCAACGCCGGCGAAATCAGCTGCGGTGAAGATCGCCACGACACCGGGCATGGCGGAGGCGGCCGTGCTGTCGATGCCGGTGATTTTGGCATGCGGGCGGTCCGAGCGCTTGAAGATGGTGTAGGTCTGGCCGGGACGATTAATGTCGTCGGTATAGTTGCCATTACCGCTGATGAAGCGAAGGTCTTCGGTGCGGCGGACGGAGGCGCCGATGCCTTGAAAGACTGCGTTCATGGGATGTTTCCTTCAGTTGTACGCAGCTGCTCTATTCGGCGGCTTTGGCGTGCATCAGGGACTGCGAGGCATCAATGGCTTTCACGATGTTGTGATAGCCGGTGCAGCGGCAGAGATTGCCTTCAAGGCCGTGGCGGATTTCGTCTTCCGACAGCCCTTGCGGGTTTTTCGCCACCAGATCGATCGCGCTCATCACCATGCCGGGGGTGCAGAAGCCGCATTGGAGGGCGTGATGTTCGCGGAACATCTCCTGCATCGGGTGCAAGGTGCCATCGGCGGCGGCGATGCCTTCGATGGTGGTGACTTTCGTGCCATCGGCCTGGAGGGCGAGCATGGTGCAGGCCTTCACCGAATTGCCATCGATGTGGACGACGCAGGCGCCGCACTGGCTGGTGTCACAGCCGACATGGGTGCCGGTCAGGCCCAGTTTATCACGCAGCAATTCAACCAGAAGCGTGCGCGCCTCCACCTCAACCGATGAGGTTTTGCCGTTCACCGTCAGTGTGACCTGAGGCATCGTTGTCTCCCGTCTAATGCGTGATCATGCGTAGTCGTAGTTTTTGCCGCTCCGCGGCGGCGCAGGCTATTGCCGCCGGCTGGGAGAGTGTTGTCATTGCGGCGCGGCGCGGTCAAGGGATGCGGGTGTGAAAGTGGCCGATTATGAAGCGAAGCACTGGGCGATCGACCCACCCGAGGCACCCGATCTGCTGCGCGCGCGCATGGAGCGGACGGGGTTGAAGCAGGCTGACCTTGCGGTGGTGTTGGGGTCAAAGGCACGGGCGCCGGAGGTTTTGAACCGCCGCCGGCCAACCCGGTGCGCAATACCCAGCGCGGGGCATGAAATTGCGGGCCGATACCGCGACCTTAAGTGTCTGAAGTTGGTGCAGTTCCAAGCGGAACTGCACCCTACGAAGCGGCTTTGCCGTCAGTGGTTGAACCCACGCGCCACGATCGGCCACAGGCATTCGACGCGGCCTTTGCGCACCCCGACATACCAGTCGTAGCGATCCACTGTCGGGTCGCAATGGCCGGGGACGAGGCGGAGTTTTTCGCCGAGCTTGGGGGAGGCGGTTTCCGAGGCGAACTCGATCTTGCCGTGTTCGTCCGACAGGCTGACCACCTTCATGTCCGGGCGCTGCCACACCAAGGGCATGCCGGCGTCGGTTGCCAAGGCTTTCAGGCCGGCATCGACCACCGCAATGCCAGGGCGTGGTGCGCTCATGACGGTGGCCAGCACAAACAGCGAATGGGCGAAGGTGGTGACCGGTTGGCCTGCCGCATCGAGGTTGCGGCCATAATCGGCATCCATGAAGCAGTAGCTGCCGGCCTGGAGTTCGTTAAAGACGCCGGAATGGGCTTCGAGGTTGAAGGTCCCGGTGCCGGCGCCGCCGACGATGTCGCACGCCAGGCCCTGCTGGCGCAGCATTTCGACGGTGCGTCGTGTGTCCTCAACGGTTTGGGCGATGGCGGCCTCGCGCAGTTCGGGGGTGCGCATATGCTGGGCGCGACCGTGATAGGCTTGCAGGCCACCAAAACGCAGATACTTGCTGGCGGCAATCGCCTGGGCAAGCGCGACCGCATCCGAGCCGGGGGCGACGCCGCAGCGCCCGCCGCCAACATCAATTTCGACCAGAACATCAATGCGCCGTCCGGCATCGCGGGCGGCGGCCTCAATCGCGGCGACATTGCCCGGATCATCGGCGCAGACCGCAATGCGGGTGATGCCGGCAAGGGCTGCCAAGCGCGCGAGCTTGGAGGCGCCGACGACTTCATTGCTTACCAGAATATCCGGCACGCCGCCCCAGGCGAGGGCTTCCGCTTCACCAACTTTCTGCACGCATTGGCCGACCGCGCCGCGGGCGATCTGGCGATGGGCGATGACCGCGCATTTATGGGTTTTGGCGTGGGGGCGGATTTTGACCCCGGTGCCGACGATACTGGCTGCCATGAGGTCGAGATTGGCCTCGAAACGGTCGAGATCGATCAGCAAGGCGGGGGTATCGACCTCGTCTTCGCGCATGCCAGGTTGGGCGGGAGGGGGTTGCAGCATGGCGGTGGTCTCCGGTTGAATTCAGGCGAGTTTCGACTGGTTGTGGGGTGGCCGCAAGCGGGGGGACGGCGATGACAAAAAGCTTGCAGAAATTGTGCTGCGGTCTTATAGAACAAAACATGAACAATGCAACCTCCCCTTTCACCCTGCCAGACGGCGCGCCAGAATTGGCGCGGCGGTTTGCGACGATTATGGCAGGGCTTGGGGCGTTGGTGGCGCGGCGATTTTTGCGGATGCCGCATCTGGTCGGGTTCACGTTATTGCTTTGGAGCCGCCTGAATCGGGCGGTGCGGCGGTTTCACCGGGCGCTGACAGGAACAGCAAAATTTCGCACTCGGGGCAATCGCCGCGCTACCGTGCGGGTGCGCGGCGTGACACTGCCATCGGGGCATGGCTGGCTGGTGCGGGAATTGGGTTGGGAGGCGGCCGGCTACATGTCGCAGCTGGAGGCTTTGCTGTCCGAGGCCACAACCCAGGCCGCCCTGGCGGATTTGCCGGCGGCGGGGCGGATATTGCGCCCGATTTGTCGGATGCTCGGGGTGTCAGGTGCGATGACGCCGAAGGTGCTGCCCGTAGTGGCGACGCCACTGCCGGACGGGCCATTGCGGCCACTGGCTGGGAGCATTGCCGCGGCTGAGCGGGATTGGGTGGCGCCAGTGCAGGGTTTGAAATTTTCAGATGCTTAGGAGAGGGGTGTTTTGTTGAATATTTTGTTACGATATCGAAATTATATTCAATGCCAATCTAGTTTGTGACTGCGCAGGCCGCCGTACTCTTCAAACCATTGCGATAATACCAACGGCCCTTACCAATCGGGCTTGCTTGTCGGGTGGAATGCGCAGCCGCATCCCACCCGACACGCGAGGCCTGGATTAACGCCCAAGCGTCTTCTTCAACTCCTGATCAATCCAAATCCGCGCATAAACCGGACCGGGCTTGACCGCGCCCACCCGCAATTCGCCGTCGTAGTTTTTTACCCACGGCCACCAGGCGGTATAGAGGTAGGGCACTGGCAGCCAGATATACGGGGCTTCATCAAGGATTTCTCGGGTCATTTCGCGGATCATGGTCATCCGCACCGTCTCGTCCTGGGTACCGAAGACTTTTTCCATCTTGGCGGTGTATTCCGGCTTGAACCACTGCGCCGCACCCCAAAGCTGGCCGGGGGTGAAGGATTTATGCAGCGACCGCGTCGGGTTGGTATGGCCGTTGGACATGAAATAGCCCGGCGCATGGGTGGCGGTGGTCATCGCGGAGAGGAAGGCGCCGTATTCCATCGGCTGGATTTCCATCTTGACGCCGATCTGTTCCAGGTATCCGGCAATCAGCGGCAGCAAATCCATGTTGTCGGGGGAACACGAACAGACCTGGGTCTTGAAGGTGAAGCCGTTGGGGAAGCCAGCTTCGGTCAGCAGTTTCTTCGCCTTGACCGGATCGTAGGTGTAAAGTTCCTTCACCGAGGCCGGCATCGTATCCAGCCCCTCGAAATAGCCGATGTAATCCGGGTGCTGCGGGTAGGCGAACAATTCGGCATTGCCGCCGTAATATTCCTTGACGATTTCCGGCTTGTTGACCGCCATGTTGAGCGCGCGGCGAACCCGGATATCGGTGAACGGCGCCCGATCAACCCGCATGGCGAGGTAGGTGCCGGAATAAGACAGCCATTTCGCCCATTTTAGCTGCGGCGCGGATTTCTTGATGCTGTCGACCGCCTGCCAGCGGATCGCTTCCAGGATATCGAGCTTGCCGGTGCGGATGCCGGTATGCTGGGTGGCTTCGTCCTTGATGATCCGGTAGGTGACCTTGTCGACGAAAGGCAGCTTGTATTCGACGCCGCCGAGCTTTTCCTTGTCCCAGTAAACCGGGTTCTTGGCATAGGACTGGTTGTTGCCCTGCACGTAATCGACCAATTGGAACGGCCCAGTGCCGGTCGCGTTCTTCCAGTTGGCAGCGCCGGCCTTGGCGAGTTCTGGCGGCATCACCTGGGAATAATAGCCCCAGCCGAAGCGATAATCCCAATCGGAATTATAGTGCTTCATTTTGAAGGTCACGGTGTAGCGATCGGTCGCCTCGACCTTTTCAATGTAGTTATAATATTCCGGGAAATTCTTCGGGCTGGTGTTCTGGCGGTTGAAGCTGAACACCACATCCTCGGCGGTGAATTCCCGGCTTTCCATGACGCCGGCCTTGGCTGGCCACATGACACCCTGGCGCAGCTTGATGACGACGGCGAGCGGGTTTTCAGTCCATTTCCAGCTTTCCGCAAGCTCACCCCGAATGGCGTCAGTCGCGAGCCAGGCGTCGGGCTTGTAGTTGTATTTGCCACCCTTCCTGACGCTTTTATCGAGATCGCCAGCGAACAGGGTTTCGAGATAGAGCCCGGTGTCGTGGTTGAGTTTCCAGGCGAAATCTGCCGGGTCCCAGGACAGGGCGGAAATCGTCGCGTACAGCGTGCCAATTTCAAGGCTGCCGCCATATTGCGGCTTTTCCTGCGCCGCCACCGGGGCCGCCCCGGTGATGCCGAGCCAAAGTGCGGCGGCTGCCACCCCTATTCCGTTACGCCAACTGCCTTGTGCCATTGCCTGTCCCTTGATCCTGCGTCTTGATGAGCACGTCAGGCTTCAGTGCAGCACTATCCAAGGTGGGTTGGCAACGCCGAATTTCGGGCGGGCGGTCAGGCAAAGCTATAGGCGTCCATTCGCAATATTCCGTAACTGGCGCTGGTGTGAATACGGGTGGCTTTGGGCGTGGCGCCGGCTGCCCCCAAGGCGACGTAAAGCGGCAGCAAATGCTCCTCGGTGGGATGCTCGGCGGCTGCATGGGGGGCAAGGCGGCGATAGTCGAGCAGGTCGTCCAGCCGGTTTTCCACCAGCGCCCGATCCATCCAGGCGGAGAACGCGATCACATCCGGTGGTTCCGGCGCATCGATGGCCTGGCCGCGAAAGCGCCGCAGATCATGGGTCCAACTGCCGGACCCGATCACCAGCACGCCTTCGGCGCGCAAGGGCGCAAGGGCAGCACCGAGGTGGACATGATGGGCGGTGCCGAGATCGGTTTGCACTGATACCTGCAAAACTGGGATGTCGGCCGCGGGATAGGCCAGCAGCAGCGGGCACCAGGCACCGTGATCGAGGCCACGGACCCGATCGATCGTGCAGGCGAGGCCAGCGATTTGGAATAAGCCTTGAATACGGCCGGCCAACGCCGCATCGCCGGGTGCGGGGTAGCGCATCTGATAGAGCGCCGGCGGAAAGCCCGAGAAATCATGAATGGTGTCGTTCTTGGCGACGGCGTTGACCTCGGGGTGTGCGGTTTCCCAATGGGCGGAGGCCACCACGATTGCCGTCGGGCGCGGCAGGCTGGCAGCGAGGCCCAGGAGAAAATCACGCGCCGGTGCGTCGGTCAGCGGCAACATCGGCGAGCCGTGGCTCAGAAAGATTGCGGGCATCATGGCGATGGGTCTCTCAAACAGGATTTGAGGTATGTGGGGTGGCAGCGAGGGGGGCGACAGTCCCTGTCAGTTTGATCTCGGTCAATGAAGGGCTGCGAAAAAACTGGTTTCATCGCTGGGCAATGCAGGGCAAACTTGCCACTTCCAGGTCCATGCCGGGCCGCAACCGTCGAGAAAAGTCGGAAACCATGAACGACGCAGCCATTCTTACCCATGCCCCCGCCCAGCAACACGTCGAGCATTTCGACGTTTTGATCGTTGGCGCCGGGATTTCTGGCATCGGTGGGGCCTATCACCTCAACCAGCAATGCCCGGACAAGTCGTATGTGATCCTGGAAACCCAGGACAGCTATGGCGGAACCTGGTGGACCCATAAATATCCCGGCATTCGGTCCGACAGCGATCTTTACACCTTCGGCTACCGGTTCAAGCCGTGGGTTGGTGCGCCGATCGCGACCGCGGACGAAATCCGCCGCTATATGGCCGAGGTGATCGACGAAAACGACATCGCCAGCCATGTCCGCTACAACCACAAGATTACCGATGCGGCGTGGTCTAGCGCGACCCAGTTATGGACGGTGGAAGCAACCCGATCCGATAACGGCAGCGTGTCCCGCTTCACCTGCAATTTCCTGTGGATGTGCCAAGGCTATTACCGCCACGAAAAAGGCTACACCCCGGAATGGGCTGGCATGGCGGACTACAAGGGGCAGATCGTCCATCCGCAGAATTGGCCGGACGACCTCGACTACAAGGGCAAGAAGGTCATTGTGATCGGCTCGGGCGCGACGGCCGCGACCCTGGTGCCGGCGATTGCGGCTGACTGCGCCCATGTGACAATGCTGCAGCGGACCCCGACCTTTTTCCGCACCGGGCGCAACGCGATCGAACTTGCCGATGAATTGCGCAAGTTGCAGGTTGACGAAACCTGGATCCACGAAATCGTCCGCCGCAAGATTTTGTATGAAGGTGCGGTGTTCACCAAGCGATCCTTCGAGGAACCTGAGAAGGTCAAGCAGGATCTGCTGGCCGGGGTGCGGCATTATCTCGGCAAGGACTATGATATCGAGAAGCATTTCACCCCGCCCTACCGCCCGTGGCGCCAACGCATTGCCTTCATCCCCGATGGCGATCTGTTCCAGGGCGTGGCAAGCGGGCGTGCGAGCGTGGTCACTGATGAAATCGAGCGCTTCACCGAAACCGGCATCCTGCTGAAATCGGGCGAAACATTGGAAGCCGACATCATCGTAACGGCGACCGGGTTCAATTTGAGCGTGCTGGGCGATATTGAGTTTGTCATCGATGGCAAACCTTTGGTGTTTTCCGACACCGTCACCTATCGCGGCATGATGTTCACCGGAGTGCCGAACATGGCCTGGGTGTTCGGGTATTTTCGCGCAAGCTGGACGTTGCGCGCCGATCTGGTGGCGGATTTCGTCTGCCACATGCTAAACCACATGACGGCCAAAGGCGTGACCAGCGTGACCCCGACCTTGCGTGCCGAAGACAGCAACATGCCGCTGATGCCGTGGATCGACGCGGAGAACTTCAATCCGGGCTATCTGATGCGCGGGATGCATTTGCTGCCCAAACGCGGCGACAAGCCGGAATGGCAGCATAATCAGGATTACTGGGCGGAGAAGGACGAGTTACCGGCAATCGACCTCGATGATCGGGCGTTCGTCTATAAATAGGGTTTAATATAGCGGGCGCCGGCCACCGCCGATTGCCTTCGCACGGCAGCGGCGGTGTCGTCATCGCTACGAGCCTGCCAGATCGCGCCATTCGGCCTCGGTCATCGTGCGCACGCCCAGTTCCGCCGCACGCCGCGCTTTCGAGCCGGCGTCGGCACCCAACACCACGATATCGGTCTTCTTCGACACGCTGTCGGTGACCCGTGCGCCGAGGTTTTCGGCCATTGCCTTGGCTTCTTGCCGGGTCAGGGTTTCCAGGCTGCCGGTGAAAACAATAATCTTGCCGGCAAGTGCGCTGGCATCGCCTGACGGGGCGGCGGCGTCTTCAATGGTGAGGAATCCGGCGACTTCATCGACAGTCGCCAGATTGCGTGGCTCGGCGAAGAACTCCACCAGTTCTTCGGCAATTGCGGCGCCGATGCGCAAAATACTGCCGAGATCACTGCGGGCTTCCGACCCGATCTGCACGGCATCCGCCATTTGTGCGCGCCAGTTGGCGAAGCTGGTGTAGTGGCGCGCAAGCAACTTGGCGTTAGCCTCCCCGATGCGCCGGATCCCGAGGCTGTAGATGAAGCGTGCCAAACCGATGGTCTGCCGTGCCCGGATGGCGGCGCTGAGATTGCGGGCCGACAATTCGCCCCAGCCTTCGCGCTTGCCGATTGCGGCCTCGTGCTCGGGCAGCCGGAAAATATCGGCCGGGCCTTTGACCAGTCCTTCGGCATGGAATTCGCGGATGGATTTGTCGCCGAGGCCCTCGATGTCGAAGGCGAGGCGGGAGACGAAATGGATCAGCCGTTCCTCGGTTTGCGCCGGACAGGTCAGGCCGCCAGTGCAGCGCACCACGACCTCATCCTGGGGACGGATGGCGAGGCTGCCGCAGACCGGGCAGGTTTGCGGGAAGACATAGGGCGTCGATCCGGCTGGGCGTTTGTCCTTCAGCACCTCGACGATCTGCGGGATCACATCGCCGGCGCGTTGGAGCACCACGGTGTCGCCGATCCGGGCATCGAGCCGGGCGATTTCATCCTGGTTATGCAGGCTGGCGCGCGACACCAGCACGCCGCCGACATTGACCGGGGTGAGCGCTGCCACCGGGGTGAGCGCGCCGGTGCGGCCAACTTGGATCAGAATATCTTCCAGAACGGTGCTGGCCTGCTCGGCGGGGAACTTCCAGGCAATCGCCCAGCGCGGCGCACGGCCGACAAAGCCAAGCCTTGCCTGCAAGGCCAGATCGTCGATCTTGTACACAACGCCGTCGATGTCGTAGGGCAGGTTCGCCCGTTGTGCGCCGATTTTTGTCTGGAATTGCGCGGCGGCGGCGCGGCTCTCCAGTTTTTCCCAGAGCGGATTGACCTCAAAACCCCAATCCTTGAGCTGGACCAGCCAACCCGAATGGGTGTCGGCCGGCCGCGTTGTCGCCTCGCCCATCGCATAGGCGAAGAGCGACAAGGGGCGGGTCTTCGTGATCTCAGGGTCAAGCTGGCGCAAGCTGCCCGCGGCCGCATTGCGCGGATTGGCGAATAGTTTCTGACCAGCAGCGGCCTGGGCGATATTCAAAGCGAGAAAATCCGCCTTGGTCATGAAAATCTCGCCACGGATTTCGATCAACGCCGGGGCGCGGCCCGCAAGCTTCGGCGGAACTGCGCTGATCATCCGCACATTGGCGGTGACATCCTCGCCTTCGCTGCCGTCACCCCTGGTGGCGGCCTGCTGTAACACCCCGTCGCGGTAGGTCAGCGAAATCGACAGCCCGTCGATCTTTGGTTCGCCGACCATCGCCAAAACCCCGTCCTTCAACCCGAGGAAGCGGCGCACACGGTCACAGAACTCGCTAAAATCAGCTGCATCGAACGCGTTGTCGAGCGACAGCATAGGGACCCGATGGGTGAGCTTGGCGAAGCCGGTGGCAGGTTTCCCGCCAATCCGTTTGCTCGGCGATCCGTCACGCACCAAGGTCGGAAACCGGGCCTCAATCGCGGTATTGCGCCGCCGCAACGCGTCGTATTCGGCGTCGGTAATCTCGGGCGCGTCGTTTTGGTGATAGGCGTGGTCATGCCGGGCGAGTTCGGCCGCGAGAAATTCAAGCTCGTCGATGGCCTCGTCAGATGTGAGTACGTTCACCGGCTTCATGTCGCCGCCAGCAGGCTGTCAGCCGCCGCCCTGGCTTGTTCGGTCACGGTTTCGCCGGCCAGCATGCGCGCAATCTCCTCCCGCCGTGCGTCGAGCGACAAATGTACGACCCGGGTTTCCGCGCGCCCCTTGACGTTTGTCTTGCTAACCACCAGATGCGATTGACCGCGTGCGGCAACCTGCGGGCTGTGGGTGACCAGCAGGACCTGCACATCGGCTGCAACCCGCGCCAGCCTGTCACCAACAGCTGCCGCGGTTGCGCCGCCAATCCCGGAATCAACCTCATCAAACACCAGCGTCGGCACGATGGAGCCGCCGGCGAGCACCACTTTCAGCGCCAGCATCAGCCGCGATAATTCGCCACCCGACGCCACCTTGGCCAGCAGGCCGGGGGTCTGGCCGGGATTGGTGGCAATCAGGAAGCGTACCGCATCCGCCCCTTGCACCCCCCAGGACGCTTCATCGAGCGGGGCGATCTCGGCGACAAACTTCGCCCGCTCCAGGCGCAACGGCGCCAGTTCGCGGCTGATCGCCACTTCCAGGCGGGTGGCGGAGTGTTTGCGGGCGGCTGTCAACGCCTCGGCCGCCGCAACATAGGCACTGCGCGCCGCGCCCATTTGGCGTTCCAAGTCTTCGACCTTGGCGGTGCCATTTTCCAGCGCGCCCTGTCGCATGCGCAGATTGGCCAGGAATTGCGGCAATTCGGGAACCTGGATCGCGTGCTTGCGGGCGGCCGCACGCAGTGCGAACAGGCGTTCCTCGGTTTGTTCCAACCGGCGCGGATCGGCGTCATGATCATTGGCCAACCGGGCGAGCAGGCCTTCGGCTTCGGCCAGAGCTTCTTCGGCGCGTTCCAATGCCGCCAGGGCCGGGGTTACCGGATTATCGACCGCCGCATCGCCCGGTGGCAACAACCGTTGCAAGGCCCGAGCGCCGGCGCGCAACGCAGCAGCGGGACCGCCGCTACGACGATCGCGCGGGGTCAGTTCGGACATTGCCGCCGCTATCGCCTCGGCGCGGCGTTCGCCTTGCTGCAAGCGCTGGCGTTCGATCGCCAGTTGATCTTCCTCGCCCGGTTGCGGCGCCAAAGCGGAGAGTTCGGTGATGGCGTGGTCAAGGAAATCGCGGTCCCGCTCGGCAGCCTCGATTGCCGCACGGGCAGCGGCAAGTGCGGTAAGGCTATTGCGCCAGTCACGCCACGCCACCGCGATCGCGGTTTGCAGGGCTGGCTTGACGCCATACGCATCGAGCAGGCGGGTTTGCACCGCCGGGTCCGCCAAGCCCATCTGTTCGTGCTGGCCTTGCACTTCAACGAGCATCGCGCCGGCACGACGCAGCAATCCGGCGCTGATCGGCTGATCGTTGGCGAAGGCGCGCGACTTGCCGTCCTTGAGCACCACGCGGCGCAAAACAATTTCGTCGTCGGCCTCGATCCCCTGATCCCGCAACAGGGCAAAGACAGGATGGTCGGCCGCCGGCACGAACACTGCCGCCACGCTTGCCTGGTCGCACCCATTGCGCACCAGGCCACTTTCGGCACGTGCCCCGAGCGCAAGGCCTAGGCTGTCGAGCAGGATGGATTTGCCGGCGCCGGTTTCCCCGGTCAGCACGGTCAGTCCCGCGCTGAAGCTGAGATCGAGGCGGTCGATCAGCACAACGTCGCGGATCGAAATCGCCGTCAACATGGCGTTTGGCTAGAAAATCGTGTTGAAGATGCGGCCGAAAAATCCCGGACGGCCGGTCTTGATCGCGGTTGGCGCATCGGGAACCTGCCCAGTTTCGGCGAGGCGTGCATAGCTTTCCTGATACCATTTGCTGCCAGGGTAATTATGCCCAAGCACGGCCGCCGTCTTGGTGGCCTGGTCGGTGAGGCCAAGCATCAGGTATATTTCGGTCAAACGATGCAGCGCCTCGGCCACATGATTGGTGGTCTGGAATTCATCGACCACGCGTTGGAAGCGACCGATCGCGGCACCGTAGAGTTTCTGGTTTTCGTACCAGCGCCCGATTTCCATTTCCTTACCCGCCAAATGATCACGGGCGAGGTCGATTTTTAAGCGGGCATCACGGGCGTAGGAACTATCGGGGAAGCGATTGACGACTTCCTGCAGCGCGCCCATCGCCTCGGTCGTGCCTTTCTGGTCGCGCTTGACGTCGGCGATTTGCTCGTAAAAACAGAGACCGCGCAAGTAATACGCATATGCAATATCGCGACTCGATGGGTGCAATTGAATGAAGCGATCGACCGCACCGATCGCGAGGGCATATTTGTTTTCGAGATAGGCCGAGTAGGCTTGCATCAGCAACGCGTTGGTGGCGAGGGATGCGTAGGGATAGGTCTGCTCGACAAGATCAAATTGCCGCCCTGCGGTGGTATAATTGCCCGCGTTCAACGCATCGACACCACGGCCATAAAGTTCTTCAACTGGGACGGTGGACGGGTCTTCCCGGGCGAGAAGGTCTTCGGACCGGGTGTTCCAGGGCGTGATCGACGACAAGGTTTCGCATCCGGCAAGCAGAACAGGCAATGCACACATCAGCAGCGTAGCCGTCCAACGGGGCAGGGAAAGGGCGCGAAGCATGGCAGTTGGGATTAGCACGGCGATCTTCCAGTTCATTTGACCGCGCTTATAGCATGCCGTCGGGCGAGGCGAACCCCACCCCTGCATGACACGCGTGATGCTAACTTGGTGACGCCGCCAGGGCGCGCCGATGATCGCGCAAACCCGCAAGTCCGCCGGCACTGCCCATGGCGGGGTTGGCCGCAATCGGCCAACCGGCCCCCGACACCAACCGCCAGTTGGCATGGTCGGCAAACAAGGCGCGCAATAACTGATTATTGAGCGCATGCCCGCAACGATGCCCGATCATCCGGGCCCGCAACCTTGTGCCCGCAAGCGCCAGATCACCGACCACATCGAGCATTTTATGGCGAACGAATTCATCCGGGCAGCGCAAGCCGCCCGGATTAAGCACCACCGCGCCATCGACCACCACGGCGTTGTCCAGGCTACCGCCCTGGGCCAGGCCTGCCTGTTGCAGGGCCTCAATTTCATCGGCCATCGCAAAGGTGCGGGCAGAGGCGAGTTCGTCACGGAAAGTATCAGGCGTCAGCAGCAGGTCCAGGGCCTGGGTGCCGATGGCGGCCGCATCGAAGTCGATGGAAACCGCGAGTTCGAGGCCATGGCTGGACGGGTGCAATTCCACAAAGGCTTCACCAAGTTCCACCCGCACCGGACGCAGCACCGCAATTTCAAGCTGCGCAGCTGCCTGATCGACGACCCCTGCGCAGGCGATCAGGAAGGTAAACTCCTGCGCCGAGCCATCGAGAATGGGAATTTCCGGACCATCGACTGCGACAATGGCGTTGCTCACACCGGCGCCAGCAAGGGCCGCCAACACGTGTTCCACCGTTGCCACCCGCACATCCGGCTGGCCCGGCGCGGCCAGAACGGTGCACAGCCTGGTATCAACCACCAGATCAAAGCGCGCGGGGATATCAATACAAAGATCAGTGCGGCGAAAAACGATACCCGTATCGATCCCGGCGGGCCGAAGCGCCAAATGAACCCGGCGCCCACCATGCAGTCCAACGCCCACACAATCAATCGCTGCCTTGAGCGTGCGCTGCGCCTGCGCCGCGTAGTGGGGCCGATCGAGGTGGAGCATCGCAAGATGGGGTAGTCCGTCCATTCAGCGTCCTAGCAGCCTGGGCATCGGGTGGGCCGATGCAAAGGGCACCAAAGGAGCGCCCCGTATGCAAGCTAGGGCGCGTGAATACGGATGACCAGTCAAGCTTTATTTCTTGGTATTACAGCTTAATTCGCTGACCCTGCACATTATTTTGCAGCGCACTTTGGCGCCTGACTGAAAACCCTGCCGGGTCGGCGCGGCAGGGTTTCAGCGAGCCTCTACACTTTTGCCGGCAAACCCTGCCGACGCAGAAAGGTCGGGATTTCCAGATCGGAATCGGCCGTGCCGGCCGCCTGGACAGGCTCCAAGTAGGGTTGCGCCATTGGCGCCGGGTGCGGAGTTGGGGCAGCAACGGCCACCGCCGCCGGCTCGGCGACTGGCGGCACCGGTTTGAAGGCTTGGGTAACGATAGAAAAGAGTGACTGACGGCGCGGCGGCGCCTCGCCCTTCGGTTGCACGGTGACCGGTTGCTGATGGCGCTTTTGGATGTGGCGCGGCGGCAACGGGGTATCGTCGATCGGCGGCGCACCGCGCACTTCCGGCTGGGGCGCGCGGAGGACAGCGGGTGTGGGTTCCGGACGCGGCGGCAATGGAGCTACCCGTTGCACCGGCTGGCTTGCTGGCGGCGCCTGGGGCGACATTTCCGACGGCGCCACACGCGGCGGCATCGCCCAGCCGGTCGCCGGTTGCGGCTGCGGGCGGGTTGTGAGCGGAATTTCAGGAACCAGGGACAGCGGCGGCGCGCTTGGGCCAGTGGCCGCCGGGCCGTCAATGCTGCTGCCTGACACGGCATACACCGCACCGCCACCGACCGCGACCAAACGCGGCCGTTCCTCGTTACGCGGATGGCTGGTTGCCGACTCGATGCCGGTGGCCACGACCGAGACAACAACCCGGCCCGCGAGGCTTTCATCGATCGCCGAACCAAAAATGATGTTGGCGTCGGGATGAACTTCCTTGCCGATACGGGTGGCGGCTTCGTCAACTTCAAACAGGGTCAGGTCTTCGCCGCCGGTGATGTTAATCAGCAGGCCCTTCGCGCCGGCCATGCTGGCCTGTTCGAGCAGCGGATTCTGGATTGCCTGCTCGGCGGCACGCAATGCGCGGCCTTCGCCTTCGGCTTCGCCGGTGCCCATCATGGCCGTGCCCATTTCGGCCATAACCGTGCGGATATCGGCGAAATCGAGGTTGACCAGCCCAGGCGCGACCATCAGATCGGTGACCCCGCGGACACCCTTGTAAAGCACGTTGTCGGCCATCTTGAAGGCTTCGCGCCAGCCAGTACGCTCATTGGCCATCAAGAACAGGTTTTGGTTCGGGATCACGATCAGGGTGTCAACGAACTTGGTCAGCTCGGCAATGCCAGCTTCGGCCGCGCGGGCGCGCTTCTGGCCTTCAAACGCGAACGGCTTGGTCACCACGCCGACGGTCAGGATGTCGCGTTCGCGGGCGAGGCGCGCGATCACCGGGGCGGCCCCGGTGCCGGTGCCGCCGCCCATGCCGGCAGTGATGAAGATCATGTTAACGCCATCAAGATGGCGCATCAGTTCCTCGGCTGCTTCTTCTGCCGCAGCCTGACCGATTTCCGGTTTGGCACCGGCGCCAAGGCCGAGCGTGAGGTGCAGGCCAAGTTGAATGCGGCAATCGGCGCGTGAATGCATCAATTGCTGGGCGTCAGTGTTGGCAACAATGAACTCCACGCCCTGCAGGTTCATGGCAATCATGTTGTCGACCGCGTTGGTACCACCGCCGCCAACGCCGATCACGGTGATGCGTGGGCGGAAATCGGTGTGCGTGTGCTGTGGGATCGTCAGGTTCAGGGTCATCGCGGGTCACTCCCATATCAGGTTAGGTTTATCTGGTGCAGTCGATTCGTGAACAGGTTCAAACCCGCTCGCGGAGAAAATTAACAAGGCGGCGAAACCGTCCCCTCGGTCGTTCTGCCTCGAAGTCGATGTCGTGCAGTGGGCGCGCGTTGCCGCCAGCCCAGTCGAGCAGGCCGATCAGGGTCGCGAATGCCGGACCGCTGGCAGCGTCCGGCAATCCGCGCGGTAACACAGGCCGGCCGATTCGCACCTGACGGCCCAGCACGCGCTGGGCAAGATCGGACATTCCCGATAGCTGGCTCGCCCCGCCGGTCAGCACCACACGATGCCCGGCCGCGCGACCGAGACCTTCCTGTTCGAGCCGCTGGCGCACCAGTTCGAAGGTTTCTTCGAGCCGGGGCTTGATGATGTTCACCACCATGCTGCGCGGGACTTTGTGGATTTGCTCGTCTTCTTCGCCAACCTGCGGCACGGGGAGAAACTCGCGGTCGTCATCGGGGCTACCCTCGGCGTTGCCGAACATGGTCTTGAGCCGTTCGGCATGGGCGGGCGGGGTCGAAAGCACGTTGGCGATATCGCGGGTGACGTGCACGCCGCCCAACGGCAATTGGGCGGTGTATTGCAGGTGTCCGTTGGTATAAACCGCCATGCCGGTGGTGCCGCCGCCCATGTCAAGCACGGTCACACCGAGTTGACGTTCGTCGCGATCCAGCACCGCCTGGGCCGCCGCCATCGGGGCTGCCACCAACTCGCTAATTTCGAGGTCGCCGCGCGCGAGGCAGGCATCCAAGGTGCGCAAAGCGGTGGTCGCGGCATCGATCACGTGCACCCGACCGGACAGGCTGTCGCAGAACAGGCCGCGCGGGTCATCCAGCCCTTCGCTGTCGTCGGCGGCGAAATCGAGCGCCAATGAATGGATCAGGGAGCGACCCTCGGACGCCATCCGGGTGCGCGCATCAAGCAGCATGCGCGTGATATCGGCCTGCACCACGGCGCGGCCACCGATATGGGCCTGCAAATTCAGCACCTGGCTGCGCGGCTGGCCGCAGGAAAGGTTCACCGTCACGGTACGCAGACGCACTCCGGCCTCTTCCTCCGCCTGGCCGACAGCGGCCCGGATCGCACGTTCGGCCTCGGCAATGTCGATCACCGCCCCTGCCCGCACCCCGCGACCTTTCTGCCAGCCAAAGCCGATAACCCGCAGGCTCAGATCAGACTCGCTGCGCCCGATCGCGCAGGTGATTTTGCTGGTGCCGATATCAAGCACCCCGAAGGCCCCGGACTGACGGGGTTTGCCGCGCGGCGGATCACCCGACGCACTGACTTTGGGGGATTGCGGCAGCAAGCGGCGCGGAATTTCGTTCACGTCTTTCTCCCGGTCTGGCTTGCGGTCGTGGGCGGAGTTGCGGGCGGGGTTTTGGGCTCGGTATTGGGCCGCAGCGTCAGCCGGTCCGGCAGACGCAGGTCAACGAGCTTGAGCGCGCGGTCGAGCACTGCGTGACTCGCCTGAAGCTCAACCAATCGTGCGAGAGCGACCATCGCCGCGCCTTCCGGCAGCAGCACCTCGGTGCCGCCCCTGATCTGCAAATTCCAGCGTCGACCCCCGATCCAGGTCGCCGATTCGACCCGAGCCTGCACGCTCGGCTGGGTCGCCAGGGCGTCAATCAGGTCCGCCGCCGCTTTTTTGGCGCCCTCGCCAGCGACGAGCAGGAGTTCGCCGGAGAACGCCGAAACGTCATCATCCAGCACCTCGCCAGCTCGATCGATCAGGACCCAGGCGCGATTTTCCTGATAAATCGCAAACGGGCTGCGTTCGGCGATCTGCACCACGATAGTGCCGGGCAGGCGGCGCAGCACGGTGGCCGATTTCACCCACTTAATCGCTTCAAGCCGCTTCTGGGCATCACGCGGCGAAAACGCCAAAATCGGATCGCCCTTGCGAATGCTCAGGGCGCGCGCGATCGCGGGCAGCGGGGTTTTGTCGCGGCCCTCGAGCACGATGTCAGTCACTTTGAGGCCGGCGCGCGCGCCAAGATCGCCAAGCTTTTCGCCGAAATCGGCGCCCCGCCCCAGCGACTGAAAGCCGGTAACCGCCAGCGCGCCGCCCGCCAGCACCAGCACCACCAGCAAAACCGTGCGCAGCTGGGCCCGGGTGCGGCGCCAGATCAGCCGGCCGCGGCTCGGCCGGTCAGGCATCGCCCACGCCGACGCCGCTTTCGGTTCTTCCATGGGATCGGCACCCTGGGCCATTGGCACCGGACCGGTGCGCCGGCGCGGCGTGGCACCGTCAGGGCGCGGCGATTTTACCCGCGACATGACGCATGCTCCACCATCCAGGCGCACAGGCTGGGAAAGTCCATGCCGTGATGGGCCGCTTGTTCGGGCAGCAGCGAGGTCGGCGTGAGGCCGGGCTGGGTGTTGACTTCGAGCAGGATCAAACGACCAGGTTCGCCGGCGGTGTCGTCGTAGCGGAAATCCGACCGCGTCGCGCCCCGACAGCCCAAAGCGCGATGGGCGGCCAGCGCAACGTCCTTGGCTTGCTGGTAAATCGCCGGGTGAATGGCGGCCGGAATGATGTGGCGTGAACCACCCTCGGCGTATTTGGCTTCGTAATCGTAAAACAGGTTGGTCGAGGTGATGTCGGTCACGTCGAGTGCCTGATCGCCGATCACCGCCACGGTCAGCTCGCGGCCGGGAATGAATTCCTCGACCAGCGCGTCGGGGCCGAAGCGCCAGTTGGCGGCGACCTCAGCGCGGCGATTGCCACCGTCGCGCATGATCTCGACGCCGACGGATGATCCTTCGTTGATCGGCTTGATGACATAGGGAAGCGGTAACGGATCGGCATGTTCCAGCGCCGCAACAGCGATCACCGCGCCACGCGCCACCGGCAAGCCAGCCGCCAGGAACACGGCCCGCGCCGCCGCCTTGTCCATCGCCACCGCCGACGCCCGGACCCCGGAATGGGTGTAGGGAATGGCGAGCCAGTCCAGCACACCCTGGATTGCGCCATCTTCGCCAAACCGGCCATGCAAAGCGTTGAACACCACATCGGGGCGCGGATCGAGCGCGCGCAACACCGCGGCCAGATCGCTGCCGACCTCAACCGGGGTGACGTCATAGCCGGCGACGCGCAAGGCGGCGATCACCTGACGGCCCGATGACAGGCTGACCTCGCGCTCGGCGGACATGCCGCCGAACAGGACTGCCACCCGGGTCATGCCGGCACCCCGAGGCGACGAATTTCCCAGTGCAGGTCGATCCCGCTGGCGGACTGCACAAGGCGGCGCAGATCCTCGCCTAGGCCTTCGATATCGGCGGCGGTGGCGGTCCCGGTATTGATCAGGAAATTGCAGTGTTTTTCAGACACCTGGGCGCCGCCGCGCGTAAGGCCACGGCCACCAACGCTGTCGATCAACTCCCAGGCCTTCATGTCGGGCGGGTTGCGGAAGGTGGAGCCGCCGGTGCGGGCGCGGACCGGCTGGCTGGCGTCGCGCGCGGCACGGATTTCCGCCATTTCGGCCGCGATCTTATGCGGGTCGCCGGCATGGGCACGGAGGCGAGCACGGACCACCACCGCTTCAGGTGGCAGGCTGGCATGGCGGTACGCCAAGCCGATTTCGCCAGCGGTCAGCCGGTGCAATGTGCCGTCCCGTGTCACGATCTCGGCCCAGTCGAGGCATCCGGCGATGTCACCGCCATAGGCGCCGGCATTCATCGCGACCGCGCCGCCAATGCTGCCGGGAATGCCGCACAGGAAGGCGAGGCCGACGAGGCCGGCGGCGGCGGCATGTTCGGCAACTGTTACATCCAACGCGCCAGCGCCGGCGATCACGCCATCGGCATCGGTTTCGATTGCGGTAAAGCCGCGTGTCAGGCGCAGGACCACGCCATGCACGCCGCCGTCACGGATGATCAGGTTCGATGCCGCACCAATGGTGGTGACGCTGATATCCAACGGCAGATCGGCAAGGAATTGGCGCAGATCATCGACATCAGCCGGCCGCACCAGCGCCTCCGCCGGGCCGCCAACGCGGAACCATGTCGTCGGGCCAAGCGGTGCATCGGCTTGCACCCGGCCACGCAAGGCCGGCAGGCGATCCAGAAGATGCAGGGTTGCGGGGTCGGCGATCATCGCTTCTGGACCCTGGGGCCTTGCAAAGCGGCCAATTGCGCTGGCAGGGCCTGGGCCCAGGCGGTGATGTTGCCGGCACCGAGGCACACCACCAGATCGCCAGGCTTGGCAATCGCATGGACCATTTCGGCAAGGTCGGCCGGGTTCACCAGCGGCACCACGCTGCGATGGCCGCTGGCGCGCAGGCCTTCGACCAAGGCGTCGCGGTTGATGCCGTCAATCGGTGGCTCGCCGGCGGCGTAAACATCAGCAACGATCACCGTGCCGGCTTCGTTCATGCAGGTGCAGAACTCGTTGAACAGCGATGACAGGCGGGTGTAGCGATGCGGTTGCACCACCGCGATCACGTTATTGGCCCCGGTCTGGCGGGCGGCTTTGAGCACGGCGGCGATTTCGACCGGGTGGTGGCCGTAATCATCAATGACCACGATGCCGCCCGCGTCGCCGGTGCGGGTGAAGCGGCGCTTGACGCCCTTGAAACCGAGGAACGCGGATTTGATGCTGTCAGCGTCGATATCCATCTCAACCGCGATGGCAATCGCCGCCAAGGCGTTGGAGACGTTGTGCTGACCGACCATCGGCAGGCGGAACGGACCCATCTGTTTGGTGCGTCCGGTGATCCTGTCGGTGACCCCGACATGAAAGGTCGAGCCATTGGTATCGGCGTTCAGGCGTTCGCCGCGCACATCGGCCTGCGGCGAAAATCCGTAGGTGATGATCCGGCGATCTGACAGACGCGGGATCATGTTCTGCACGGCGGGATGGTCGATGCACAGCACCGCGAAGCCGTAGAATGGAACATTTTGCACAAATTGCTCGAAGCCGCCGAGCATGGCTTCCGCGGTGCCCCAATGATCGAGATGCTCGGGGTCCATATTGGTGACAACCGCAATCGTTGCCGGCAGCCGCAGGAACGTGCCGTCGCTTTCATCAGCCTCGACCACCATCCACTCGCCGTCGCCCAGGCGGGTGTTGCTGCCATAGGCTTCGATGATGCCGCCATTGATCACCATCGGATCGAGCCGGGCGGCTTCAAGGACGGCTGCCACCATGCTGGTTGTCGTGGTCTTGCCATGGCTGCCACCGACGGCGATGGCCCAGCGCAGCCGCATCAGTTCGGCGAGCATTTCGGCGCGGCGCACGACAGGGATCAGCCGTTCGCGCGCGGCCTGGACTTCGGGGTTGCCGGGTTTGACCGCAGTCGAGGTGACAACGACCTGGGCGGCACCAAGATTGGCGGCGGCATGGCCAATGAAAATCTGAATGCCGGCGGCGCGAAGGCGGGCAACATTGCTGCCCTCGGCGATGTCGCTGCCCTGCACGGTATACCCGAGATTATGCAGCACCTCGGCGATGCCGGACATGCCGATGCCGCCAATCCCGACGAAATGAATGGCGCCAATCGAACGCGGCATCGCCCTCATGGTGTGGTCTCCTGATGGGCGTGAAACTGAACCAGATCGGCGAGGGCGCTGGCCGCGTTGGGGCGGGCGAGTGCTGAGGCGGCCGCGGCGGCGCTGGTCAGCATGGCCGGGGCGGCCAGCAGGCGCACGAGACAGTCGGCCAAGGCGTCTGCGGTGAAATCCGACTGCGCAATGATCCAGGCCGCGCCATTGGCCGCCAGACCTTGGGCGTTGGCGGTCTGGTGGTCATCAATCGCGGAGGGCAGTGGCACCAGAATGCTGGGCCGGCCCGCGACCGCAAGTTCGGCAATGGTGGACGCGCCGGCGCGCGCGATCACCAGATGGGCGGTGCGCAGCAGGTCATCGACGTTGGTGAAGAAACTCGACAGCGTCGCCTCGGTCGGGAGGGTTGTGTAAGCAGCGCGCACCCCCGCCAGGTCTTCGCTGCGGCATTGCTGGGTGATCGCGAGGCGGGCGCGCAATTCGGCCGGCAGGAGCGCGATTGCGTGCGGCACCACATCGCTGAAAACCCGCGCGCCGAGCGATCCGCCCAGCACCAGGAGCTCGATGCGATCGGCGGGGGGCACGAAGCCGGCCCCAAAAAGTGCTGCAATCGACGGGCGCACCGGGGTGCCGGTCACGACCGTTTCTACGCCCTTGGGCACGGAACGGATTGCGGCAAAACTGGTGGCAACACGGTCGGCAAACCGCGCCAGGAACCGATTGGCGCGACCAAGCACCGCGTTCTGCTCGTGCAGGATCACCGCCGGACGAGGCTTCAACAGCCGCGCCGCCAGCACCGGCGCCACGCTCGGGTAGCCACCGAAGGCGACCACTGCTGACGGGTTCAACCGCGCCATGATCCGTCGGGCTTGGACAGTGCCGGCGGCAAGGGCGGCGGCCGCCTTGATCGCGCGGACCCAGCCGCGCCCGGCAATGCCGGCGCCACGGATTACGAAGCGCTCGGCATTGGCGAAGACCGCAGATGTCAGGCCGGCGGAGCGCGCATCGGTTAACAACACGACCCTTTCGCCCCGGCGCAGCAATTCCGCCGCCAGCGCCTCGGCGGGAAAGAAATGTCCACCCGTGCCGCCAGCGGCAATCACGATCGGACGCGCCATCGGGCCCCTCATGACCGTTCACCGGGAATGCGGCGGCGGGTCAGGGCGAGCAGCATGCCGATGCCGAGTGCGACTGCGAGGACGGAAGATCCGCCGTACGAAATGAACGGCAAGGTCATGCCCTTGGGCGGGATCAGCCCGAGGGTGGACGCCATGTTGACCCAGGCCTGCATCCCGAAACCACAGGCGAGGCCGGTTACCGCCAGCACCACGAACAGGTCGCTTTCCTGCAACTGGCGCATCAGCGCACGCAGCACGATGAAGGCGAATACGGCCAGGATGAAGGCGCAGACCAGCATGCCAAATTCCTCACCGGCGACGGCAAAGACAAAATCGGCATGGGCATCGGGGATGAAATCCTTCACCCGGCCCTCGCCAGCGCCGCGCCCGAGCAAGCCGCCACCGCCAAAGGCCTGCATGGAGCGGTCGATCTGCGAGGTGCCGTCGCTGCGGTTGGGGTGGAGAAAACCTTCGACCCGATCACGGAAATGGCCAATGAAGGTGTAGGCAGCGACCCCACCGGCGGCCAGCAAGCCAACGACGCCGGCGGTCAGGAAAATGTTCAACCCGTTGACGAAAAGCTGAACTGCGAACACGCCGAGCAACACCGCCAGCATGCCGATATCGGGTTGGGCTTTGAGCAGCAGGCCAATGACCGCCAAGACCACCAGCGCGGCGGCAGGCCACATTAGCCAGCGCAGCCAATTGGTCTCGCGCTTTCCTTCCGACAGCAGCCAGGCGGCAACCACGGCAAAGCAGGGTTTCAGAAATTCGCTCGGCTGCATCGACATGCCGGGCAGGCTCACCCAGCGTCTGGCGCCCTTGATTTCCATCCCGGCAATCAGGGTCATCGCAGTCAGCCCGAGGGCCACAACGCAGCCCGCGAGTGCCAGCAGGCGCACGCCGCGCGGGGACAGCATGCTGACCCCGATTATGACGAAGCTGGCGATCAGCAGAAAGAACACCTGCTTGAGAATGAATACGTCGCGCGAAATCCGAATGCGTTCGGCCACCGCCGGGCTTGCAGCCAGCATCATCACGTAGCCGACGCCGATCAGGACGGCGACGCTGACCAGGGTCAGCCGGTCAACCGTCCACCACCAGCGGCCGAGGACGGAATTATCGGCGCGGGTGAAGTCAGACATTACACGCCCTCCCGCAATTTGATCGCGGCGACCTGGTCGCGAAACATGTCGCCGCGTTGGTCAAAGCCGGTGAACTGGTCCCAACTGGCGCAGGCCGGCGACAGCAACACGACCGGGGCCACGCCATCGCGTGCCGCCTGCCAGGCCTGTTCGGTTGCTTCAGCAAGGGTGCCGACGCAGCGATGGGGCACGCCGTGCTCGGCCAGGGTGGCGGCCAGGACCGGGGCGTCACGACCGATCAGCAAGGCGAGTGCGATGCGCGGGAAGTATGTCGCCAGCGGCAGGATCCCGCCGTCCTTGGCCTGGCCCCCGGCGATCAGGATGAAACGGTCATAGCAAACCATGGCGCGGGCGGTGCTGTCGGCGTTGGTGGCCTTGCTGTCATTGATGAAGCGCACGCCTGCGATGCTGCCGACATCTTCCTGGCGATGCGGCAGGCCGGGATAGGAGATAATGCCGGCGGCGATCTCGGCGCGGCTGAGCCCGAGATGCAGCGCCATCGCGGACGCTGCCGCCGCATTCTGCGCATTGTGAGCGCCGGGCAACGCGCGGGCCTGCGCCAGATCGACGATCACCCCAGTCTTGTCCTGCAACAATGTCCCGTCAGCCCAGAAATCGGCGCGGCGTTGCCCGGCGATGGTGACTGCCTGCAACTCTGCCGCCATGGCGCGTGAGAGGTCATCCTCGATGCCCACCACCGCCAGATCGCCATCGGTCTGCCGATCGAAAATCGCCCGTTTGGCGCGCGCATAGCCGGCCATGTCGCCATGGCGGTCGAGATGATCGGGGCTGAGGTTCAACATCACCGCAGCATTAAAGCGAAGCGTTGCGAGCCGCTCCAACATGTAAGATGACATTTCGATCACATAAATGCCGTCATCGCCCAGCAATGGCAGGTCAAGCGCGGCAACCCCGAGATTGCCACCCGCCGCCACCGGGCGTCCGGTGCCCGCGATGATGTGGGCCAGCAATGCGGTGGTGGTGGATTTGCCATTGGTCCCGGTGATACCGACAAAGCGTGCCTGCGACCCGGCGCGCCGCACGGCGCGATAGAGTAATTCCACATCCGACAGGATCGGCACCCCGGCCGCGATCGCCATCGCCGCAATCGGATGCGGCCGCGGCAAGCGATGGGGGATGCCGGGGGACAGGACCAGCGCGTCGAGGCGCGCCATTTCTGGCATCCGCACGTCCAACCCGATCGCCGCCGCGCGCGCCGCTGCGGTATCATCCCAGGCAATTACGGTGGCACCCATGGCGACCAGCCGGCGCGCCACCGGCAGGCCGTTCTTGCCCAGACCGACAACGGCAAACCGCAAGCCCGCGAAGAGATCGGTGGGAAAATTCATCGGATTTTGAGCGTGGCGAGGCCGAGCAGCGCCAGGATCACCGAGATGATCCAGAACCGGATCACGATGGTCGGCTCGGACCAGCCCTTTTTTTCAAAATGATGGTGCAGCGGCGCCATCAGAAACACCCGGCGACCAGTGCGCTTGTACCAGACCACCTGGATCAGCGATGACGCAAGTTCGACCACAAACAGCCCGCCGACGATGCCGAGCACGATTTCATGCTTGATCGCCACCGCCACCGCACCCAGCGCGCCACCGAGCGCCAACGCCCCGGTATCACCCATGAATACTTTTGCCGGCGGCGCGTTGAACCACAGGAACCCGAGGCCCGCGCCGATCAGCGCCGAGCAGAACACGCAAAGCTCGCCCGCGCCGGCGATGAAGTTGAGCTGGAGATAATCCGCGAACACCCGGTTGCCGACGAGATAGGCAATGAGTACGAACACTCCGGCTGCAATAATGGTTGGCACGATCGCCAGCCCGTCCAGCCCGTCGGTGAGGTTCACCGCATTGGAAAAGCCGAGCATCACCACCATGCCGAAGATCGGGAAGAACATGCCGAGCGGGATCAGCACGTCCTTGAAAATCGGGATGGTGACCCCGGTGCCGAGCGGGCCGTGGGTCAGGCTCGAAATCCACCACGACGCCAACAAACCCAGCCCGAGCTGGACGAACAATTTGCCACGCGCCGACAGGCCCTTGTAGTTGGCCTTGGACAGCTTGATGTAGTCATCGACAAAGCCGAGCACGCCATAACCGAGGGTGAGCAGCATCACCGCCCAGACATACTGGTTGCGCAAATCCGCCCATAGCAGGGTCGAGATGAACAGCGTCGCCAGGATCAGCACCCCGCCCATGGTCGGCGTGCCGGCTTTTTCCAGCACGTGGCGCGCCGGGCCATCCGGGCGGATTGGCTGGCCGGCGCCCTGGACCGATTTCAGCCAGCGGATCAGGCGCGGGCCAAAGACCAGCGACAGGATCAGCGCAGTCATGCAGGCAGCGCCCGACCGGAAGGTCAGGTAGCGAAACAGGTTGAACGCCAAGAACTGATCTGCGACCGGACGGGTGAGGAGAAACAGCATTAGCGCGCACCCGCCGGTTCGATTGTGTCAACAATCAGCTTCATTTTGGTGCCCAGACTGCCCTTCACCAGAACCGCGTCGCCGGCCCGCAAGGCTGCCGCGACAATCGGCGCAAGTTCCGCGGAACTGGTCGCGTAGCCGCCCTGGCGGTCCACCGGCAGCGCCTGAAACAGCGGCCGCATCAGCGGGCCGCAGGCAAACACCAGATCAGCGTGGGCGAGCACGTCATCAAGCAGGCCGAGATGCTCGGCGGGACCATCGTCGCCCAGTTCGAGCATGTCACCGAGCACCACTACCCGGCGGGTCGCAGGTTGCAAGGCCAGCACCGCGAGGGCGGCCCGCATCGAGGGCGCCGAGGCGTTATAGCTTTCATCGAGCAGCAACGCGGCGCCTTCCAGGATCGGGCGACGCAAACCACGCCCGGCAACCGGGGCAAATCCATCGAGGCCCGCGACCGCACGATTAAGATCGGCGCCCAGCGCATGCGCGGCCGTCAGCGCCGCGACCGCGTTCATCGCCATGTGCCGGCCAGGGGCGGCGAGGCGCAGATGCACCGCGTGGCCACCGATCGATGCCGAAACACTGCAGCCCTCGGCATCGCTGTTCGCGGTCACGCCAGCGCCGAACAGCATATGCCGGCGCGACCCGGCGGCCGCCAGCAATCGGGCCAGCATCGGCGTCGCAGCAGGCAGCACTGCAACCCCGTCGTCGGGCAACGCACGCAGCAAATCGGCTTTTTCGTCGGCAATGGCTTCGATGCTGCCGAGATAGCCAATATGAACTTTCTCAATCGTGGTGATCACCGCGACATCGGGCTGGGCAAGTTCGGCCAAGGGTCGGATTTCACCGGCGTGGTTCATGCCGATTTCGACCACGCAATACGCCGCATCGCGCGGCAGGCGGGCAAGGGTCAGCGGCACGCCCCAATGGTTGTTGTGCGACGCCTCCGCGCCCCAGGTCTTGCCGACCGCCGACAATGCCCGGCGCAACATGTTCTTGGTGGTGGTCTTGCCGACGCTGCCGGTGACGGCCACGAGGCGGCCCTTGAAGCGGGCACGGGCAAACCGCGCCAACGCAGTCAGGCCCGCCATGGTATCGGCCACCTGCAAAACCGGCGCGTCATCGGGCACGCCGTCCGGCAGGCGATGCACCATCACCCCGGCAGCACCTTTGGCGAGCGCCGCGGCGGCGTGGTCATGGCCATCGCTGTTATCGCCGACCAGCGCCACGAACAAATCGCCCGGCTTGAGGGTGCGGGTATCGATCGAAATTCCCGTGGCGTGGAACGGCCGCCGCAGCAGGCCGCCGGTCGCCAGCGTCAGTTCAGCGGGCGCATACAGCTTGCTCATCGCGCCCCCACCAAGCGCCGCACGGTGGCGACATCGTCGAACGGCAGGATGTCGGGCCCGATCGCCTGGCCTTGCTCATGGCCCTTGCCGGCCACAACCAGTACGTCGCCTTGCCCAAGATTATCAAGGCCCGCTGCAATCGCGGCCGCCCGGTCGCCGATGTCACGCGCGGCGGGTGCGCCGGCGCGGACCGCTGCACGAATGGCAGACGGAACTTCGCTGCGCGGGTTGTCATCGGTAATGATGGCCCAGTCGGCACCCTCCGCCGCCGCCGCGCCCATCAAGGGCCGCTTGCCCGGATCGCGGTCGCCGCCGGCGCCGAACACCACGCCGAGTTTACCGCTGGTATGGGGCCGCAGGGACGCGAGCAGCCGCTGCAACGCATCCGGCGTGTGGGCGAAATCGACATACACCACCGCGCCATTGGCGAGCGTCGCGGCATGCTCCAGCCGGCCCCGCACGCCGGTAAGGCGGGCGAGCAACCCCGCAGCATCGGCAACCCCGGTTGTCATGGCAAGGCCCGCTGCCAGCAAGGCGTTATCGGCCTGGAAGCGACCGACCAACGGCAGCAGCACATCAAGCCTTTGTCCACCAACCCGCAGCTCCAGCAATTGGCCATCCGGGCGCGGGATAGCCCGCACCAGCGCAAGATCGCCGTCAGGCCCGCCAACTCTGCTGAACCGCAAGCCGCGCCGTTGGGCGATGTCTTGCAGCGCCGCCAGGGTTTCGGCGTCCAACGTCGCGCTCGCCAGCACCGGGGTGCCAGGGTCGATCAGCGTATCGAACAGGCGCAGCTTGGCGCGGCGGTATTCGGCAAGGGTTCCATGATAATCGAGATGATCGCGGGTCAGGTTGGTAAAGGCGGCGGCGGCAAAACGCAGCCCGTCGAGGCGGAACTGGTCGAGGCCGTGCGACGAGGCTTCGAGCGCCACCTTGGTCACTCCATCCCCTGCCAGCGCCGCCATGGTTGCCGCAAGCGTTACCGGATCGGGGGTGGTGAGGCCGGAGCCTCCGGCATGGCCCGGTGCGATGACGCCGAGCGTGCCGAGGCTCGCGGCACGGTGACCGGCATGCTGCCAAAGCTGGCGGGTAAATTCGGCGGTGCTGGTTTTGCCGTTGGTGCCGGTGATAGCGACCACGGTTTCGGGGAGCATGCCGGCGAGGCTGGCGGCGATCTGGGCAAGCGCGCGGCGCGGTTCGGGGTCGATCAGCAACGGACGCGCCGGCACATCATCGGGCCAGAGCGTGCCGGGGGCTGCAAGCACGGCCACGGCACCCTTGCTGACCGCATCGGCAATGAAGCGACGCCCATCGACATGGCGGCCAACGACCGCCACGAACAGCATACCCGGCGTCACCAGGCGGCTATCGGCGGTCACACCGGTGTAGGCACCAGCGCGCAGGGCAAGATTTTCAGGGCCGCACAAGATTGTCACCCAGGGCCGGCATCACTGCCTTCACTTCCCGCCGCAGCGGTGGCGCGGTCAAACGCGGGCCGGGTTTGGCCGCCGGTTGCACCAGCGGCTTGGTCGCCGTTGATGCGACAGTGGCTGCATAGCCATGGGTCGGCTGCAGCGGGATTGCCAGCGCGGCCTTGATGGCGGCATCGTTTTCGACTTCCGGCAGCATCCCCAGCATCGGCGCGACGCGGGAAATCACCCGCCCGACCGCCGGGGCGATCACCCAGCCAGCGGTGGCGTAGCCGAAGGTTTTGGCGTTGGCATGCGCCTCGTCCAGCATCATGTAGACTGCGTAGCGCGGCGCGTTCATCGGAAAGACCGAGGTGAAAGCCTGGATGTTGACGTTCTTCTTGTAGCCGCCCGGCCCGGCCTTTTCCGCCGTCCCGGTCTTGCCGCCGACATAATAGCCCGGAACCTCGGCTGGCTTGCCGAATCCGTCGCTGACCACCAGGCGCATCAGTTTGCGCATGATGTCAGAAACCTCCGGCCGCATCACCTGCTCACCGGGCGGGATGGGGGCGTCGGGGCTGAGGGCAAGCAGGGTCGGCTTGACCAGCACGCCGTGATTGGCCACCGCCGAGGTGCCGCGCACCACATGCAGCGGCGTGACCGAAATGCCGTGGCCAAAGGCGATCGTAAGGGTCGAAATTTCTTTCCAGTTGGCTGCCGGCGGTGCCATCGGGCGGCGCACTTCCGGCAGTTCCAGCGGGATGCGGCTCAGCATGCCAAGCTTCATGTGCCAGGCGCGCTGGCGTTCGGCGCCGACGGTCTGGGCGATCTTGGCTGCGCCGATATTGGATGAATAGGCAATGACCTCGGGGAAATACAGCGGCCGGCGCTTGCCTTCGAAATCATTAATGGTGAAGCGGCCGATATGGATCGGGCCTGACGCATCGAACACGTTCCAGAGATGGGCGGTGCCGGCATCGAGCGCCATCGCGGCGGTTTGCAGCTTGAAGGTGCTGCCCGGCTCGTACAGGCCGAAAGTTGCGCGGTTGAAGCGCTGTTCGGCGGTCGCCCGGCCGAAATCATTGTTGTTGAAATCGGGCAGGTTGACCATGGCGAGGATTTCGCCGGTGCGCACATCCATCATGATGCCGCAGCCGCCGAGCGCGGTAAAATCGGTGACCGCTTTCAACAATTCATCGCGCATCACCGCTTGGACACGGATATCGATCGACAGCTTCAACGGCTCGGGGCTGGCGAGCAGCTGGTCGTTGAAATATTTCTCGATGCCGGCGACGCCCTTACCATCGATATCGACGCCACCGAGCACTTGGGCTGCAACCGTGCCGAGCGGGTAGCGACGCTGTTCGGTGCGCTGGAAGTCCACGCCCGGAATGCCCAGCGTGTTGATCGCCAGCATGTCGCGCGGCGTGATGCGGCGGGCGAGATAGACAAAGCGCTTGTCGGTCTTGGTCAGCTGCCGACGGGTTTCGGCGGCATCGAGGCGCGGCAGCACGGCCCGCAGCTTGGCCACCACCTGGTCGATATCGTAGACAACTTTCGGGTCGGCGATCAGGTCAGCCAATGGCAGTGAAATCGCCAACGGTTCGCCGCGCCGGTCGGTGATGGTGGCGCGCTGCGCCTTGAGGCCGAAATCCTGCGGGCTGATCGGCGGCGCGGCATTGACAGTCCCGCCGATCAAGGTCGGCGGCAATGGCTCGGGGTGGCGCACCACCGCGACTGGCTTGGGCTCGACCGGCATGACGATGGTGGCGAGCGCGAGCTTGACCACAAGGGCGGCGAAACAAACGGTGAAGCCGACAGCAAGCAGAACAATCCGTCCACGCGAGGTGTCCAACCCCGCGGCACCGCGGCGGCCGGGTGCGGTGGCGCGGATGTTTTCCCGGCGCGAGACGCCGGCGCCGGCAGGGGCACCAAAGCGATGCGCAATACTGGATGGCTTGGGCGCTTCGGTTTTGGCACGATCAGGCGCGGTCATCGGCCACCGCCGCCATCATTGGCAAATCCGGCCACCGGGGCTGTCGGCATTGGGTTGCTGGTGCGCGCCATGCCGAGGCTGGATGCGAAGGCGGGCGGGGTCCGCACATCGGAAACCGGCCTGATGGCGCTGGCTTGATGGATCGCAGACTGGCTCTGCGGCGGCTGGGGGACCGCCGGCACCGCCGTTTGCGGCGGGGATGGCCGGCGTGGCGGCACTGCAGGCGGCGGTGCCAGCGCAGTCGTCTGAATGACGGGCTCCGAGGCCGGCCTGACGGGCTTGGGCGCAGAGATCGGGATCGGTGCTGCCAATGCCTGGGCAGGTGGCGACGCCTGCGGCCCGGCGGCCAGTGCCCGTGCTGGAGGTGCGACCGTTAGTTTCGACGGAGCTTGGGCCGGTTCCGGCTGAGTCACGAACAGCCCGGCATCGGGCTCGGAGATCGGCTCGGCCACCGGATGGGGGGCGAGGTCTACCGGCGGCAGGCGCCGGCCAAGTTCGGCCATCGTGGTAAACTGGGTCGGCGCGATCGGCCGCAAGGTCAGCTTTTTGTCAGCGAGATCCTGCAGGCGAGTCGGGTCATTGAGCAGCTGATAATCGGCGCGCAACATGCCGATGCGCGTTCTGGTATCGTCGGTGGCGCGCACGATGGTGGCGATCTTGCGATCGAGCAACTGCGATTCATGCTTGGACTGATACAAATAAAGTCCGGACACCATCGCGAGCACCGCGCAAATCAAGGTGAAGGGGCGGATCATGACAGGTTCCCTGCCGCGGGATCAGACAAAACGCATTCGAGCGCGCGCATCCGGGCGCTGCGGGCGCGTGGATTGGCATTGCATTCGTCATCACCAGGGCGAATGGCGCGCGCGGTGACAACTTTGAACCGGGTTGAGGCGGCCGCGACCATGCTGCGCGGATCGTGGCGCGATGGGGACGGGCGGCGACCACCTTGTTCGGTCATGAAAGTTTTGATGAGCCGGTCTTCGAGGCTATGGAACGAGACCACAACCAGGCGCCCACCGGGGGCGAGCAGGGTCGCCGCCTGATCCAGTGCTGCGCTGATTTCGCCAAGCTCGTCGTTCACCCGGATGCGCAGCGCCTGGAAACTGCGCGTCGCGGGGTGATGCCCGTTGCGATCGGGCGGCAATACCGAGCGAATGATTTCGGCGAGCCGACCCGTGGTCAGGATCGGCGCCTGGGCGCGGGCGGTGACGATGGCGCGGGCAATCCGGCGTGAGGCGCGTTCCTCGCCCAAGGTGTAGAGTGTGTCGGCAAGTTCGGCTTCATCGAGGGTGTTGACCAGATCGGCCGCCGTTGGGCCGGTATGGTCCATCCGCATGTCGAGCGGGCCGTCATGGCGGAACGAAAACCCGCGCGCAGCCTGATCGATCTGAAACGACGACACCCCGAGATCGAGCACGATGCCGTCAAGCTGGCGGACCCCATGGCGTTCCAGCAACCCGACCATGTCGCCGAAACGACCATGGATAAGGTGCAGCCTGCCGGGGAATTCCGCCGCCAGCGCCGCACCGCGGGCAATCGCGTCGGGATCGCGATCGATGGCCCACAGGCTGCATGCGACACGACCGAGAATGCCGCGCGCATAACCGCCGCCGCCGAAGGTGCCGTCGAGATAAACTCCGCCATCGCGCAGGTTAAGCGCGGCCAGAATTTCGGGGAGCAGGACGGGGATATGCCCGGTCATTGGCCACCACCGGTCGGTCGCAGCGCGGGCAGGATCATCCGGGTCAGCTTGGCGTTGGCGCGGGCTTCGGCCATGCGGGCGCTGGCGGCATCACTGTTCCAGATCTGAAAATGCGACCCGGCAGACAGGAACGTCACCTGATCGCCGAGCTCGGCAAAGCTGATCAGCCCGATCGGCAGGACGATCCGGCCGGTGGCGTCGGCTTCGACATCGCTCGCATCCGAGTTCAGCACCAACGCGAGGTCTTCCTCAGCCTCACTGAAGCGCGGCAGGGCGGCGAGCATCTGTTCCTGCTCGTCAAAGCCGTCGCGCGACCAGCCCTCGATGCACGGGAATTTATGGGATGGGCGCAGGACGAGGCGCAGGTTTTCAGAAGAATCGCCGCTTTTCAACGCGTTCCGATAGGCAGACGGTATCGAGATACGGTTCTTACCGTCCTTCTTCCCGTCATATGTGCCGCGAAACCGGCTCATGCCGCATGTCCTGCCAGAAATTCCTAGCTGAATTTAGCGGTTTTTAACCGGGAGTCCATGGGAAATTGCCCCACTAGACCCTGAATCTTTGGGATCAGACCGCTCCAAACCCGATTTGCCGCGCAAAATCACGTGAGCGCAGGGGGTTAGCCCCTGGCCCACGCAAAAATGTCTAATTTTAGACGAACATACTTGCCAGACGGCCTGTAAGCCGGGTTCTGTCCGCCATCGCTTGCACGACAACGAGACGACCATTCCTCTGCGACGCGCATCGCTGCGCGCCTGACGCGACCAACCCGGGTGACAGGGCGGAAATGCCCCTGCGTCAACGCAGCCTTTGTCTGGCGGGCAATTTCATCAGCCCAAGTATCGCTTCGCGATACCGTCGGTCTGATATTGCCCTTCCGCGCCTCGCCGGCCACCCCTATTCGGTCTTGCTCCCGGTGGGGTTTACCCTGCCGCCCCTGTTGCCAGGGGCGCGGTGCGCTCTTACCGCACCGTTTCACCCTTGCCTGCGAGACCGAAATCGCGCCGGCGGTTTATTTTCTGTGGCACTTTCCCTGAGGTCACCCTCGCCGGCCGTTAGCCGGCACCGTATTCCCGTGGAGCCCGGACTTTCCTCCAGCGGAGTTGCCCCCGCCAGCGGTCGTCCGGCCGTCTGGCGCGCGGTGAATGCGCCCGGGCGGGTAGCCCGTCAACCTGTAGCTGTCGGGTAGCCCGTCAACCGGCGCCGCACAGCCTGGCGACCGCGACCAGCCGGGCGATGGTGCCGGCATCGGCCTGACCGTTCACGGTTTCCGGCCGCCAGTGGCGCTGAAAGGCGCGCAGCACCTGCGACAAAGCCGGATCGAGTGCGCCTTCCGGGGCCACGCGATAACCGATCACCGCGAGGGCGGCGCGCACATCGCGTAACACTGTGGCGTCCCGCATAATGCCGGCGATGCCGAGATCGGGGGTGGTTTGCGGCCAAACCCCGACGCCGGCCTCGGCGAGACCGCGCCAATCGAATTTCTCGCCCGGATCGTCCTTGCGGTCGGGCGAAATATCGCTGTGCCCGACGATGTCGCGCGGGGCGATGGCGTGGCGCGACAGGATATCGAGGCAAAGATCACACGCCACCGCCATTTGCAGGACGGGGAAATCGGGATAGCCGTGCGAATGGCCGGGATTGGCGATTTCAATGCCGATAGAGCGATCATTGAGCCTGGTGCGGCCGCGCCAGAACGATGCCCCGGCATGCCAGGCACGGCGGTTTTCTGGAACCAACCGCCAGACAATGCCATCGAGATCGACCAGATAGTGGCTCGACACACGGGCCTCAGGGTCACGCAGCCGGGCGAGTGCGTCCCGCGCGCTGGTCATGCCGGTATAGTGGATCACCAGCGCGTCGATCATGGTGCCATCGGGCCGGGCGTCGTGATTGGGGCTGGCCGCATCCCTCAAATCGACACTCACAGCCCGCGCTCCCGCTTAATGCGGTCCCAGGCGGCGTTGATGCGGGCGACTTTTTCGCCGGCACTGCGGATGAAGGCGTCCGGCACGCCGCGGCTGGCGAGGCTGTCGGGGTGGTGTTCGCGCATCAGGCGCTTCCAGGTGGCGCGTAATTCGTCGGTCTTAAGGTCGCGGCTGACGCCGAGCACCGTATAGGGATCTTCGGCGTCATCAGCGCGCCGTCCGGCCGAGGCGCCACGGGCACGCTCCCAGGAAGGGTCCCCAAGGGCGAAGGCGACATGGACTTCGCGCAGGAAAGCGTCCTCGGCGCGATTGATCGGCGCGTCGGCGCGCGCGATGGAGAACAGCGCCGAGAGCACGTCTTCCAGGACAAAAGCGTTGTCGGCGAACACCAGCCCCATGCGGCTGGCATAGGGCAGGAACGGTTCGTTACCGTCGCGCGCCTGATCGAACAGGCGGCCGACATCGCCTTCCGACCCGGGCGGCACGCGGAAATGGCGCTTAAAGGCGTCGATTTCGACGCGATTGACTGGCCCATCGCATTTGGCGAGGCGTGCCGCCAGAACGACGACACCGAGGGCAAAAACCTGATCGCGCTGGCGCGGCGGAGCGGCAATGCGCGGATTGCCGGAGGTGAATTGGAACTGGGTGAAGCTGCCACCGCTCTCCGCCGCATGGCCAAGTGCTGCCCCGACCATGGCACCCAACGGGCCACCCATGGCGAACCCTGCCATTGCGCCGACGATTTTACCCCACACTTGCTCTGCAATCCCGCCATTGTGAACGACAAGTGTATCACGCACAGGTTAGCGAAGCCAAAACGTGGTCGGTCTGGCAGGTCGACATGCGGCATCCTCAGCTTCCCGTCTTGCTTTTCTTCCCCACACACCGCCAATTTAAACACTTAGACAAAGGGGCAGAGTGTGATGGCTAACTGGCAGTTCTGGATTGATCGCGGCGGCACTTTTACCGACATTGTCGCGCGCGACCCGGCCGGGCAGTTGTCGACCCATAAGTTGCTCAGCGAAAACCCCGAGCGCTACCAAGACGCCGCAATCGCCGGGATCAGACTGGTGTTGGGCTTGGCCCAGAACGCAGCGATCCCGCCCGGGCTGATCGACTGCGTGAAAATGGGCACCACCGTTGCCACCAACGCGCTGTTGGAACGTAAAGGCGAGCGGACCTTGCTGGTCGTCAACAAAGGCTTCGCCGACATGCTGCGGATCGGCAACCAGGCCCGCCCGCGCTTGTTTGACCTCAAGGTCGTTCTGCCAAGCCTGCTGTACGAAGACGTCGTCGAGATCGCCGGGCGGGTTGGGGTTGATGGCGTGGAACTGGAAAGTCTCGACGAAGACGCCGCCGGTGCCGCCTTTGCTGCCGCCCGCGAAAAGGGCCTTGGCGCGGTCGCCATCGTGCTGATGCACGCCTGGAAGTATCCAGCGATGGAACAAAAGCTGGCCGAACTGGCGCGCGATGCCGGCTTCGCCCAGGTCTCGGCAAGCCATGCGACATCACCTTTGCTCCGCATCGTGCCGCGGGGCGACACCACCGTGGTTGATGCCTATCTGTCGCCAATCCTGCGGCGCTATGTCGATCAGGTGGCGGCTGAGCTCACGGGCGTGCGGCTCTATTTCATGCAGTCGAGCGGCGGATTGGCCGAAGCCCGCCACTTCCAGGGCAAGGACGCGATCCTGTCCGGCCCGGCTGGCGGCATTGTGGGCGCGGCGCGCACCGCCGGGATGGCCGGGTTCGACCGGATCATCGGCTTTGACATGGGCGGCACATCCACCGACGTCGCCCTTTACGATGGCGGGTTCGAGCGCGCTTTTGAAACCGCTATTGCCGGGGTCCGGATGCGGGCGCCGATGATGGCGATCAACACCGTGGCCGCCGGTGGTGGCTCGATCCTGCATTTTGACGGCGCGCGATTGCGGGTCGGGCCGGACAGCGCCGGCGCCAATCCGGGACCGGCCGGCTACCGGCGCGGCGGGCCGCTGACCGTGACTGACGCCAACATCCTGGTCGGTAAAATTGTGCCGGCGCATTTCCCGGCAATTTTCGGCCCGAATGGCGATGAAAGCCTGGATGGCGAAGTTGTGGCGGCGAAGTTTGCCGTTCTCGCCGGGGAAATCGAGGCCGCCACCGGCCAGGCCCAGGACAAGCGCGACGTCGCCGAAGGGTTCCTGCGCATCGCGGTCGCCAACATGGCCAATGCGATCAAGCAGGTCAGTGTGCAAAAAGGCCACGACATCAGCGCATTCGCCCTGCAATGCTTTGGCGGCGCTGGCGGACAACATGCCTGTCTGGTGGCAGACGAGCTCGGCATGCAAACCGTGTTCATCCATCCCTTCGCTGGGGTTTTGTCGGCCTATGGCATGGGCCTCGCCGATCAGAGCGTGATGCGCGAACAGGCGGTCGAAACCCCGTTGACCGAGGCCGCCCTGCCCGCTTTGCGCGCCATGGCCGACCAATTGGCTGCAACCGCCACCGACGATTTGCGCCGCCAAGGGGCTGAGATCGCCACGCCGCTGCTCACCCGCAAGCTGCATCTGCGCTACGCCGGCACCGAGGCCGCGCTTATCATCGACCTCGCCGATCACGCCGGAATCGTCGCCGCCTTCACCGCCGCCCATCGCGCCCGCTTCGGCTTTGCCACCCCCGATCGCGCACTGGTGGTGGAAACCGTCGCCGTTGAGGCGGTTGCACCGGGCGAGGCGATCATCGAGGCCCCGCTGGGTACCCGCGCTGTCGGCGCGCCAGCCCCGGTTGACCAGACCCATATCTGGAGCGGCGGTGCCGATCACGCGACGCCGGTATTTGACCGCACCGAGCTTTTGGCCGGCGACCACATCGCAGGCCCGGCGCTGATCCGCGAAGCCAACGCCACCACGGTGGTCGAACCCGGCTGGACCGCTGAGGTTACCGCACTGAACCACATGATCCTGCGCCGCACTGAGGCACCGCCGGCCGTGTTTGCCTCCGGCACCGACCGCGCCGACCCGGTGCTGCTCGAACTGTTCAACAATCTGTTCATGAACGTCGCCGAGCAAACCGGGGCCGTGCTGCAGAACACCTCGCAGAGCGTCAACATCAAGGAACGGCTGGATTTTTCCTGCGCGATCTTCGATGGCACCGGCGGGCTGGTCGCGAATGCGCCGCATGTCCCGGTCCATCTCGGCGCAATGGGCGAAAGCGTGCGCACCGTGTTGCGGACGCGCGGCGCAACCTTGCGGCCCGGCGACGTCGTGGCGCTCAACAATCCCTATAACGGTGGCACCCATTTGCCGGATGTGACGGTGATCACCCCGGTGTTCGACGAAGCCGGGCAAGACATCCTGTTCTTCGTCGGCAACCGTGGCCACCACGCCGATATTGGCGGCATCACCCCAGGCTCGACCCCGCCGGCGTCGCACGCGCTCGAAGAAGAAGGTGTGGTGATCGACGATTTCCTGCTGGTGGACCAGGGACATCTGCGCGAAGCCGCGTTCCGCGCCGTGCTCGCTGGCGCCAAATACCCGGCGCGCAGCCCGGATGTGAATGTCGCCGACATCAAGGCGCAGGTCGCGGCGAATGAAAAAGGCGTGCAGGAATTGCAACGTGTGGTCGGCCGCTATGGCTGGGATATGGTGCGCGCCTACATGCGCCACGTGATGGACAACGCGGAAGAAAGCGTGCGGCAGGTGATTTCGCGCATCGGCGATGGGCGTTTCGACTATACCATGGATGACGGCGCGCCGCTGCGGGTGGTGGTCAAGGTTGACCACATCAAACGCAGCGCGGTGGTCGATTTCACCGGCACCGGCACCCAGCGCGGCAACAACTTCAATGCACCGCCGGCGGTGACAAGGGCCGCTGTGCTCTATGTTTTCCGTTGCCTCGTGGGCACCGATATCCCGCTCAACGATGGCTGCCTCAAGCCGATCGAAATCATTATCCCGCCCGGCACCTTCCTGTCGCCGTTGCCCGGGGCCGCCGTGGTCGCTGGCAATACCGAGGTCAGCCAGGCGACATGCAATGCCTTGTTCGGGGCACTGGGGGCGCTGGCATGCAGCCAGGCAACGATGAACAATTTCCTGTTCGGAGACGCTACAAGGCAATACTATGAAACCATCTGTGGCGGCACCGGCGCCGGCCCAGATTTTAACGGCACCGATGCGGTGCAAACCCATATGACCAACACGCGGATGACCGATCCGGAGATCCTCGAACTGCGTTACCCGGTGGTGCAGGAGGAATTTTCGATCCGGCGCGGGTCCGGCGGGATTGGGAAGTTCCACGGTGGCAGTGGGTCGCGGCGGCGGATCCGGTTCCTGGAACCGATGACGGCAGTGATTGTGTCCTCGCGGCGGAACGTCGCTCCCTTTGGGCTGGCCGGCGGTGCCGATGGGGCCGCCGGGCGTCAATGGGTGGACCGCGCGGACGGCACCACCCAAATTCTGACGGGCACTGATCAGGCCGAGCTGCTACCCGGCGACCGCTTCACCATCGAAACTCCTGGCGGCGGTGGATATGGTGCCGGCTAGCGTGAGGCGTTGCTTTACCGACCTTGGGGGACCAAATAGCGTGGTATGCCCGATCTGACCGCAATCGAGTCCGCCGATCTGGCCGCCGCACGCGCGGTGCTGGACGCAGAAGCCGCTGGGATTACCGCCCTGGCGGCAGCACTAGACCGCAGCTTCAGCGCGGCGGTTAGTGTGCTGCTCGCCGTTGCTGGCCGCGTTGTGGTGTCCGGAATGGGCAAGTCCGGCCATGTCGCCCGCAAGATTGCCGCCACCCTCGCCTCGACCGGCACCACCGCGCTTTACGTGCATCCGGCCGAGGCATCGCATGGCGATCTCGGGATGATCGCCGAGGGCGATGCCATCCTGGCATTGTCCAACTCCGGCGAAACAGCGGAACTTGCTGACCTGATCGGTTACGCAAGCCGCTTCGGCATCAAGCTGATCGCAATTACCGGTGGTGCCAATAGCAGCCTCGCCCAGGCCGCCGATGTCGCGCTGATCCTACCCGATGCGGCGGAAGCCTGCCCGATGGGCCTTACGCCCACCACCAGCACCACCATGCAAATCGCGCTCGGCGATGCGCTGGCGGTGGCGCTGCTGACGCGGCGTGGCTTTGGCCCCACCGATTTTCGGCGCTTCCATCCCGGCGGGAAGCTCGGCGCAATGCTGCGGCGGACCCGTGATTTAATGCATACCGGCGATGAAATTCCGCTGGCGCCAGCCGCGACTGCAATGGCCGACGCGCTGGTGCTGATGACCGAAAAGCGCTTTGGCTGCCTGGGCGTGATCGACGGGAATGGCGCACTGGTCGGAATATTGACCGATGGCGATCTACGCCGCGCCATGGCGCCCGACCTGCTAACCCGGAGCCTGGGCGAGGTCATGAACACCAGCCCGCGGAGCATTGGCCCGGACGCGCTGGCCGCTGAGGCGCTGCATGCGATGAACACCGCCCGCAACCCGTTTACCACCTTGTTCGTGGTGGATGCAGCGCGCCGACCGCTCGGCATTCTCCATATCCACGACCTGTTGCGCGCCGGATTGGCTTGAATGGCAGAATTGGGTTCACCCTATCCAGGGCATGACCGTCGCCGCGCCCATTTTCTGCGGGCACGTCGCATTGCGCCCAGCACGGCACAGGCCTTGCGCCGCCGCTGGCTGATCGGCTTGGCCAAGGGCGTGCTGCCGGTCGCGGCACTGGGCCTGCTGGCGCTGCTGACACTGTGGTCGGAATTGACCAGCGATCTTGACCGTGCCCGCATCAGCTACCGTCGCCAGACCGTCGCGCAGGATGGCGGCACCTTGCGCAACCCGAGTTATACCGGCTTCGATGAGAACGGCAGCCCGTTTACCATTACCGCGACGTCCGCCCGCCAGATCATGGCCGGCCCGCAACTGCCCGGCCGCACCGTGCTCACCACGCCGGCGGGCGACATTCATTTGGTCGGCGGCGCCTGGTTGATGGCGAAGTCCGATCATGGGGTCTATATGCAACGCGATGGGCAGTTGGACTTGTATGGCGAGGTCAGCTTGTACCGGGATGATGGCATTGAAATGCAAACCAGCGCGGTGACGATTGATCTCAAAGCAGCTGTGATGATCGGGCCTGAACAAGTGCATGTCCACGGCCCGTTCGGCACGCTCGACGCGCAGGGCTTCAGTGTCAGTGAGCGCGGCATGGTGCTGCATTTCACTGGGCCGGGTCGGTTGGTGCTGGATGGAGCGGGGCGATGATGCGGGCATTGGCGATGATAATTTTCGCGGCAGTCGCGCTGGCACAGCCGGCCGCAGCGCAGCCGATCGACCTGACCAAGGGCGGCGCGATCGAGCTGACCTGGCGCGACGAGTCGGAAATTCGCGATCAGGAAAAAACTGCGACCGTCACCGGCGATGCGCGGGCGGTGCGCGGCAATGTGACGGTGCTGGCCGACAAACTGGTCGCGCATTACCGCAAGAAAGCCGGCAGCACCGGCGAAGCCGCGACCAGCGCCGCGACCGGCGGCAACGAAATCTACCGGCTTGAAGCGCATGGCCATGTCCGGATTGTGACCGCCACCGACGAAGCGGTTGGCGATGCGGCGGTCTACGACATCGATCAGGCAGTGCTGGTGATGACCGGGACGGCGCTGCGGCTGACCACGCCGCAGCAGGTCCTGACCGCGCGCGACAGCCTCGAATACTGGTCTGAAAAACGCATGGCGGTGGCGCGCGGGGCAGCGGTGGTAACGACCGCCGATGGCCGCCGGATCGCCGCCGATACCTTGGTGGGCTACACCGCGCCGCCGAAAGCGGATCGCCAGGTCACGCCCCAGCCGGATGCGCTGGCCGCATCGGGGGCGCTCGAACGGGTTGAGGCGTACGGCAATGTCGAAGTCCGCACCGCCGCCGATAATGGCCGTGCCGATCGTGGACTTTATATCGCGGCGCTCGATTCCGCCTGGCTGCTGGGCAATGTCCGGATTTCGGCGGGCAACGGCATGCAAATGAAGGTCGATGCGGCAGTGGCCAACAAGCAGACCGGCATCTTCCGCACCGTCAACCGGCCGGGCAATCGGGCGCAGGGCATGATCCCGCCGAGCATCGGCAAACCGCCTCCGGTTGCGGCCCCGGCGCCGGTTGACAAGCCCCCGGTCGCCGGGCCGGCGGCGACAAGCAAGTCGGCTCCGTGAACGATTCCCGCGTGCTGCTGCAAACTGGCGGCCTTACTGCCACCGGCGTCGGCAAAACCTATCGCAAGCGCCCGGTGGTCAGGAATGTTTCGTTGACCTTACGGCGCGGTGAAGCCGTGGGCCTGCTCGGCCCCAACGGCGCCGGCAAGACCACCACTTTTTACATGATCGTTGGGCTGGTGCGGCCCGATACCGGTGCAATCACACTTGATGGACATGACATCACGGGGCTGCCGATGTATCGACGCGCCCGGCTCGGCATCGGCTATCTGCCGCAGGAAGCCAGCGTGTTTCGCGGCCTGAACGTCGAGCAGAACATCATGGCAGCCCTTGAAGTGGTCGAACCCGATCGCGATCGACGTGACCAGATGCTCGATGAGTTGCTGGGCGAGTTCGGCATCCGCCATTTGCGCCACACCCCGTCGCTGGCGTTGTCGGGCGGGGAACGGCGCCGGGTCGAAATCGCTCGGGCCTTGGCGTCCCAGCCGAGTTATATCCTGCTGGATGAGCCGTTGGCCGGCATTGACCCGATCGCGGTGGGTGAAATCCGTGATTTGGTGTCGCATTTGAAGGATCGCGGCATCGGCGTGCTGATCACCGACCATAATGTGCGCGAAACGCTTGAAATCATTGACCGCGCCTATATCATGCATGAAGGCCGGGTGCTGATGGAAGGCACCCCGGAGGAAGTCGTCGCCGACCAGGACGTGCGTCGGTTCTATCTTGGCGAGCGATTTAGCCGATAAATTCTGCATCGGCCGTTCCACTTAGCACGATTCTTGCTTGCATCTTCGGTCCGGGCGCGCTGTTCTCTGCCGCAGGTGGTTTTTGCCACCCCTCGTGTAATCGGTGAGTCCAGAATTTATGGCGATCGGCCCCCGTCTCGACCTGCGCCAGTCACAATCGCTGGTGATGACGCCGTTGTTGCGCCAGGCGATCCAGCTGTTGCAGTTCAACAATATCGAGGTCGCCGCGTTTGTCGAGGAAGAACTCGAACGCAACCCGCTGCTCGAACGCGATGAAGGCTTTGATGCGCCGATCGGGGAGCGTCCGGATCGTGATCAACGCCTCGAATCGACGGCAACATCAGAAAATCAGGCCGATTCTACCTGGGATGAAGGCGGGCTGCCGCGTGATTCCGCCGATGCCGCCTCGGCGGAAACCCTGCCAAGCAGCCAGGATGCGCCACTCGATGCCGACGCGGCGGAATCTTACGATCCCGGCGGCGCTGGCGACGGGGCAAGCGCCCCCGGCGGCAGCCAGGCATTCGACGACGATGATCGCAGCATCGACGACTTTGCCGAGAAGGCCGCGACGCTGCGCGAGCACCTTGGCGAGCAACTGCGGCTGTCGTTCGACGATCCGGCTCAACGCCTGATCGGCGCCTATCTGATCGCGCTGCTTGAACCGAGCGGGCGGCTTTCGGCCGCACCCGCGGATCTGGCCAAGGCGCTTGGCACCACGCTCGACGCGGTTGAAGCGGTGCGAACCCCGATGATGCGCTTTGACCCGACCGGCATGTTCGCCCGCGATTTGCGCGAATGTCTGGCGGCCCAGTTGGCCGAGAAAAACCGTCTCGACCCGGCGATGATGGCCATGCTCGACAATCTCGACATGCTGGCCCGCCGCGATCTGAAAGGGTTGATGGCGGTGTGTGGCGTCGATGGCGCCGATATCGCCGACATGATCGCCGAAATCCGTCGGCTCGACCCCAAACCGGGCGCGACCTGGGATGCGACCCCGCCGGCACCAGTGATCCCCGATGTGCTGATGCGGCCGTCGCCCGCCGAAGAAGGCGGCTGGCTGTTGGAACTAAACCCCGAAACAATGCCGCGGGTGTTGGTCAATCAGGGCTTCAGCGCCCAGGTGCTGACCCGGGCTGGCAAGGCTGGCCGCAAAGAGGACAAGAACTTCCTCGCCGAAAAGCTCCAAACCGCGAACTGGCTGGTTAAATCACTGCAACAACGCGCCAACACCATCCTCAAGGTCTCGGCCGAGATCGTCCGCCGCCAGGACGCTTTCTTCCGCTACGGGGTCAGCCACCTAAGGCCGCTGATATTGCGCGATATTTCCGAAGTGGTGG
>JANYCX010000147.1 GCA_025360065.1 Acetobacteraceae bacterium | reverse complement strand
CGGCAGCATAATTCCTCCAAATCCGTTGAAGAAGAAGAAGAAGAAAAAGAAGAAGAAAAAGATTATACCAAGCGCCGTTGACCCAGTCTTCATGGGTCAACGGCGCTTGGTATAAGCCCTTCCTTAGGCCGCCTTATGCCGCTCGCGCAGGAACTGAAAGAACTCCACCCCTTCGCGCAGGCGTCGCACCATCATTTGCGGGCTGGTCACCATTTCGCCGACGATGGACGCGATTTTCGGGGCGCGGAAATAGAACTTCCGGTAGAAGGTTTCCACCGAGTCAAATATTTCGCTATGCGACAGATGCGGGTAATGCAACGGCGCGATCTGCACGCCGCTTTCGTCGATCAATTCGGCATTCGCCTCATCCAGCCAGCCATTTTCCAGCGCCTGCTTGTAAAGAAAGGTGCCGGGATAGGGGGCGGCGAGGGAAACCTGCATGGTGTGCGGGTTCACTTCGGTGGCGAAGCGAATAGTTTCCTGGATGGTTTCCCGGGTCTCGCCGGGCAGGCCGAGGATGAAGGTGCCGTGGATCTTGATGCCGAGTTCATGGCAATCCTTGGTGAACTTCTTGGCGACCTCAATCAGCATGCCCTTCTTGATGTTGTGCAGGATCTGCTGATTGCCGCTCTCGTAGCCGACCAGCAAAAGACGAAGGCCGTTGGTCTTCAGCACCTCAAGCGTCTTGCGCGGCACATTGGCTTTGGCGTTGCACGACCAGGTGACGCCCATCTTGCCGAGCTCTTTCGCGATCGCCTCGGCGCGCGGCAGATTATCGGTGAAAGTGTCGTCATCAAAGAAAATCTCCCGCACCTGGGGAAACATTTTCAAGGACTGGCGGATTTCGGCGGCGACGTGTTCGACGCTGCGCACCCGGTAATTATGCCCACCAACAGTTTGCGGCCACAGGCAGAAGGTGCAGTGGCTCTTGCAGCCGCGCCCAGTGTAAAGCGACAAATACGGGTGCTTGAGGTAGCCGATGAAGTAATTCTCGATCTTCAAATCGCGCTTATAGACCTCGGTCACGAACGGCAGGTCGTCCATATTCGCAAGGATTTTGCGCTCCTTGTTGTGGACGATCACGCCATCCTTGTTGCGATATGAAATCCCATCAACGGCGGCGAAGTCCATCCCTCCGGCGATGTCCTTGATGGTGAAGTCGAATTCATTGCGCGCAACGAAATCGATCGGCGCGCCTTTCAGCAGGCTTTCCTCCGGCTGCACGGCAACCTTGGCGCCGACCATGCCGATCTTGATATTCGGGTTGGCGTCCTTGATCGCCTGGGCGACCTTCACATCGGACGCAAAGCTCGGCGTCGAGGTGTGGATCACGCATAAATCGCGGTTCCGGGTGTCGGCCAGCACCACATCCATGCCGATCTTTGCCGGCGGGGCGTCAATCAAGCGGCTGCCCGGCACCAGGGCCGCCGGCTGGGCGAGCCAGGTTGGGAACCAGAAGCTCTTGATCTCGCGCTTGGCCTGGTAGCGTGAGCCAGCGCCGCCGTCGAAGCCGTCGAACGAGGGCGGCTGGAGGAAAAGCGTCTTCATCATCGGTCTATTTCCCAAAATTCAGGTGCGCTGCGGCACGGGGGCGTGCGGCGGTGGATTTTCAGTGGTCGGAAGCTCGGCGTGGTCGGCATGCATTTCAGTGCCGCGCCACTCGACGCGGTCGCTGCCAACGCTCGCCAGCATAATCAGGATCGACATAAGGTCGCGGAGCGGCAGAAGCCAGAATGGCGCCGGCGTCGCAAGTGCCGATTTCGCAAGGCCGAGCCGCGCATCGAGGCCGCGGGCGATCAATGCCCGCCCGAGCCAAGCCACGGCAAAGCCCGCCACCGCCCAAATCGCGCCGCCGCTTAAGACCACGGCAAAGGCCGCCCAGGCCAGCGGATATTGCACCGCAGACGCCGCGAAGCCGATCGGTTCGACCGCCCTTATGGTGCGCGCCCAGCGTAATTCGTGTCGGAACAAATGGCCAAACCGGGTTTCCGGCACCGTGGTGGCGACCACCGCATCGGCCAGATGCACGCGCAAACCATGGGCAAGAACCAGCCGCCCAAGCATGTAATCATCGGCGAGATGGTCAACCAAGCTGCGCAACCCACCGATTTTGCCCAGCGTATCGCGCCGCAAAGCCATTGTCGCGCCCAGGCAATCCTGACGGCCAAGCTCGCGGGCCAGCAACGCGCCGGGCAAAAACCCATGGCTGATCGCGGTCGCGCCCAGGCGCGCCACCATGGTTCGGCTGGCCGCAAGCCCGGTGTAGAGCGTGGTCACCAGTCCAACCTGCGGCAGTGCAAGGCACGCGACCAGCCGGCCGAGATAGGTGGGTGCGACATGCACATCGCTATCGGCGATCACCAGCACGTCATGCTTGGCGGCTGACAGCATGTTGATCAGATTGCCGATTTTACGATTGGCGCCGTGCTCGTCCGGGCAGATCACCACTGCCACATCGACGTCCGGGAACCGCGCGCGCAGACGCTCGACAACGCCAAGGGCGGCGTCATCGGCGGATTTTACCCCGAAAACCAGTTGGAACTCCGGGTAGGTTTGGCGGAAATTGCTGGCGAGTGCCACTTCCAACAGGGCCTCGTCGCCATAAAGCGGCTTCAGCACAGTTACGCCGGGTAGCACGCGCGGCGCTGGTGCCGGCATCCGGGCGCGAAACCGGCCGAGCGCCCAAAGCCCGACAGTGCCTTGCGTAAGGCCGATGCCTGCCAGCAGCAGCGCGATTGCGGCAAGAATGGTCACGGTTTGGCGGCGCCGGCCACAAGTGCGGCGGTCTTGTTGCGCAGCAAAATAATCAGCGCACCCGGGTCGCCGGCATCAACAATGGCGCGGAAATCCGAGCGTTGCACCGCCACCCGGCTGATGGTGCCGTTCAGCAGAATATCCACCGCCCGCCACACGCCAGGCGCGCCGGATGATGCCTGTCCAACTTCCCGCATCACGTAATCAAGCCGCGTCGGTTCGCCGGTCTTCGCCACGATGCGGGTCTGGACCACCATTTCCTGCCCGACCTGTCGCGCCTCGGCGGCGATCTCGAAGACCTCGCCGTTGAAATTGTCGAAATTCGCCACCCAGGTGGCGACCGTGAAGGCATCGAAGGCGGCAAGCAGATCGGCCTTGGCGGCATCGTTGAATTTTGTCCAGTGATTGCCGACGGACCGGCGCAGGATCAGGGGCAGGTCGAACACCTGCTCAACGATCGGGGTCAACATGCGCACCCGGTCGTTGAACGGCACGGCGGGGCCGGCCTTCATGACCCGCAGCAATCCGTCATTGAAATGCTGGACCGACAGGGCTGGCGCCGATAATTCCGCTGCGTTGAGCCTTGCCATTGGCAGCAAGCCAAGCCCGACCAGCGCGGCACGACGGGTAATCACAGCTTCAACGCCACAGATACGGTTGCAACAATGTCTGCCGCGTTCAACCCGGCCTCAATCATCTGGCGGGCGGGGGTGTCGTGGTCGATAAAACGGTCGGGCAGCACCATCGGGCGGAATTTCAGCCCGTTATCCAACAATCCAGCCCAGGCGAGGTGCTGCATGACCAGCGCGCCGAACCCACCGGAAGATCCTTCCTCAATAGTAACAAGCATTTCGTGATGGCGCGCGAGCTGCTCGACCAGCGCGGTATCGATCGGTTTGGCAAAACGCGCATCGGCCACCGTGACCGATACCCCCAAGCCAGCCAGTTGGTCGGCGGCCTTCATCGCTTCGGCGAGACGCGGCCCGAGCGCCAGGATCGCCACCCGGCTGCCTTCACGCAGCACCCGCCCGATACCGAGCGGCAGGATGGCGCCTTTTTCCGGCAGGGTAAGCCCGGTTGCCTCGCCGCGCGGGAAGCGGACCGCGCTGGGGCGATCATCGATGGCGGCAAGGGTTGCAACCGCGTGCATCAGTTCCGCCTCATCGGATGGCGCCATCAGCACGATGCCGGGGATGCACGCCAAATAAGCGATGTCGAAGCTGCCGGCATGGGTGGCGCCGTCATTGCCGACCAGCCCGGCGCGGTCGATTGCGAAGCGCACCGGCAGGCTTTGGATGGCAACGTCATGCACCAACTGGTCATACCCGCGCTGCAGGAAAGTCGAATATATCGCGCAGAATGGCTTGATGCCTTCGGTGGCGAGGCCCGCCGCAAAGGTCACTGCGTGCTGCTCGGCAATCCCGACATCGAAAATCCGGTCGGGGAAGCGCTTGGCGAATTTGTCCAGCCCGGTGCCGGATGGCATGGCGGCGGTGATGGCGACGATATCGGGATCGGCCTCGGCAGCCTGGATCAGGGCGGCGGCGAAGACGTTGGTATAGGTCGGCGGTCCCGGCGGCGCCTTGGCCTGTTCACCGGTCAGCACATTGAATTTGGATACCGCGTGGAGCTTGTCGGCACTTGCCTCGGCCGGCTCGTAGCCTTTGCCCTTCTGGGTAATCACATGCAGCAGGATCGGGCCATATTCCTCGGCGTCGCGCACATTGCGCATCACCGGGATCAGATGGTCGAGATTATGGCCGTCAATCGGGCCGACATAATAAAACCCCAGCTCCTCGAACAGCGTGCCGCCGGTGAGCATGCCGCGGGCGTATTCTTCCGCGCGGCGGGCAGTGCGCTCGATGCCCTTGGGGAAGCGCTTGGCCATGCGGGCGGCGAGGTCGCGCAGGCCGAGGAAGCTGCGCGATGACAGCAGGCGCGACAAATAGGCGCTCATTGCGCCAACCGGGGGGGCGATCGACATGTCGTTGTCGTTCAATACCACCACCAGCCGGGAATGGCGGCTGCCGGCGTTGTTCATCGCCTCGTAAGCCATCCCAGCGCTCATCGCGCCATCGCCGATCACGGCCACGACATGGCGGTCATCCTTGATGCCGCGCGCCTGGCGCAGATCGCGGGCAACCGACATGCCAAGGCCGGCGGAAATCGAGGTCGAGGAATGCGCCGCGCCAAACGGGTCGTATTCGCTTTCCGATCTGCGGGTGAAGCCGGACAGCCCGCCGCCTTGCCGCAAAGTGCGAATGCGATCACGGCGCCCGGTGAGGATCTTGTGCGGATAGGTCTGGTGCCCGACATCCCACAGCAGCCGATCCTTCGGTGTGTCGAAAATCGCGTGCAGCGCAACCGTCAACTCGACCACACCGAGGCTTGCGCCCAAATGCCCGCCGGTGACCGATACCGCGTCGATGGTTTCGGCACGGACTTCGTCGGCCAGCTGCTTCAACTGGTAAATCGAGAAATTGCGCAGGTCATCCGGGATGCGGACACGGTCCAGCAAAGGGGTGATCGGGCGGGTGGTCGCTGTCGCAGGCACAATAGGGGCATTCATTGCTCGGTCTATGTCCTTCGCGAAACCACATACGCCGCCAACTGGCGCAACAATGCGCCATTCTCGCCAAATCCGTCCACATGCTGGGCTGCTTGCGCCGCCAGCATGTCGGCCTGCGCCACGGCCCGTTCAAGCCCAAGCACGCCAACCAGGGTCGCCTTGCCGGCCGCTGCATCCTTGCCGACCGCCTTGCCGACTTCTTCCTCGGTGCCGGTCGCATCGAGCACATCGTCGGCAATCTGGAACGCAGTGCCCAGATCGCGCCCATATGCGGCAATCTGATGGCGATGATGCAGTGGCGCCCGCCCGAGAATGGCACCGGCTTCCGCCGAGTACTGGATCAGCCGGCCGGTTTTCAGCGCCTGCAAGCGGCCGATCTGCTCGGCGGTCAGGGTTTTGCCTTCGGCGTCGATGTCGATCATCTGCCCGCCGCACATGCCGCGCGCGCCAGCGGCATGGGCCAATGCCACCACCAGTTCGCAGCGTGCTTCCGGGCTGGTGTGGGTGGCGACCTCGCCAAGGATTTCAAAGGCGCGGGCCTGGAGTGCATCGCCGGCAAGGATCGCGGTGGCTTCGTCAAACTGCTTGTGGCAGGACGGTTTGCCGCGCCGCAGATCATCATCATCCATCGCCGGCAAGTCGTCATGGATCAGGCTGTAGGCGTGTAGCATTTCCACCGATGCCGCTACGCGGGCGGCGCAGGACCGGTCAACCCCAAAAAGGGCAGCGGTTTCCATCACCAGGAAGGCCCGCATCCGCTTACCGCCGCCGAGCGTCGCGTAGCGCATGGCCGCGCATAGCCGGGATTCGGCACCTTCTACAACCGGCAGCAATTCTTCGAGGGCGGCTTCGACCTGCGACGCTGCACGGCGCATGGCAACGCTAAGGGGATCGGGCTGCGACATCTATTTCACATCCTCCAAGCTAAGCGCGCCGTCGGCCGCAGCCACAATCGCCTGCACCCGGGCTTCAGCCTCAGCCAGCTTGGCTTCACAATGACGGCGCAACAGCGCCCCGCGTTCGTATGCAGCGATCGCGTCTTCGAGTTTCTGCTGCCCGCCTTCAAGGCCGCGCACGATGCGCTCGAGCTCCGCCAGCGCGTCCTCGAACGACACGTCCGTAAAATCAGCCGGTTTGGCGTTAGGCTGCGGCGACAACATACGATGGCTCCTCGACCGTGCTGCCAGGTAGACCTGCGCCGGGCGGTTCCGTGACGGGACGTGTTACACGTCGTAAAGCTTTGCCCGCCGCAAGCCAACCCCAGAATGCGAGGCGGGCTAGCGTTTGAGAATGAAGCTTGCGCAATCTGCTGGAATTCGCCCGGTCTTGGGACTATGCTGACAGCATGAGCGCATCCCTGAAGCCGCTGACGGTCGATGAATTCTTGGCGTGGGAGCGTGCCCAGCCGTTGAAATACGAGTTTGATGGTATC
>JANYCX010000143.1 GCA_025360065.1 Acetobacteraceae bacterium | reverse complement strand
GGCAGCGGCATACTGACGTGGGTAGAGGCAATGTGTCGCCAAAAAAGCACGCCGGCGACCTGCAGACCGCAATCAGTCGCAAAAAACAGTACCATTCAAAGCCTTCAATCCACATGAGACAACCGACCGCCTGCTGAAAGGCGACGCCGACCACAGCCGGTAAAAATTGGATGGGATTTCACTCCGACAGGCCCTAGAGAAAATTCGAATTTGTCAGCCCGGTGATGCCAAGGAACTGAATTTTCGTGCCATCGGACAGGAGAAGGTTTTGCGATCCACCGGCGGTTGTCGCCGACGACAAGGCCCGCGTGACCTCGCCAGCCGCGAATCCGACAAGAGAGATAAAATTCTGGCCGGACCCGAAGGATTGGATTTGCACATCCGGGTGGTTACCGTTGACAAAAGCGATCAGTCCGCGACCTGAGCCCTCCGGCGCGGCCAAATTGCCGCCGACGATGGTGGCGGCGCCGGTTCCGGTAAGCACCTGATCGTTCCCGGTCCCGAGCAGCATCAGGTTTCGACCCGGACCGCCATAAAATTTGTTGGCACCCCACGAACCGAGCGCGGACATGGTCACCGCCCCAGGCCCGGCCTGCATGACATCGCCGCCCTGGTTGCGCGCAAAAAGCTGGTCGCCGTCGCCGCCGCCGATCATGGTGGCGTGCGAAGCACCCAGTCCCGCCATCATAAGGTTGTTTCCGGCCGGGCCACCAAGATAAACCCCCGATCCCTGGCCCGCGGTGACCGTCACACTGCCGCCGAAGGCTGCAATCGTTGCGCTGCCGCCCTGGGGCTGGAAGGTTGTGGTGCCATAGGCAATGGCAATCACGGTGCCGGAACCGCCGATCGGGATGGTGCCGCCCGACAGGGTGGCGCGGCCGTTTGCGACACCCAGGATTGTCGAAGCGCCCGTCCCACCTGAAAAATTCAACGGCCCTGTCCCAGCGAAGACAAAATCGCTTCCGGTGGCAGCGTTGACGGTCACCGCGCCACTTCCGGCGATAACCGTATCGGCATTGGTGCTGAAGACGTACCCGCCGCCCGCCTGCATCCAAAGCTGGCCTCTGCCGCCTGAGTTCACTGTCGCCGCCGCACTGCCGACCACCACCGTTGGGTTGCCATGGCTATTGTTGATCAGCGCGTGGCCGCTGCCGAGAAAAATGGTGGGTGCGGACAACAGGGAACTGATCGTCGGGTTGCCGTCAGGCGCACTGATCAGATCGTTGCCGGCGGAATTGACAATATTATTGCCGCCCTGGACGAGAATAAGGTTGCGGCCCAGCCCGGCGCTGATCGTGTTGGCGCCGGCCAATGCACTGATCGTATCGTCGCCATCGCCGGTGGTGATATTTTGCGCGCCGGCACCGGGATAGACGCTGATGAGATTATTGCCGCCGGCCGCGAGAACCGTGCCGGCGCCGCTGCCGGCGTTGAAGGCGAGACCGCCAGCGCCGGAGATCACACGTTGTCCGGCATTGGCACCACCAAACACTGTCACCCGCGCGGGCGCGCTGCTGACCAGGGCGGCGTTGGCGCCAGCGATCACATATTGGCCGGCGCTGCTGACCTGGACCACACCGGTGCCTGGCAAACCTGCAATCAGGCTGCGTGCGAGAATGGCATCAGCCAGGTTGTCGCACGTCACGGTCTGCGCCACACCGCCGGTCGGCGCGTAATTGGCATACACGCCAGCGCCGGGACCGCCGCCGGTGGTTGTGCTCCACCCGATCGCTGACATGACCACGAGATCGGCGGGGGTGATCTGGCCAAGCTGGCCGGAATAGCTGTCGCCGAACGCGTCGCCCTGCACCGATGTATCCCAGTCCCCCCCATCGGCACCGTTGGCCGGATTGTTGAACTGGGTTTGCATCGTTACGCCGTCGGTGGAAAAATAGCTCACGCCGTTGGTGAAAATGCGGGTGCCGACCCCGGAATAGCGAAACAGATCGAGCGGGGTGTAAAGCGGCTGGCGGCGAAGGCTGGCGACGCCGACTTCAGAGGTGCGGCCCATCACCTCGGTGATCTCATGCTCCAATGCGCCGATCGCATCATATTGCCCCGGTATTGCGCGATTATTGGGATCGTAGGTGAAGTTGAAGGCGGAACTCAGGCCAACCGAGCCGTCAAGCGCCGCGCCGGTGCCGGCAAGCCCGAGCACCCGGGCCTCGGCGTTGGAAATATAGAACAGGCCATTGCCGGTCGGGTCGCTGGCGGGCAGGCCGGGCAGCACTGCGGCGAGTTGGGCGTAGGGCACAGTGACCCCGCTGCTGCGGCTTTGCGCGAGCGCGCCGGAACTGATCGGCAACCCGGCGACAGTTCCGTAGCCGACCGAGATGTTGAGGGTGATCTGGTTGGTGAACCGGCTTTCGAGATCGAGCACCGCTGCCGCCACCGCCGAGCGAAAGCCGTTCGGCGCGCTGGTGACGCTGCTGTCATAGCTGACATTGATGACCAGGCCAGTGCCTGGGGTGATGGTCATGGAGGACGACACCTTGGGGATTGATCTCCCGATATAGGGCGGCGCGGCGTGGGACAATAGGCCAGGGGTTAAAGCAAGTTGGCGCTGGTCTGAGCGGGCGGGGCCGTCAAATCCGCCGCAGCGGCAACGACCACGCCAATAGTGCCGATATCGCGGCAAATCCAGCGATCGCCAGGAAGGCGGCACGGAAGGCGATATCGATCTCAGCGCGGGCGAGCGCGATGCGCTCGGCGGGCAGATTGGCGAGCGAACCAAGGCCGCGCTGGACGATCTGGCCGAATAATGCCGCGACGTCGGCATCCATCACCGCCATGGTGCCGAATAAGACCGCGCCGACGATGGCCGTGCCGGCGGCAGCCCCAATCGAGCGGGAGAACTGCACCGATGCGGCGGCAGCACCGAGTTGGTTCGGGCCAGCCAGCACCTGCACGGTGATCTGCACGACGGGCATCGCGGTGCCGTTGGCGATCGCCAGCACCCCGAGCAGCCAGGGCAGTTGCGACAGGGTCAGTGCCGGCCCCATCAGCGCCATCACCGCGAGCAAAATCGCCACGATCGGCATCCCGATCGAGGGCATGATCGCGGTGTAGCCGGTGCGACTGATGGTGCGCCCGGTGACCAGCGAGCCGACCGCCACCAGCCCGGTCAATGGCAGCATCAGCAGCCCGACCTCGCCAGCGGTGGAACCGCGCGAAACCGCGAGATAAATTGGCAGGAAGGTGATCAGGGCGACGATGGTCGCACCATTGCAGGCCGCCATGGCGTCGGTGCGCCAGACCGCGCTCTGGCGCAGGAAGGCGATCGGCAGCAGCGGGTACGCGACCCGGCGCTCCTGGCGTAGCAGCAAGACCAAGGACACGCCGGCCAGGGTGGCAAATCCCGCCGCCCAGCCTGCCGCCGCCATGCTGAAATGCCGTGCCTGTTCCAATGCCAGCAGCGCCGGGGCGATGAACAGCGCGAACAGCGCGGTGCCGAGGAAATCGAAATGCAACCGCCCGGCCGGCGCCGATTTTGATTTCAGGCGCAGCGCCAGCACCAACGCAAGCAGGCAGAGCGGCACATTGACCAGAAACACCGATTGCCAGCCCCAGGCCTGGGTCAACCACCCGCCGGCAACCGGGCCGAGCAGTGACGCGGTGACAAAAATCGTCGCGTTATAGCCTTGGAACTTGCCGCGCTGGCGGGCCGGAACCGTTTCGCCGATCAGGGCGTGCGACAAGGTCATCAGCCCGCCGCCGCCCGCGCCTTGCACCAGGCGCGCGCCGATCAGCATCAGCACGCTGGTCGATAACGCGGCGAGGCCATAGGCGAACAGATTGATCCACAGCGACACCAGCAGCATCCGGCGGCGGCCCAATACGTCGGCGAGGCGGCCATAAACCGGCGCGGCGATGGTGGCGGCGACCAGATAGGCAACCACAATCCACGACACGCGCTCGACATCGCCCAATTCCGCTGCGATGGCTGGCAGGGCGGTGGCGACGATGCTGCCGTCAATGGCGGCGAGAAACATCGGCAGCATGATCGAGGGAAACAGCGCAAAGAACATGCGCGGGGTGAAGGGCGGCACGGCAGTCGGATCGGCGATGCCGGCCACATCAGGCATCAGATCAGCGCGTCCCGGCCCATTTCCAAAAACTTCGCCCGGCGGCGGCTGATCAGGGTGGCGCCATCGAGCTTGGTCAACGGTGCCAGCGCGGTTGCAATCGCGCGGCCAACGGCTGCAATCGTTGCTGCCTTGTCGCGATGGGCACCGCCGAGTGGTTCGGCGATGACGCCATCGATCAGCTTTAGCCGCTTGAGATCATCGGACGTGCAGCGCATCGCCTCGGCCGCCGCCGGCGCCTGGGCGGCGTCTTTCCACAGGATGGCCGCGCAGCCTTCGGGGGAAATCACCGAATAGACCGCATGTTCCAGCATCAGCACCGCGTCGCCGCTGGCCAGCGCCACCGCGCCGCCGGAGCCGCCTTCGCCGATCACCACCGCGATGACCGGGACAGGGGCGGCGAGGCAGGCTTCGATGGAGCGGGCGATGGCCTCGGCTTGGCCCCGCGCCTCGGCATCGATGCCGGGATAGGCGCCCGACGTATCGACAAAGCACAGCACCGGGACGCAGAAGCGGCCGGCGAGGTCGATCAGCCGGCGGGCCTTGCGGTAGCCCTCGGGCCGCGCCATGCCGAAATTATGCTTGACCCGGCTTTCAGTGTCGGTGCCTTTTTCGGTGCCGAGCACCATGACGGACTGGCCGTTGAAGCGACCGAGGCCGCCTAGCACCGCGGCATCATCGGCGAAGGCGCGGTCACCGGCCAGAGGCGTATATTCGGTGATCAGGCCAGCGATATAGTCGCTCGCCTGTGGACGTTCGGGGTGGCGGGCGACCAGGGTTTTCTGCCAGGCGGTAAGCTTGGCGTAGATCGCGCGCAGCTGCTTGTCAGCCTTGTCGGTGAGGACCGCGACTTCGTCGGAGAGATTGATGCTATCGGCACCGGCCATCACCCGAAGCTCATCGATTTTGGCCTCAAGCTCGGCGACCGGCTTTTCGAATTCCAGGAATATGCGCATGGCGGGGGATTAACACGTGTGGCCGGGCGGGTCAGCCCCCCTTGGGACGGGCGACGACGGTGGGCGAGGGGAATTGCTTGACATTATGGCTAGGTTATAATAAATGACTTTGATGCACAATTTTTCCACCATCCTGTCAAGCCTGCAAGCGGCCATCGCGGTCGTGGCGGCGCGTGACCGCAGGTTGACGGTGCTGCTGGTGGCAATGTGGGGACGGATTGCGCGGATGGGCCGCAGGCTGGAGCGGTTGGTGGCGATGTGGCGGGCAGGGACGCTGCCCCAGGCGCGGGCAAGGGCGCGGTCACCACGGGCGCGGCCTGCCACCACAGCCAAGACCCGACCGAGTTATCCCACGGCGCCGGATTGGCTGTTGCGCGCGCTGGGCCATCACGCAGTGGCGGCAGGTTTGCAGTTGCGGCATTTGCTGTCAGAGGAGGAATGCGTAGCGTTTCTTGCGGCAGTTCCGCAGGCGGGGCGCATTCTGCGGCCGTTATTGCGGATGCTGTCGGGTGATCCGCTTCCGGAGATGCTGCGAAACAAGTCGGTTGCGCCGGTTGCGCCGGTGGTGACGCAAGGCGCTGAGCTGGCTGGGGTTGTGGTGTTACCGGTCTCACATTTTTTAGGACCGTGAGAGGCCGGGTATTTTTGCGTTCTTATTGTTGCAATATCGTAACTAAAATGGTGAATTTCGCTATAAAATCTTACGGCCTTGGCACCCTCACCCCGGGAGCAGCCTCTTTCGCCAAAGGATGATGCAAATCCACCAGCTTCTGCAAGCGCTCCGCCAGCACATGGGTATAAATTTGCGTGGTGGCGATATCGGCATGGCCCAACAGGGTTTGCAGGCTGCGCAGATCGGCGCCGCGCGCCAGCATGTGGCTGGCGAAGCTGTGGCGCAGCACGTGCGGGCTAACCCGGGCCGGGCTGATGCCGGCGGCGAGTGCGACCTGTTTCAGCATCACCCCGAAGACCTGGCGCGGCATGGCGCGACGGCCATCCTTGGCGGTGAACAGGAATTTCGGCGCCGGCTTGGGCTTCATCGCGCCGACCAGCACCCGGGCGGCGTCGCGGGCGGCGTCTGACAGCGGCACAATGCGTTCCTTGCCGCCTTTGCCTTTGACGAACAGCAGGATGGCGTCCCCGCTGAGCGCGCCGCGCGACAGCGACAGAAGTTCGGAAACCCGCAGGCCAGTGGCGTAGAGAATTTCGAGGGCTGCCACCATCACCCGGGCGCGCGCTGGCTTTTGCGCGGCGGCGGCGGCGAGCAGGGCATCGACCTCGGCCTCCGATAAATATTTCGGCAGGCCTTGCGGCAAACGCGGACTATCGAGCAGCAAGGTAGGGTCGTTGTCGCGGATGCGTTCGCGCAGCAGAAAGCGGTGAAACTGGCGCAAGGCGGAAAGCCGGCGGGCGGCGGTGCGGGCGGACAGGCCGAGATCGTGCAGATGGGCAAGATAGGCGTGCAAGGTGGTTTCATCGGCGTGCGCAATTTTTTGGCCACGCGATGCGGCGAAGCCGGCAAAATCATCGAGGTCGGCGCTGTAGGCCGCGATGGTGTTGCGCGCAGCACCGCGCTCCGCGGTCAGCATTTCCAGGAATGCCTCGGCGTGGCGGTCCATCGGTCAGTGGACGGAAATCAGCCGGATCAGACCGATGGCGAGCGTCATCATCACCAAAAGCGACAAGCTGACCGCGATGCTGACCCGGCCGCCGGCGCGGGCGAGGATTTTGAGGTCGGTGCCGAGGCCAAGGGCGGCCATCGAGATCACCGTCAAGGCCCCGGTCAGGCCGGCAATCGGACGCAGCAAAATCTCGGGCAGCAGGTCGAGGGACCGCAGGGCCGCGAGTGCGAGGAAGCCGAGGATGAACCACGGCACCAGGCGGCTGATGTTGAGCCGGGCTGGTGGCCGGCCGGCGGCGCGGCCGACGGCAAGGTCCTGGCGCCGCATGATGAGCGACAACACCAGCACGACCGGGCCGAGCATCAGCACCCGGACCAGCTTGACCAACGTGCCGATCTGGATTGCCAGCGCCCCCATCGGCGCGGTCGCCGCCAGCACCTGCGGCACGGCGTAGACGGTGAGGCCGGCGAGCACGCCGTATTGTTCGACGGTCATCCCCAACGGGGCGGCGAGCAATGGCAAGGTCAGCACCGCCACCACCCCGAGGACCGCGGTAAAGGCAATCGATGCCGCGACATCCTCGGGCTTGGCGCCGATCACCGGGGCGACGGCGGCGATAGCGGAATTGCCGCAGATTGCGTTGCCACAAGCTATCAGCGTCGCCATTTTGGCAGGCAGGCCGAGCAGGCGGCCGATCGCGTAGCTGGTGGCGATCCCGATGGCGACAACCAGCGCAATGCCGAGCACCAGCGTATTCGGGCCGGCGGCGGAAATGCTGCGGGCACTGACCGAGGCACCGAGCAGAAAGACCGCGATTTCCAGCAGCATCTTGGCGCTGAAGGCGATGCCGGGGCGCCAGATTGGGCCGGGCGCCCACGCGGTGCGCACCAGGGTTCCCACCAGGATCGCCATCACCAGGGCTTCGAGCCAGGCTGCGCCGAAGACCGTCGCCTCAATCCAGGTCAGCAGCACCGCGACCAGCGACAAAACGCCGCACAGTGCGAGGCCGGGGAGCAGATTGCGGGCGGAGGCAAATATCGCGGTGGGACTCGGCAGCATATGGGCCTCGGGCTATGGCAATCCGGCCAGATTGCACTGACCCGGCGCGGCGCGCCAGACTTCCCAAATCATCCTGCCGGCTTGAAGCGATCGTTCGGCACGGTCTTCTGGATTTGCTGGGGGTGCGGATCGGGCGGAAATGCGCCGAGCACGACAATGCCGACGACCATCGCCAAAAGCCCAACCACGACAACGATGATGAAGATGCGGGCCATGCGCGCCTTGGTTAATTGGAGCGATGGGCCACGCTTGGCCACCACCACGCGCTATGTGCTAGCCTCGGTCGCGATGACACGCAACTCCGGCCTTCGCGATACTGATCCGCTGCCCGATGCCGCTACCGCCGCGCTCGGCGGGCGCAGCGTGGTGCTGGTCGGGCTGATGGGTGTTGGTAAGACCTCGATCGGCCGGCGGCTGGCGGCACGGCTTGGTCTGCCGTTCCGTGATGCCGATGCGGAAATTGAACTGGCGGCGGGCTGCTCGATCGCGGAGATATTCGAGCGCTTCGGCGAGCACGAGTTCCGCGAGGGCGAAAGACGGGTGATCCGCCGGTTGTTGGCCGGCGAGCCGTTGGTGTTGGCGACAGGCGGAGGGGCCTATATGGACCGTGAGACGCGGGCGACGATCCGGCGTGAGGCGGTTTCGGTATGGATGCGGGCCAAGCTTGCGACGTTGCTGCGCCGGGTGAGCGGGCGGACCAATCGGCCATTGCTGAACGGTCGCAACCCGGGCGAGGTGCTCGAAAAGCTGATCGCCGAGCGGCATCCGTTTTACGCCGAGGCCGATATCGCCGTCGATTGCTCCGACGAGCCGCCGGACAACACCACCGCCAAGGTGTTCGCAGCGATCGAAAGCTGGCGGCCGGCGCGACGACTGTCGCTGTCGCTATCGACCGGCAGTTATGATGTGGTGGTTGGCAAGGGCTTGCTGGCGCGGGCTGGCGCATTGCTCGCCCCGGTGTTGCCGCAGAAGCGCGCCGTGGTGGTAACCGATGATCTGGTGGCGCCATTGCATCTGCAAACGTTGCTCGACGGATTGGCGGCGGTGGCGATCGAGGCGCGGACGATCACTGTTCGCCACGGCGAGGCGTCAAAGGGTCTGGCGACATACAGTTCAGTGGTGGGGCAATTGCTTGACCACAGGGTGGAACGCAAAACTGCGGTGATCGCGCTGGGCGGCGGGGTGGTGGGCGATCTGGCGGGGTTTGCGGCGGCAACCACGTTGCGTGGGCTGCCATTTGTGCAAATCCCGACAACGTTGCTGGCCCAGGTTGATAGCTCAGTGGGCGGCAAGACCGGGATCAACACCAGCCATGGCAAGAATTTGCTGGGTGCGTTCCATCAGCCGCGCATGGTGCTGGCCGATACCGAAACGCTGGCCACATTGCCACCGCGCGAACTGGCCGCGGGGTATGCGGAAATTGCCAAGGCCGGGTTGATCGGCGATGGCGCGTTTTTCAGCTGGTGCGAAGCCAATGGGGCAGCAGTGATAGGTGGCGATGCCGATGCCCAGGCCGAGGCCGTGTTGCGAGCCTGTGCGTTCAAGGCCCAGGTGGTTGGCGATGATGAACGCGAGGAAAAGCCCAATGACGGGCGGGCGCTGCTGAACCTCGGGCATACGTTTGGCCACGCGCTGGAGGCCGAACTTGGTTATGGCAAGATTTTGCACGGCGAGGCGGTGGCGGTGGGCATTGGCTTGGCGTTTCAGCTTTCGGCGCGACTTGGCTTTTGCAACCCGGCCGACCCGGTGCGGGTGATGCGGCATTTTTCCGAGGTTGGATTGCCGTCCGAAATAGCCATGCTGAACCGGCGTATTTCCGGGGCTCGGCTGATCCAGCACATGCGGCGCGACAAGAAGGTGCAGGACGGGACGTTGAAGTTCGTCCTGGCGCGCGGCATCGGTCAAGCGTTCACCAGCAGCGATGTGCCGGCCGATGCGGTCGAGGCATTGCTGCGCGATGCGGGCTGTGTGGACTAATGCTGGATGGGCGCCCGGAAATTTACCTTGCCGGCCCCGAGGTATTTTTGCCCGATCCCTGGGCGCGCGCGGCTGAGCTGAAAGCGATTTGCACGGCACGGGGGGCGGTGGGCTGGTTCCCGATGGATAATCAGGCAGATGTCACGCACCCCGATCCTGGCGAAATGGCCGCCCGGATCAGCCGCGCCGACGAACAACTGGTGCGGCGCTGCGACGCGATCGTGGCCAACATGACACCGTTTCGCGGTCCGTCGATGGATGCCGGCACAGTGTTTGAAATGGGACTTGGCAAAGGGCTGGGCAAACTGGTGGTCGGCTGGACCGCAGACCGGCGACGCTGGCAGGACAAGATTGCGCTGCTCGGGCCGTTGGCTGAAACCCCGACCGGGTTGCGCGATGCCGACGGCAATCTGGTGCGCGATTTCGGGCTGATCGACAATTTGATGATGGTGAAGGGCGCGGATTTCGTGGCCGGGGATTTCGCCGCCGCGGTTGATTTTGTGGTCACGCATTTTCGGCGCTGAACGGCATGATCGTCACAAGGTTTGCGCCGTCGCCCACCGGGTATCTGCATCTTGGCAATGCGGCGTCCGCGCTGCAGGGCTGGCAGGCGGCACGGGAGGCGGGGGGCAGGTTCCTGCTGCGCATCGAGGATATCGACACGACGCGCTGCCGGCCCGAATACGCGGCAGCAATCCAGGAGGATTTGACCTGGCTCGGCCTTGATTGGGACGGCGATGTGCGGGTGCAGTCGTGCTGCTTTGCCGCGTATCGCGTGGCGCTCGATCGGCTGGATGGGCTCGGGCTGCTCTATCCGTGCTTTTGCACGCGCCGCGATATCGCGTCCGCCCCGCATGGGCCGGACGACGCAGCGGTTTATCCCCGAACCTGTCGGCGGCTGTCGGCGGGGGAACGGCAGGATCGGATTGCGGCGGGTGAAAGCTATAGTTTGCGCCTCGACATGCGTGCCGCGGATCGGCCTGGGTTGGGATTTCACGAGCGCGGGCGTGGCAGGATCGTCTGCCACCCGGCGCGTTTTGGCGATATTGTGCTGGCGCGCAAGGACATTCCGGCGAGCTATCACCTCTGCGTGGCCCATGACGACGCCTGGCAGGGCGTGACGTTGGTGACACGCGGGGAGGATTTATTGGCGGTGACCGATATCCAGGTGTTGCTGCAAAACCTCCTGGGCTGGCCGACGCCGGACTACGCGCATCATCGGCTGCTGACCAATGCGGGTGGCGCGCGATTGGCCAAGCGCGACCGATCGTGCACGCTGCGCGCGATGCGGGAAATGGGGCTCACATCGGACGAGGTGCGGGCGCGTGCGGGAGGAGGATCAAATGGCCGAGCGGGATGAAGCAGGCTGGGATGCGGTGGCGGAATGGTATCACAGCTTCTTCACCGGGATGATCCTGGCGATGATCGGCAGGCGCAGCCCGGCACTGGCGGCCGAATTCGTCTTCACCGTATTCCGCCGCCAGCATCGGGAGATGTTCCTGCCGGGCCTGGCCAAGCTTGGGCTGGACCACCTGCCGCCGGCGGTTGCGGCAGCGCAATATCATTATCTGTCCAACGCAATCGGCGGGGTGGCAGTGGAATATATGCCGGTCTCGGACAGCAAGGCGTGGGTACGCTACCCGCCGCCGCGCTGGATTTGGTCGGGGACGGCGATTTGCGCAGTGCCGGGGGAGGTGTCGCGCGCGATGCTGCGCGGTTGGCACGGGCAGAACGGGGTTTCGCTGGGGGCGCCGGGGGTTGGCTTTGTCTGCACCGGGCAAACCGTGGACGGCGATCCGGGGTTGGAAGGTTATTTTCAGGATTTCGGCGCGCCGTTGGCCGAGGCTGATCGGGTGCGCTTTGCCCGGCACGAGCGCATGCCGCGGTTTGATCCTGGTCTCGCGCCGCGCTTGCCGGCTGACTGGACGCCGGCGCGGCAAAGGAAAGCGCGGCGGAATTATGCGATTGCCTATGTCCGCACGGCCATCCCGGCGGCAATTCAGCTTCTGGGTGCTGATGAAGCGGTGGCGCTGCTTGGTGCGGCGGGGCGGCTGATCGGGATGCAGCTGTTCCATGCCACTGCCAATGCGCTGGGTGCGACCGGCGCTGGCGCCGACGGCTTCGCCGACTTCATGGTGGCGCTGGCCCGCGCCCAGGGTGATGTGGCTGAGCGCGATGGGGCAACGGTCCGGCAGAGCAGTTGGCAGGCGATGCGGGGAATTGCCGATCCGCATCCGGCTATTTTCACCTGCTGGAACGCGCTGCTGGTTGGGGCGCTGGCGGCGTATGATCGAAATTGGACGCTGCATGTTGAACAACGGCTGGATCTGGGTGCGGCGGGATTTATCTGGCGGGTTGGGTAGCGCGGTTCAAGAACTCATGGTTGCGATGTCTCTACAATGTTGACTCATTGAGCATGAACGACTAATTTGGCTGCATCATAGCGGCGAGACTCTCATGAAGCTGACCGTTCGCAAATGGGGCAATTCTGCCTCCGTTCGCCTGCCGGCGCCCCTGATGGCGGCCGCGCATTTGTCGCTCGACCAAATGGTCGACGTGCGGGAAGACGGCGGCCGGATCATTATCGAGCCGATTCGCGAAACCCCGATTGATCTTGCCGACCTTGTCGCGGGAATCACCGATGACAACCAGCACTCCGAAATCACTTTTGGCGCACCCGCAGGCAACGAAGTTTGGTGACTGCCCAAGACTATGTGCCGGAGGCGGGTGACATCGTGTGGTTGCAGTTCGACCCGCAGGCTGGACACGAACAGGCCGGACATCGACCTGCCCTGGTGCTCAGCCCGTCTTCATACAACCGCAAGACTGGGCTTATGGTGTGTTGCCCGATGACGACGCGGATCAAGGGGTACCCATTCGAGGTCCTGATCGCCGGCGCGCGCGCAAGCGTAGTGCTCGCGGATCAAGTGAAAAACCTCGATTGGCGGGCGCGATCGGCGGAGCGGAAAGGGCAGGTAACGGATGCCGAGCTTGCATTGGTAAGGGCGAAATTGCGGGCGTTGATTGGGTAGATGTGCGGCATGTCGCCGTCACATCGTCACCGCGAGGCGAAGCCGTGGCGGTCCATGGAAAGCGCTGCGGAGGGGCAGCCGGCCAAGGACATGGGCCTATCGCGCAACGAGAGACGTAGCGATCCACCCTTCGGGAGCATCAATGCCAACATGAAGCCATTCATCCTTCGTGTCGAACACTCTCAGCACGTCACCAGGCTTAGCGGTTCGCAAGACCGGGTGTGTCGTGGAAGGTCCGGCTCTTACGTTCGCTCCGGTCCTCACCGTCACCTGATGCCGTGCAGGAACGGAAGGAGCCGGAGTTGGAGCACTGATCATCGCTTGGGTCGGTGGCGCTGATGCCGATTGCTCCCCGGCCTGTTTGGCAGCCACAAATTGCTGATATATTGGTAGCAGGTCAGGACATGCAGGCGTTCCGAGCCTACGCATCTCCTCGAAAACCTTTACCCCTCCTATCAGGCTCCGCATACCCGCGTTCATCTGAGCTGCCCCGTAGATATTTTGCCAGTTTGTGTTGCTGACTACAGACGCCGCGCTTGAGTTGAATAATGATTCCGACATGCAGCCGCCCCCTGACACGCGACCGACGGATAGATAGTCAGGGTCGGCACGCTTCTTCTCCGACTCCGAGCAGTTTCCGAGGACCACAAGGGCCACGAAGCCACCTCCAACCCAGAGCAACCATTTCTTCACATTGAGGACCTTTTTGTTGCAAAATAGTAGGCGAGGCGCGCATGGGTAAGAGTTTTTGCTTCTTTTTAAAAAAAATGCTTACTCCCTCCGGGAAAGGGCCGGGGTGAGGGTGTCTCTCGCCCGTCATTCGTTGGGTGCAGGAACCTACCTGGGTAGTTACAAACTTGGTTCTGTTCCCATGCAGTAAATATGGCGCGAAATGCCGATCTACTCTCCGCCCCCCCCGCCGCAACCCAAACCTCACCACCCACCTCTTGACGCAACCCCCGTCGCTCCTTAGATCGCTGGCACTCCCTGATGGGGAGTGCTAACAACCCGCCGCCTCGCGCCCCCCCGGCATGAGGCCGCAGCAATTATCCAGGAGCGATCCTATCATGAAGTTCCGTCCCCTGCACGACCGCGTGGTCGTCCGGCGTTTGACCGCCGAAGAGAAAACCAAGGGTGGCATCATCATCCCTGACACCGCCCAGGAAAAGCCGATGGAAGGCGAAATCGTCGCCGTCGGCGCCGGCGCGCGCAACGAAGCGGGGGCGATTGTTGCCCTCGACGTCAAGGCTGGCGACAAGGTGCTGTTCGGCAAATGGTCGGGCACCGAAGTGAAGCTTGACGGTGAAGAGCTGCTGATCATGAAAGAGTCCGACATCATGGGCATCATCGAGGGCACTCCTTCCAAGAAGAAGTGATCCGCGCCGAACCCTGACCAACGACCTATCTGAAGGAATACACACATGGCTGCTAAAGAAGTCCGCTTCGGCGGCGACGCGCGCGCCAAAATGCTGCGCGGCGTTGATATCCTCGCCGATGCGGTCAAAGTGACCCTCGGCCCCAAGGGCCGCAACGTGGTGATCGACAAAAGCTTCGGCGCACCGCGCATCACCAAGGACGGCGTCACCGTCGCCAAGGAAATTGAGCTGTTCGACAAGTTCGAGAACATGGGCGCCCAGATGGTGCGCGAAGTGGCCTCGAAGACCAATGACGTCGCCGGCGACGGCACCACGACGGCAACCGTTTTGGCCCAGGCGATTGTTCGCGAAGGCGCCAAGGGCGTCGCCGCTGGCATGAACCCGATGGACCTTAAGCGCGGCGTCGACAAGGCGGTTGCAGCGGTTGTCGAGGAATTGAAGAAGAAGTCGCGCAAGATCACCACGCCGGCGGAAACCGCGCAGGTTGGCACGATCTCGGCGAACGGCGAGTCTGACATTGGCCGGATGATTTCCGAAGCCATGCAGAAAGTCGGCAACGAAGGCGTGATTACGGTCGAAGAAGCCAAGGGCATCCAGACCGAGCTCGAAGTCGTTGAAGGCATGCAGTTCGACCGCGGCTATGTCAGCCCGTATTTCATCACCAACGCGGAAAAGATGGTGGTGGACATGGATCGTCCCTACATCCTGATCCACGAAAAGAAGCTGTCGGGCCTGCAGCCGATGCTGCCGTTGCTTGAATCGGTGATGCAGTCGGGCCGTCCGCTGCTGATCATCGCCGAAGACGTCGAAGGCGAAGCCCTTGCGACGCTGGTGGTGAACAAGCTGCGCGGCGGGTTGAAGATTGCCGCCGTCAAGGCGCCGGGCTTTGGTGATCGTCGCAAGGCGATGCTTGAAGACATTGCCATCCTGACCGGCGGCCAGGTGATCAGCGACGACCTCGGCATCAAGCTCGAGAGCGTGACGCTGGCGATGCTTGGCCAGGCCAAGAAGGTGTTGGTCGAAAAAGAAAACACCACCATCGTCGAAGGCGTTGGCAAGAAGGCCGACATCCAGGGCCGTTGCAATCAGATCCGCGCGCAGGTCGAAGAAACCACGTCGGACTATGACCGCGAGAAGCTGCAGGAGCGTCTGGCCAAGTTGGCCGGCGGTGTTGCCGTGATCAAGGTCGGCGGCTCGACTGAAGTCGAAGTGAAGGAACGCAAGGACCGCGTTGACGATGCACTGCACGCAACCCGTGCCGCCGTTGAAGAAGGCATCGTGCCGGGCGGCGGCGTGGCTTTGGCGCGCGCGTCGGTTGGCCTCAAGAAGCTGAAGGGCGACAACGAGGACCAGACCCACGGCATCGAAATCGTGCGCAAGGCACTGCTGACGCCCTTGCGCCAGATCGCTGAAAACGCCGGCCAGGATGGCGCCGTCATTTCGGGCAAAGTGCTCGAGAAGGACGACTACACTTATGGCTACGACGCCCAGGCCGACGAATACAAAGACATGATCAAGGCGGGGATTATCGACCCGACCAAGGTTGTCCGCACCGCCCTGCAGGACGCGGCCTCGGTTGCCGGCCTGCTGATCACCACCGAAGCGATGATCGCCGAAAAGCCGGAGCGCAAGGCCCCGGCTGGCGGCCCTCCCGGCGGTGGCATGGGCGGGATGGGCGGCATGGACGGGATGGATTTCTGATCCATTCCACCACGTCGCGACGAAACGAGGGGCGGGCCGCAAGGCTCCCCCCTTTTTTCTTGACTCCTGCTTTGAGTTCTGCGCCTATCCGCGCCTGCAATCGATATTTGCTAGACTTGCTCGGCTTCCTACCTTGGCGTTCTGTCATCATGGCGTTCGATCCGGCGGGTGCCTTCAAGACGACCAATCGATCGGTTGTCTGCCCACCCGTGCAATCTTGCGCGGCGGCGCGACGGAGATGACGACGTTATGGCTACAGGTACTGTTAAGTGGTTCAATGCCACCAAGGGTTTCGGCTTCATTATGCCAGGTGACGGCGGCAAGGATGTGTTCGTGCACATCACCGCGGTTCAGGCGGCCGGCCTGCAAGGGCTGAATGAGAACCAGAAGGTCAGCTACGACGTAGCGATGGAGCGCGGCAAGGCCGCTGCCACCAACCTCAAGCTGGCTTAAACCCCAAGAATTTCCCCTGCTTGCGTCCGTGCGGTTCACGCATCGGTAAATCACCGGCTTGGTATTGCCAGGCCGGGCAAGCGGGTTTTTTGTCTCCCCTTTATCAACACACCCCGACACAGATTTCTGTGTGGGACTAAGGAATACGATCATGGCAGCTGGTACGGTTAAATGGTTCAACGCAACCAAGGGCTTCGGTTTCATCATGCCGGGCGATGGCGGCAAGGATGTGTTCGTGCACATCACCGCCGTCCAAGCCGCTGGCCTGCGTGGCCTCAATGACGAACAGAAAGTCACCTACGACGTGGTGATGGAACGCGGCAAGGCAGCGGCGACCAATCTGAAGCTCGCCTAAGCTTCGACCGGATTGACGGAATTTAACCGCCATCGGGGATGCCCGGTGGCGGTTTCATTTTGTCGGGATGGCATAGTCGCCTATACGTTGCCCGCGATACGCCACCCATGAAGGACGCGGAATGAATCTCATCTTCCGCCAGACGGAAATCCTCTACGCGCTGATTGTGCGCGACATGATGGTCCGCTTTGGCCGGCAAAATCTCGGCTTCGTCTGGACGATCCTTGAACCGATGATCCTGACCTCGGGGGTGATGCTCATCTGGTCTTTGATCAAGGAGCCGATCGTGCACGGCATTCCTGTTATCGCATTCGTGATGACCGGCTATTTACCTCTTACGATGAACCGTCATTTATCAAGTGGGACAACGGCGTTGCTGCGCAGCCAGGGCGGGTTGCTGTATCACGCACCGATCACCCATGTGCACATCATGATGGCGCGGTTGATCCTGGAATTTCTGTCCGCCAGCATGGCCCTTTTGGTGGTTTATTTTGTCGTAGTATCAACCGGTTTGATCGAACCGCTTGCCAATCCCGGGATCGCGCTGGCCGCCTGGCTGTTATGTGCCTGGCATTTTGGCGCAATCGCCGTCCTGCTGGGGGTGCTGACCGAATATTGGGAGCCACTGGAAAAATTCATCCAGCCCTATCAGTATCTGCAATTACCGATATCGGGCGTGTTCTTCATGGTCGACTGGATGCCCAGCTACGCCCAGACGCTGCTGATGTGGAACCCAACGGTAAGTGTTTATGAGATGTTCCGCGCCGGCTTTTTTGGCGAGGAAATCATCACCCATTACGATGTCAGCTATCTGATCCTGGTGACCGCCGCGACAACGCTGGTTGCAGCGATCGCGCTGGCCAATGTCCGGCCGCATCTCGACCTTCACTAAACCTTTATCGGTAGGGATCGGCGGTTCGCAGAAAGCCTGTGACATAGGCGCCGACCCCGGTTTCGAGCGCGGTCATCGGGGATGAATAGCCCAGTTGGCGCAAGCGGCTGATATCGGCGCAGGTGTAATATTGATAGGCCGGGCGGATCGCCTCGGGCATTTCGACATAGGCAAACTGCGGCGTTTCACCGCAGGCCCGGATGGTGGCGCCCGCCAGATCATGGAAGCTGCGGGCGATGCCGGCACCGAGATTGAGGATGCCGGCCGTGCGTTTCTGGGTCCGCAACCACAGCATGACGGCGACCACGTCATCAACCCAGATGAAGTCGCGCAATTGCCAGCCATCGGCGAAATCGGGACGGTAGGATTTGAACAGACTGACCGGCTTGCCAGGCTGATGGGCAGCCACGATCTTTGCCACCAGGCTTTGCATCGCGCCCTTATGGTATTCGTTGGGGCCATAGACGTTGAAGAACCGCAGGCCGGACCAATAAGGCGGGGCAGGTTCGTTATGTGCAACGCTGGTGAGCACCCAGCCATCGAACAGATACTTGCTCCACCCGTAGAGGTTGAGTGGGCGCAGGGTCCGCAAATCAGCCAAATTATTGCTGTCGATGAAGCCCTGATGGCCATCGCCATAAACTGCGGCCGAGGAGGCATAGATGAAGCCAATGCCGTGCCGTGCGCAAAGCCGCCACAGCGCGACCGAAAGGGCAAAATTGGTGGCAACGATTTCGTCGCCGTCCGTGGCCGTGGTCGCCGAATTCGCGCCGAGATGGAAGATGGTCTCGATCGCACCGGCATTGGCTTCAATATAAGCCAACAACGCTTCAGGCCTAATGATGTCGCGCGGCAGGCGCTTGGCGATGTTGCGCCATTTCGATCCATCCAACAGTCGGTCGCAAATCACGATGTCGGCGGCGCCGGCAGCTTCCAGGGCGGCAACGAGATTGGAGCCGATGAACCCGGCGCCGCCGGTGACGATGATCACTAATGGTGCCGACGGCTGCCGGCAGTGTGTTCACGCACGCCGGTGATCAGCAGAAACACGATCAAGCCGCCAATGACGTTGAACCCGAATACCGTTGCGGCCAGCGCCCAACGTTGTGGCATGATGGCTTCGTCGGGCAGGCCGGGTTCGACCACGCGTTCGAGGAATAACTGTTGGCGTCGCGCCTCGATGCGGGCTGATTCCATTGAAATCGTGGTCTGCGCCAATGCCCTGATGGCAAATTCGTCTTCGAGCAACAGCCGTTCGTAGCGCTCGATCTTGTCGGCAATTCCGTTCGCCTCGCCTGCGACCTGAAGGCGTTGCAGTTCGATCTGACGATTGATCGCGCCGACCCGCTGTTGTTGGGTGAGCAATTGCGGGCTGTTGGGCGCGCTGGCACGGGTCTGGTCCACCATCATCCGCGCATCGGCAAGTTCGCTCGACAGCCGACCGATCATGCCGATGATGCCGGCCGACTCCTTGTTGGGATCGAGCGTGAGTTCGCGCGTGCGAAAGGCCGTCACCGCAACCTGGGTGGTGATGCGGCGTTCCTCAGCGCGGGCAAGTTCGCTCGTGGCAAGCCGGACCGCGTCTTGCTGGATGCGCACGTTCAGCCGATTGACTTGTTCTTCGCCAAGGTCGAGCAGGATACGGGTGATCTGGTAGGCATCTTCCGCGCGGAAGCCTTGCACCCGCAAGGTCGTCAGGCCACTGCCGGTGTTGACCACGGCGGTCAGCATGGTGCCGAAATAGCGAAAAAACGCTTCATCGCTCGGGCCATAAAGGATTGAGGGGAAGCGGGCGAGGAAATCAGCGTCAGCCACGCCGTAGCGTGGACGCAGCGGCAGGCGCGCATTGAGTTCGCGCAACGCATCGCGGGAGGTCAGGTAGTCCCGGACCGCGAAGGCATCGTCCTGCGATCGTTCGAGTCCAGCCAATTGCAGCAGCGCGCTCAGGCCGCCCATAATGCCGCTGGGTTTGCTGGCGGTATGGATCACAAAGCGCGCCTCGGACACGTAGCGATCGCTGGCGACCAGGCCGTAATAGCAGGCCGCGAAGATGCTGGGCGACAGAATGACGGCAAACCACAGTATCCGGCGCATGCGCGCGCCAAACCCTGCGGTCGTGCGCCGGCCGGCAGCGGCAATATGGGTGGCGCTCATGATCTCGGCCTTGAAAAGGACGTGGGCGAAGATTGGCCCACACATGCCAAGGTTAGCACATCACGGCACATTTTGCGCGCCGAGCGTCTGGTCAATCATGCGGTCGAGCGCGTCCTGCCAGTCCGGGAGCCGGACGCCGAAAATGCGGGCGAGTTTGTCGCAGTTCAGGCGCGAATCGGCAGGCCTGCGCACTGGCGTGGGCCAGTCCGCGGTGGTGATGGCAATCACCTCGGGCGGGGTGCGGCCGTGGCGGGATGCGGCGGCGAAGGCTGCACACGCCAAGCCATGCCAGCTTGTCGAACCGGTGCCGGCCGCATGATAAATTCCAGCATAACTGTCGCGCCACCCCGCGCCGAGCTGGTCTGCGATGGCAAGGATCGCGGCGGCAAGGTCGGGCGCCGCTGTCGGGCAGCCAATTTGATCGGCAACGACGCGCAGGCTGGGGACACGCTGCGCCGCAGCGAGCATGGTTAGAACGAAATTACGACCGTAAGGGGCATAAACCCAGGACGTGCGCAAGATGATGGTTTTCGCACAAGCCGCCAGCACCGCGATTTCCCCAGCGCGCTTGCTGGCGCCATACACGCCGATCGGGTTGGCGGTATCGGTTTCGACATAGGGCGCGCCTTTGGCACCGTCGAAGACATAGTCGGTCGAAACATGGATCAGCGGGATGTCAGCGCTGGCACAAAAGCGCGCCACGATTTCCGGGCCGGTTGCATTGGCGCGATAGGCGGCTTCCGCCTCGGTTTCCGCACGGTCCACGGCAGTATAGGCAGCGGCGATGATGATGAGCGTCGGCGCATGGGCTGTCAGGGAGCGCAGGATCGTCTCTGGTTCATCGAAATCGATGTCGGATCGCCCGACTGCTACAAGGTCGCGCCCGCTGGCTTGCGCCACCAGCGCGGTTGCCAACTGCCCGGAGCGGCCGATGACCAGGATGGTCACGATTTGAACCAGTGGTCACAGGCGGCCAATCTGGGAAGCACCGCATCCTTGTCGGACAACAGCGCATCGCCCGCCGCAACCGGCCAGGGCAGGGCAAGATCGGGGTCATTCCAGATCACCCCACGTTCGGCGTCACGGTCATATCCGGCGGTGACCTTGTAGAGAAACTCACAATCCGGTTCGAGCGTACAAAACCCGTGCAGGAACCCGCCCGGCACCCAAAGTTCCACACCATTTTCCGCGCTCAGGGTTGCCGAGACGTGCTGGCCATAAGTTGCGGAGCCGTGCCGGATATCGACCACCACATCCCACACCGCGCCGCGCACAACCCGGACCAGTTTGCCCTGTATGCTCGGGGTGATCTGGCAGTGCAGGCCGCGAATTGTACTTTTAGGCCCCGAAAAGGAGTGGTTATCCTGTACGAACGGGCCGGCAATACCTGCCGCCTGGTAGCGTGGCTCGTTCCAACTTTCCGCAAACCAGCCGCGCGGATCGGCGAAGCGGCGCGGGGTGATCAGCAGCACGCCCGGGATCGCCAGGGTTTCGACCTTCATTGTCTGGCTCCCCGCTCAATCTTCGCCATCAGCGAGCAGGGTCAGCACCCGGCCAAGTTCGGTCTTGCCCAGCGCCCGTGCCTCGGCCCGCAAGGCGGCGGCGTCAATCCAGCCCATGCGGAACGCCACTTCTTCGGGGCAGCCAACCAGCATGCCCTGGCGTGATTGGATGGTCTGCACGAAGGTCGAGGCCTGCAACAGGCTGTCGGGCGTGCCGGCATCGAGCCAGGCGCAGCCGCGCCCGAGCTTTTCGACCT
>JANYCX010000142.1 GCA_025360065.1 Acetobacteraceae bacterium | reverse complement strand
ACGGTTCGTCTGTGGGATTGCGCCAGCTTCGCCCTGCTGCGGGTGATCCGTTCATTCCCCAACCAGGCCTGGGCCAGCATCGACCCCACCGCCAACCGCATCCTCCACACCGGCGGCGACGCCTGGCGCTATCTCGGCTGGAACGCCCCCGGCCCCGACGGCGCCATCACCCGCTACCCCGCCGAAATCTTCGGCCCGCTGCCCGGGCCGCGCTGATCAGCCGCCCAACACCCTACCCCAAAACCCACTCCGCTCCGCTCGCCTCCGCAATCCCCTTCACCTTGGCCAGCAGATTAACCCCCACCGGAATCCCCTCCTGCTTCCGCCTTGCCGCATTGCGCCGTTCCGGGTCGCCGGCCACCATCACCGGCCGCGCCGGATCGGCCGGGCGGGTGGCGCGCAGGCTATCGGTGAAATCCACCACATCGCGACGGAAATCCGCCGGGTCGCGGAACAACCCGGTATCGATCGCCAGGAAGAAATGCCCGATCCCCATGGTGCCGGGATTCCTGGTGTGCATCGGATCGGTCACCATCGTCGCCCCTGACAGCGCCGACGACAGAATATTGACCATCGCTGCCAGCCCATAGCCTTTGTAACTGCTGGACTCTGCCGTCCCGCCCAGCGGAGTCAAAAACCCGCCTTTGCTGGCAATCAGCGGATCGTTGCTCGGGTTGCCATCCCGATCGACCACCCAGCCATCCGGCGTCGGCACCCCTTCATTGGCTTTGTTGCGAATGCGCCCGGCGGCCACCGTCGTTGTTGCCATGTCGAGCAGGAACGGCTCGCCATCCCGCCCAGGGGCGGCAAACGCAATCGGATCGGTGCCGTATTTGGCTTCCGCCCCGAAGGTCGGCGCCACCTGTATCCCCGATGCCGATGTCGTCACCATCCCGATGAAGCCGGCATCGGCGGCCATTTTCGCGTAATAGCCGCACGCGCCGAAATGCGCGGAATTGCGCACCCCAACAATCCCGACACCCATGGTGCGCGCCTTGGCGATCGCCATATTCATCGCGGTGTAGGAACTGAAATGGCCCAACCCGCCGCCACCATCGATAAGCGCTGCGACCGCGCGATCGACCACCACTTTGGGCTGCGCCGACATCACCATTTTCCCGGTCTGCCGCCGTTCGTCATAGCCCGGGATCATTGATAAGCCGTGGCTGTCGATCCCGTGCAGATCGGCCCACGCCATGATGTCGGCAGTGACCGCCGCGTTGATCGCCGGCATGCCCCAGGCACGCAGGATCAGTTCCAGTTGGCGGCGATGGTCGTCATAAGGTGCGGACATGGATCAGGCCTCTCGGACGAAACGGTTACGCAATGTGCCAATGCCGGTGATGTCGATTTCGACGACATCGCCGCTTTTGATGTTGGGCGACGTGCCATCAGTGCCCATCCACAGCATGTCGCCCGGCACCAGGGTGCAATATTGGCTGGTGCGGCTGATGAAGGTCGCAATCGAAAACAGCAGCGCGTTGGTGGCGAAACGAATAGTCTCGGCGCCGTTCACCCGCACCGTCGTTTCGGCATTTTCAAGATCGAAATCCGTTTCAATCCACGGCCCCATCGGCTTGAAGGTATCGGCGTTCTTGGCGCGGAAAAACGTGCGGTCATTTTTCTGCCAGGTGCGTTCAGACACATCATTGCCGATCGAGTAGCCAAAGATGCAGCCCATCGCCTCGGCTTCAGAAACGTTCTTTACCCGCTTGCCGATGATAACAGCAAGTTCGCCTTCGTAATGGATCGCGTCCGTCGCATCCGCCGGGATGATCACATCCTGGCCATGCGCCACCAGCGCGTTATTGGCACGATAGCCAATATCGGCGGCTTTGGGCAGGTTCGCGACCTCCCCCCGCCTGGCCGCGCCTTCCAGCACATGCTTGGCGTAGTTCAACCCCGCCGCATAAAAGGTCGGCGGCACGTTGGGAACGTCGATGGTAACCTCGGCCAGCCCGTGCATCGCCCCGGTGCGGCGCCACTCGGCGAACATGTCGCCCTCGATTTCCGCGATCCGATCGCCCTCGATAATCCCCGCCGCGTGCCGTCCGGCACGGCTGAACCTGATCCACCGCATGAAAAAATCCTCCCTGACCGCAGCCTAGCCCGCGCCGCGGCACCCGGCTAGGATGGGGCAACTTCGATGGGGACTGACAAATGCCTGACACTTTTTCGCCCAATGCGACCGACCAATCCTTGCTCGCCGCCCGCTATGGCGCGGCCGATTTGCCAGCCACCGGCCCGATCAACGATGTCATCCGCACCATGTTCGACCATCGCTCGGTGCGCGGCTACCTGCCAACCGCCCTGCCGCCCGGCACCATCGAAACCCTGGTCGCCGCCGCGCAATCGGCGGCCACATCATCGAACATGCAATATTGGAGCGTGGTTGCCGTCAGCGACCCAGCAACCAAGGACATCATGGCGAGCGTTGCCAGCAATCAGCAGCATATTCGCGAATGCCCTGTTCTGTTGGTGTTCCTTGCCGACCAGTCGCGCCTTAACCGGGTGCTGACAGCGGCCGGCAAAACCATGCCGACGCTCGACTATCAGGAAGCCTTCACGGTTTCCGCAATCGATGCCGCGCTCGCCGCCCAGAACGCGACCTTAGCCGCCGAATCGCTCGGCCTCGGCACCGTCTATATCGGCGCGCTACGTAACGATCCGGAGCGGGTGGCGGCTGCCATCGGCCTGCCGCCGCATGTCATGGCGGTGTTCGGCCTGTGCGTCGGCTACCCCGACCCGGCGCGCCTGTCCGACATCAAGCCGCGGCTGCCACAGGGCACCGTGCTGTTTCACGAACGCTACGCGCCGGCCGACGAAGCCGCCCAAATCGCGCGCTACGACAGCGAACTCAGCACCTTTTCCAAGCGCCAGGGCATGGACAGCGACACCTGGACCGGCCGGGTAATCGCGCGCCTGTCCGGCACTAATGGCCGCGAGGCGATGCGGGCTGCCATGCGCCGTCTCGGGTTCGAACTGAAATAAGGGGCGCACGCCATGGCCGTGAACAAAATCTATGGCACGCCGGTTGGGGCGCTGGCCGGCGTGTTGCGCGACGGCATGACCATCATGGCTGGCGGTTTCGGTCTGTGCGGCATTCCGTCGGCGCTGATCGAGGCGATCAAGCTGTCCGGCGTGCGTGATCTGGTGTGCATCTCGAACAATGCCGGCGTCGATGATTGCGGGTTGGGGGTGCTGCTGCAAACCCGGCAGATCCGCAAGATGATCAGTTCCTATGTTGGGGAAAACGCCACTTTTGCGAAACAATACCTCGCCGGCGAACTCGAAATCGAGTTCAACCCGCAAGGCACCTTGGCTGAACGCATTCGCGCCGGCGGCGCCGGCATTCCGGCGTTCTTCACCCGCACCGGGGTTGGCACCGCGGTTGCCGAGGGCAAGGAATTGCGCGACTTCGATGGCCAGACCTACGTGATGGAACGCGGGCTGCGCGCCGATTTGGCGATCATCCATGCCTGGAAAGCCGATCCGGAAGGCAATCTGGTCTATCGGAAAACCGCGCGAAACTTCAATCCGATGATGGCGACCGCTGCCGCGATGACGGTGGTTGAGGTCGAGGAACTCGTGCCACTCGGCGCGTTCGACCCCGACCACATCATCACCCCCGGCATCTTCGTCAACCGCATCGTGCACGTGCCGAACGTCGAGAAGCGGATCGAGCAGCGCACCGTGCGCAAGCGCGCCGCATAGAGCCGCCGCGCAGCGCGAGCGACCATTTCGGAGAACATCAAAATGGCCTGGACACGTGACGAAATGGCGGCCCGCGCGGCCCGTGAAATCGAGGACGGATTCTACGTCAATCTCGGCATCGGCATCCCGACGCTGGTGGCCAACCACATCCCCGAGGACATCGGCGTTCAACTCCACAGCGAGAACGGCATGCTCGGCACCGGCCTGTTCCCCTTCGAG
>JANYCX010000215.1 GCA_025360065.1 Acetobacteraceae bacterium | reverse complement strand
CTTCGTCGTGCACCACAAAGGCGGCGGATTACATCCGCCCTACCGCGACGCGACGGTCAAAAGTGGGATGTCTGCATGGGTCAAAAGTGGTGACGCTTGGTATAAGCAGAAAGAGCAGGGTATGGGGATGTCGGTCTTTGGATTGCAGATATGGGCAATCTAGATGGTGATGAACGCGTTTTGGCATTGCTTTGTCTTGACGATATCCCGCTTTGGTCGGTGAAGGATGTGGAACAAACTTCGCAGGCCATTATTAATGCCTACGACTATCTCATGAGAGAGGGCTTCGATCCCAATCGTGAACGCCGCACTCGCCGTGACAGGCGGCCTGAGAGCGGGCCTCAACCAAGATTTCTCTGATTCGCTATTGGGTCGAATGTGAGGCCCCCCAACCGACAGCCCCCCGCAAAGCCCCCGCCACCCCAGGCGCCGCCGCAAAAATCGGGTTCCCGGCAACCAACCCATCCCCCGCCAGAAACGCCGAAACCTCTGCCCCAGCCTCCCCAAGGATCGCCAAAGCCGCCGCCACATCCCACACATTAATATGCAGCTCGATATACGCATCAATCCGCCCAGCCGCGACGTCAGCCAGCCCCAGCGCCCCAGACCCGCCCGCCCGCAGCATCGCGCCGGTGCCCATCACCGCCTGGGTGAGCGCGAAAAAATCGGCGTTCGACCGCCGCGGCGACCAACCACATTCCACCATCCCGCGCGCCAAATCCGTGGTCTCCGCCGCCCGAATCGGCGCGCCGTTCAACGTCGCCCCCGCCCCAAGCCGCGCGGCAAAAGTCTCCCCCATCGCCGGTGCGACTATCACGCCCAGCAACGGTGTCCGATCCTCAATTAACCCCAATGACACGCAAAACCGAGGCGACCCACGCGCAAAGTTCGAGGTCCCGTCAATCGGATCGACCACCCAGCGCAGCGTCCCATTGCGCCGGCCACCGGTTTCCTCACCCTGAAACCCGTCTTCCGGGAATGCCGACGCAAGCGCCGCATCGATATACGCCTCAACCGCGCCATCGGCCTCGGTCAGCCAATCCTGATGGCCTTTCAGTGCCGCCGTCGCGGCTCCCGGCGCCGATTGCCGTGCCAAAGCCATCCGCCCGGCCGCCGCACAAATCTCCAACGCCACATCCAGCCGCCGTTGCAAAGCCGTCATTTGATCCCCGCCCGCATGAAACTCTGCACAAACTGCCGCTGAAACAGCAAAAACGCCACCAGCAACGGCGCCGATGTCATCAGGGTGGACGCGGTGATGATCGACCAGTCAATCCCCTGATCGGTGGAGGCGAACACCGCCAACCCCACCGTCAATGGCCGCGTGCTGACCGAATTGGTGATCACCAGTGGCCACAGAAAGTTGTTCCAGTGGTAGCTCACCGATACCAGTCCGTAAGCAATGTAAGTCGGTCGCGCCAACGGCACGTAAACCCGCCACATGCGCCCAAGCAGCGAACTGCCTTCCAGCCGTGCCGCGTCATCCAGCTCCTGCGGCACGCTGCGGAAAACCTGCCTCAGCAGGAAAATCCCGAACGCCGAGCCAAGATACGGCAGCGCGATTGCCAGAATGCTATCGACCAGCCCCAACCGCGCCATGGTGCGATAATTTCCCACCAGCAGCACATCCGGCATGATCATCAGTTGCAGCAGCACAATGCCGAATACGATGTCGCGCCCGGGGAAATTCATCCGCGCGAAGGCAAATGCGGCAGGCGTGCACAGCAGAAATTGCGCCACCAGAATCAGGCTGACCAGCATCGTCGTATTCAAGAAATACCGCGCGAACGGGGCCGCGTCCCAGGCATTGGCGAAATTTTGCAGGGTCAGCGGCGCAAACAGGCTGAAATTTGTGGCGTATTCGGACGGATGGAACGCCGTCCACACCGCATACAACAGCGGCAGCACCCACAAGATCGCCAGCATCCAGGCACCAATGATTTCCAGCGTGCGCGTCACCGGTAATGCACCCGCTTGCCAAATACCCCAAATTGCAGCCACGCCAGCGCGCCCAGCATCACCAACAGCACCACGGTCAGGGTCGCCGCCATGGCAGTATCCCAGAAGCGGAACCCCATTTCGTAAATATAATAGAGCAATAAATTCGTCGCATTGTTCGGCCCGCCCCGCGTCATCACCACCACATGATCGACCACCCGAAACGCGTTGATCACCGCGTTGACCAGCACAAACAATGTCGTCGGCATCAGCAGCGGCAAGGTTACCCGGCGGAAGAAATACCAGCGCGATCCGCCCTCCAAATTCGATGCCTCCTGCAAATCCGGCGGCATCGCCTGCAACGCCGCCAAATAGAAGATCATGAAGAACCCGGCTTCTTTCCAAACTGCCACCACCATCATAGCCGGCAGCGCGGTGGCAGGCTCGCCTAGCCAGTTATGCCGCGCGCCGCCAAACAGCGACAGCACATGGTCGAACAGCCCGTAATCGGGGGTGAAGAAGAACAGCCAGATATTGGCCACCGCAATCATCGGCAGCATGGTCGGGGTGAAATACGCCATCCGCACCAAAGCCCGGCCGGGCAGGGCAGTGTTCACCGCCAACGCCATCGCCAGCGCCAAAATCACTGATGCCGGGATGGTCGCCAGCGCGTACCAAAGATTGTTCCAGAACGCCTTCCAGAACACCACATCGTCCCACAAAGCCGCGTAATTATCGACGCCAACAAAACGCGGCGGCCGGCTGCCCTTCGGCGTGGAGTAGAAACTGTCCACCACCGTGGTAACAGCCGGCCAGTGGGTGAACGCCACCAGCAGCACCAACGCCGGCAGGATCAGCGCCCAGGCTTGCAGCGTTTCCCGCCGGATCATGCCTTCTTATAGGGCTTGAGGATGCGGTCTGCCTCGGCCTGGGTATCGGCCATCGCCGCTGCGGCGGTTTTGGTGCCGTTCAAGCAGGCCTGAACGTTGTTGGTCAGCGCGGCGTAAATCTTCTGGTTTTCAAACGTCGAAAGCTCCCCCACCGCAACCGGGAGGAAGCCGCGCGCCACGTCGGCGGGCGGGAAACCGGCGACGTAATCGCGCAACGCCTTGGTCTCATACGCTTCCGGCCGTGTCGCGATGTAGCCGGTTTTGATGCTCCAATCCGCCGCCCGCGCGGGTTCAGACATGAAGCGGGCAAACTTCAACGACGCCATCCTTTCGGCTGGCGTCGCGTTCTTAAAGAAATAAAGGTTGCCACCGCCGACCACGGTGCGCGGTCCATCGCGGCCGGGCAGGCCTGCCACACCAAACGGGAACTTCGCGTTGGTGCGCACATTGGTCAGGTTGCCAGTGGTATGCTGGATAATCGCCGCGTTGCCTTCAAGGAAATCCGGCGAAAGCTGTGGCCAGTTTGACACGCCGTCCGGGCTGGCCTTGTGCACCGTCGCAAGCCCTTGCCAATACGACAACGCCTCAACCGCTTTGGGCGAATTGAAATAAGCCTCGGTCCCCGCCTGGTTCATCAGCACATGCCCGGCCTGGTTGGCGAGCGCGCCGAACGTCCACTGCGCGTTCCCGGTGTCACCGGCCATCTTGACCCCCCAGCGCGTTACCCGGCCCGATGCGTCGCGTTTGGTGAGCTTTGCAGCGGCTGCCTGCAACTGCGCCCAGGTCTTGGGAAACACCTCCGGGTCTAGCCCAGCTTCGGCAAACGCGGCCTTGTTATAATACATCACCGCCGTCGAGCGTTGGAATGGCACCGACCACAATTTGCCCTCGGCATGGGAGTTGGCGAGAAACGCCGGGTAGAATCCCTCCATCCAAGCTTTGCCGGCGGCATCCAGCCCGATCTCATCCAACGAAACCAGGATGTCCATGTCTTGCAGACTGTGCATTTCGGCCGCCAGCAGCACCGCCATTTGTGGCCCCTGACCACCCTTGATCGCCGTCACCGCCTTGGTCAGCGTCTCGCCATAATTCCCCGCATAAACCGGCGTGACCTCGATACCGGTCGCCGCCTGGAACTCCTTGCAATAGCCTTCAATGATCGCCGGGATCGGGCCACCAACGGCGATCGGGTAATAGAAGCTGAGCTTCTGGACGGTTTGCGCGCGGGCCACGGCGGGCAGCGCGAGACCAGCGGCGAGCAGGCTGCGACGTTTGATCATCGTTCTATTCCTTAGCGTGCAAATGGTTTCAGAATTCTCGTCGCGCCGGCCTGGGCGTCGTCCAGCGCCTGTTGCGCCAGCTTCTTCCCGGTTAGCGCTGCTTGCAGTTCATCGTTCAGCGCCTGGGCGACGCGCTGGTTTTCGTGGGTCGACAATTCCGGCACCGCGAATTCCAACTGGTCGCGCGCAACTGCCGCCGCCGGGAAGCCGGCGACGTATTTGGTCATTTCCGGTGTCGCCCACGCATCCGGGCGGGTCGCGACGTAGCCGGTTTCAATCCCCCATTTCGCTGCCATCACAGGCGAGGTCAGGAATTTCAGGAACGCCAAGCACGCCACTTGCTGGGCCGGGTTGGCGCCCTTGAACATGTGAAAATTGCCGCCGCCGGTGGGGGTGCCGCGCCGCTTGCCGGCCGGTAGCATGGCAACCCCGAACGGGAACTTGGCGTTGTTCTTGATGTTGGAAAGATTGCCGGTGGTGTGCCAAATCATCGCGACTTTTTCCTCCAGGAAGTCACGCGGCGTCACCCCCCAGTCAACAACCCCTGGCGGATGGGCTTTGTATTTGCCCGACAGATCCATCCAATACTGCAACGCCTCAACGCAGGCCGGGTCGTTGAAATTGACCTTGGTGCCGTCCGTATTGGCCAATTCGGTGCCGGCCTGGGCCGCCATTGCCTGATACAGCCAGTAGGTGAAGCCGGTGCCGGGGATCTGCACCCCCCAGCGCGTGGTCCGGTCGCCCTCGCGCTTGACCGCCTTGGCGGCGAGTTCGGCATGGGCGTCCCAGGTCGCCGGGGCTTTTTCCGGATCGGCGCCGATCTCCTTGAAGATCGCCTTGTTGTAGTACATCACGATGGTCGAACGCTGGAACGGGATGCCCCAAACATGCCCGTCAATCGTTCCGTTGCGCATGAACGCCGGATAGAACCCGGCCAACCACGCCTTGTCCTCGGCGGTGGTCGCCATTGTGTCAAACGGCAAAATCAAATCATCATCGACCAGCGAATAGGCATCAACCGCCAGCACCAGCGCCATTTGCGGCCCCTGGCTCGCCTTTGTCGCGGTTACCGCCTTGGTCAGCGTATCGACGTAACTGCCCGCATAAACCGGCTTCACCTTAATCTTCGGGTTCAGCGCCATGAATTCGGCGGCATAGCCATCGATGATCTTGGTGATCGGCCCGCCAACGGCGACCGGGAAGTAGAACTCGATTTCGGTCACCCCCTGGGCACGCGCAATCGCCGGCATCGCCAGCGTGGACGCACCGATGAGCAGTGAACGGCGGGATGTGGCATGCGGCATCGGACGGTTTCCTCTTGGGTTTAAAACGGGATCGGGCGGGCGTGCCCGCTGGTCGCATCGAACAGATGCAAATCCGCGCGGTCATGGGAAAGATGGATATGCGCGCCGCTGGCCAGATCAACCTTGCCGGGCAGGCGCGCCAGCACGCGGCCCTCGCCCACCATGCAGGCAACCACGGTATCGGCGCCGAGATATTCCGCACTGATCACCCGCGCTGGCAAGCCGGTCGCCCCGACCCGTAGCGCCTCGGGGCGAATGCCGAGTAATCCGCTCGCCCCCGGCACAATAAAATCCGTCCCGCGAATACGGTCGCCATCCAGCGCCAGCAAATTCATCGGCGGCGTCCCGATGAAGCTCGCCACAAAGCTGGTCGCCGGCTTGGCATACATCTCCGCCGGCGGCGCGTCCTGCTCAATCCGTCCGGCGCGCAGCAGCACCACCTGATCCGCCATCCCCATCGCCTCGGTCTGGTCATGTGTCACATACAGCATCGTCATTCCCAGCCTGCGTTGCAGCGCGAGAATTTCCCGACGCATTTCGGCACGCAACTGGGCATCAAGGTTGGAGAGCGGTTCGTCCATCAAACACACCGACGCCTCGGCGACAATCGCCCGGCCGAGCGCCACGCGCTGCTGTTGCCCGCCTGAAAGCTGGCCCGGTCGCCGCGTCAACAAATGCCCGATGCCGAGAATTTCCACCGCCCGGTCCAACCGTTTTGCCCGCTCGGTCGGCGCCACACTGCGCGCTTTCAACCCGAAGACAATGTTCTCGGCGACCGATAAATGCGGGAATAGCGCATAGGACTGGAACACCATCGCCACCCCGCGCGCCGCCGGCGGCAAGGCGGTAACATCGCGCCCACCGATCTCAACCCGCCCGCCATTGGCCTGATCCAGCCCCGCCACAATGCGCAAACAGGTGGTTTTGCCACAGCCCGACGGCCCCAACAGAACGCAAAACGTGCCGGCGCGGACCGTGAGCGATACGCCGGCGAGCGCCGTCGTTTCCCCCCAGCTGCGCGTTACGCCGGTCAGGCGAACCTCACCGCGTTGGTCGTGCATATCGGCCATCATTTCGTCTGCCAGTTAGCTGGAATTATCGCTTGGTGCATGTGACATTTCCGTTGCGGCCCACTTACACCGATGCAATCACCATTGCCACATTCGTCGCCTCGGCGGAAACTCCCGGCCATGAAAATCATCGGCCTTACCGGCGGCATAGGGATGGGGAAATCGACTGCGGCGGCGATTTTCCATCGCGCCCGCATGCCGGTCTTCGACGCTGACCTCGCCGTGCACCGCCTGCAAGGGCCAAGCGGGCGGGCGCTACCGTCTATCGAGGCGTTGTTCCCCGGCACAGTGCGCGACAAAACCCTGGACCGTGGCGCGTTGCGATCGGCCGTCCTCGGCCAGCCCGATGCGCTGCGCAGGTTGGAGGGCATCATCCACCCGATGGTGCGCGAAGAAGAAGCAACTTTCCTCGGCCACGCCCGCCGCGCCGGCGCCCGAGCGGTGGTGCTTGATATCCCGCTGCTGCTGGAAACCCCGGATATCGACCGCGTCGATCTCGTCGTCGTGGTGTCCGCCCCGCCCGCCGTGCAAATCCACCGCGTCGCCAAACGCGGCAAAATGACCCGCGCCCAAATCGAGGCCATCATCGCCCGCCAGATGCCCGACGCCGAAAAGCGAGCCCGCGCCGATGTGGTGATCCGCACCGGCTTGTCGCGCTTTGAAACCGTCCGCGCGCTCCGCCGCCTGATTGCGAGGGTGCTGGCATGAGGTCGGTTCTATTCGATACAGAAACCACCGGCCTCGATCCGCTGTCGGGCGACCGGGTGATCGAGGTTGCAGCGCTTGAGCTGTTCAACGATCTGCCGACCGGCAATGTCTTCCATCGCCTGATCCATCCCGACCGCGACATTCCGCCCGATGCCACCCGCATCCACGGCATCACCCTCGACAAGCTTGCCCAAGCGCCGCGTTTTGCCGCCATCGCCGATGACCTGCTGGAATTTTTTGGCGACGACACGCTGGTTGCGCATAATGCCCCGTTCGATTTCGGCTTTCTGAATGCCGAATTCGCCAGGCTGAAACGCCCGTCGCTGCCCCGCGCGCGGATGATCGATACGCTGGTCATGGCGAAAACCCGTTTCCCCGGCATGCCCAACAGCCTCGATGCGCTCTGCCGTCGGTTCAATATCGATTTGTCAGCTCGCACCAGCCATAATGCGTTGCTGGACTGCAAGCTGTTGGCCGAGGTTTATATCGAGCTCACCGGCGGTCGCCAGCGCGGGCTTTCCCTCGCAGATGCCGGCGCCGAGCAGGGGGCGATGCCGGTCGCCCATTACGCGCCGGTGGGCGCGCGGACGCCGCGACCGATTGTGCCAAGCGCCGACGAAATTGCAGCCCATGTGGCGTTTGTCAGCAAACTGAAGGAGCCGGTGTGGAACAGGTGATGGGTTGACGCGGATCAATGCCAGGTCTGCCGCCTGGGTCTAGGGTTGGGTTATCAGCCGAAAGGACACGCGACGATGACACATGGCCAGCAACCGAAAATCTGGGTGGTAATAGCCGATGGCGAACACGCACGCGTGGTCGTGCCCACCGCCAAGCAGCATCACTTCACGACCCATCTGATGTATGATTCTGTCGATGCCCATAAGCAGTCTAGCGATCTCGGCGGCGAGCGTGCTGGCCGCCATGCTGTCCCCTCGCGCAGCGATCCGCATTTGCTCGCCAAGCACCGCTTCGTTGTTGACGTCGCCGAACAGATCAACAAGCACGCCAACGACCACGCCTTCGACCAGCTGGTCCTGGTCGCCCCGGCGCATGCGTTGCATGATTTGCGCGCAGCCCTCAGCAAAACCGCCACCGCCAAGGTGGTCGGCAGCGAGACCCATGATCTGGTAAAAATCCCGGACCATGATCTGCCGTCGCATCTGGCGACGTGGTGGCTCGCACCGCCCTGACATGAATCGCCTGCTCTGCCTCAACATACGGGCCGGCGGCGGCAGACGGGCGGCAGCGCTTTGCGGCTACCTCGATGGGATCGCGCCCGATCTGGTTGTGCTGACCGAATGGCGCGACGGCCCGGTAGGGCAGGCGTTCCGGGTCTGGGCAGACCGGCGCGGCCTGCATCATGCAACGTTGAACGACGGCGGCACCGCCAATGGTGTGCTGATTGCGGCGCGGGAAAAGTGTACGATCGCCTCAGTAACCCCACGCACCGGCGCCACCGGGGTGATCGCGCTCGCCCGCTTCGCAGACCTATCCGTGCTCGCCTGCTATTTCCCGAGCATGAAACAAAAAGCGCCTTTTTTCGACGCCGCGATCATTGCAGCACAACGCCACAAGCGCCGCAAATTCATTTTGCTCGGCGACCTCAACACCGGCAACCAACACGCCGACCGCGAACCGGCCGGGGTGCGCTATCATTGCGCCGACCAGTTCGACGCCTTCACCCGCGACCATCGCCTGGTTGATCTGTGGCGCCATAGCCAGGGAGAGGCACGGGAGTGGAGCTGGCAGTCACACCGCCAGAACGGCTTTCGCCTCGACCACGCTTTCGCCAATCGCGCCCTGATCAAAGATCATGCGCCGCATTGTGTTTATGACCACACACCGCGCCTGTCGGGCCTGACCGACCACAGCGCAATGGTGATCACGCTCAGCGCACCAACGCGCCGCCATCCACCGGCAGCGCCACCCCGGTAATGAAGCGGGCTTCGTCGGACGCCAGGAACAGCGCCGCGTTGGCGACATCCCAGCCGCTGCCCTGTTCGCCGCGCAACGGCACCTTTGCCGCGCGCTCGGCCGCAATTTCGGCGCGCGGCCGATTGCTCGCCCGGGCCCGCGTATCGACCGCCATCGGGGTGTCCATCAAACCGGGCAGGATGGTGTTGGCCCTGACCCCATCGCCGGCGTTCTGGATGGCAACCTGTTTGGTGAATTCGACCAACGCAGCCTTGGTCGCCTTGTAAACCACGTAAGGATAGTTTTCGTAGGCCGCGACTGATGAGATCGTGATGATCGAGCCCGACTTCTGCGCCCGCATGATCGGTAGAACGTGTTTGCACACCATGACGCAGCCGCGCAGGTTGATCGCCGAAATCCGATCGAAGGCATCCTCGGTAATCGTGTCGATCACCGAATCGCCGCCACCCAGGCTGACGCCGACATTGTAATGCAGGATATCAATCCGCCCCCAGCGCGCCATTGCCGCCGCGACGCAGGCCGCCAACGACACTTCGCGCATCACATCGGCCTCAAACGCCACGCAGTCGCCACCAGCGTCACGCACCAGCGCCGCAGTTTCCTCGGCAGAGTCCAGCCGATTATCGACTGCGAGGATGCGCGCGCCTTCCTGCGCGAACCGGAGCGCGGTGGCCCGCCCATTGCCGATGCCGCTGCCAGGGCTTTGCCCGGCGCCGATGATGATGGCTGTCTTGTTTGCGAGCCGCATGATGGGCCTCCCTGATCGTGTCCCTGCGAAAGCCTGTCACCACCGACGACGCACGGCAACCCGCGATGCGTCATGCCGCGAGCGCTGGGCATTCGCGGCATCGTAAACCACGCGACTTCGGAGCCCGCGAACGCGCTAGACGTGGTCTGCGCGCGCCGCTCGCTGGGTGCTCGGCTAGACGATCTTACAGGCCCTCAAAAAAAACATTGTATTTCAAACCAGTACGAGGGCCGGCTGTCGAAACAAGGTCTGCAAAAATTTGAGCAATATCGGCGTCGGCGCTTGCGGTGAAGACGATCCGGGCAGTCACCCCTTGGCGCCGCCCAATCGTGCGGCGTTGCGGTCGCGATGTTCTGCCCGGCTAATCACTCGGCCTTGCGCAACATCGTCCAGTGCCTCGTTCACATAAGACGCAGCCCAGGAAAGGTCGTCGCCCTCTTCAGTCGCACGTTCGGCGATACGCTCGTCAAGCAACTGCCGAACCGCGTCTTCCACCGACGGAAAGTCACCACAGGCGACGTGTGCGTTCAACCACGCATGTTGTTCGGGGGTGAGGGCGAAAGTCATGAGCAATTTTTTAGCGTGCCCATCGGTGTCGCGGAACACCTAATCCGCCGCAGTGGTCGCCCCATCGCCGAGTGCCCGCGTCATAAACACCGAATCGAGCCAAACCCCATGCTTCCAACCCACCGCGGGCAAAACCCCGGCATGGGTGAACCCGAAACTGGCATGGAGCTTGATACTGGGCACATTCGCGGAATCGCCGATGACCGCGACCATCAACCGGTAACCATCTGCTTCACAGCGGGACAACAGTGCCGGCAACAGCGCCCGACCAACGCCCGCGCCGTGCTGGTTCGGCGCCACATAAACCGAGTTTTCCACGGTAAACCGGTAGGCCGGTCGGGGCCGATAAACCCCGGCATAGGTATATCCAACAACTATCCCTGCACGCTCGGCCACCAGATAAGGGTAGCCAGCGGCCACGATAACGTCGCGGCGCCGGGCCATTTCCACCTCATCCGGTGGGTCAACCTCAAAACTGCCTCGCCCATGAAGCACGGCATGGCCGTAAATGGCGGTGATTGTCGGGATATCGTGGGCGGTGCTTTCGCGAACGGTGATGACCATGGCTATACTTTCCCCAATCCATGCAGTGGTCGCAAGACCCGCCTGATGACCCATGCGAAAAACACATAGCTTTGCTGCGATGGATTAGTTTTGCGCCATTTTCGGCGAAATTTCAGCTAACAAACTGTTTTATATATCTTTTTTATAAAAATTCACCCAGTTGTCACGTCGTTGACATGCAAAGGCCCCCCGCCTAGAAAGCGCCTCCCGACGAGGCCGGGCAGACTTGGTTGGCCCCGACGGACGCTACGCTCTTTGAAAATTGCATCAGGAATGGAAGGGATACGTTGGCGGCGTCTGCTAGCGTTGTGACCTGTGAGGGTTATGGCGGTTGGCATGAATATTTGAGGTTAGGGCTGGATTTGGTTCCGGTTTGCCTTGGATGTTTTT
>JANYCX010000064.1 GCA_025360065.1 Acetobacteraceae bacterium | reverse complement strand
CGCCCGAATGGCTGACTCTTCCAGCCATTCGGGCGCTTGGTATTGCGCACCGGGTTGGCCGGCGGCGGTGCGCCAAGCAAAGACTTATACCAAGCGCCGTTGACCCAGTCTTCATGGGTCAACATCAAGGGCGCTTGGTATGATAGAGGACCTGAAAGAGGATTTCTCCGACTCAGACCTGCCCTGGCGAGTGGACGTGGTGGATTGGGCATCCACCGATCCCGCGTTTCAGGCCATCATTGCCCGCAACAAAGTCGTGGTGCAGCGCCGGGCCTAGGCACCCAGCACCGCCCGAATTGCCGCGAGCGCGTCCTCGGCCTTGTCGCCATCTGGCCCGCCGGCCTGCGCCATATCCGGCCGCCCGCCACCGCCTTTGCCGCCAACCGCGGCTGAGGCCGCCCGCACCAGATCGACCGCGCTGTGCCGGCCCACCAGATCAGCCGACACCGCAACGACGATGCTCGCCTTGCCCTCGGCGCTGGACACCAACGCCGCGATACCACTGCCGAGGCTACCCAGGATGGCTTCCGCCAGACCCTTCAATTCGCGCGGTGCAACATCGCCCAGATTGCGCGCGGCAAGTTTCACCCCGCCAATATCTTCAACATCCGCCGCCGCCCCGCCAGTCGCCAGCTTCTTCTGCAAATCGGAAACCTGACGCTCCAGCTTACGGCGGTCTTCCATCAGCGCTGCGATGCGATCGGGCAATTCAGCCGGGCTTGCGCGCAACGCCCCCGCTGCCTCGGCAAGCCGGCGGTCGGTTTCATTCACCAACGCCAAGGCCGCTTCGGCGCATACCGCCTCGATCCGCCGCACCCCGGCGCTGACGCCTGCTTCGGCAACGATGCGCAGCAGCCCGATATCGCCGGTGCGCCGAACATGGGTGCCACCGCAGAGTTCGATCGACCACGCTGGCCGGCCTTCCTCGCCGACGCCCATGCTGACAACCCGAACCTCGTCGCCGTATTTCTCGCCGAACAGGGCCATCGCCCCTTCCGCGACCGCAGCATCGGGCGTCATCAGCCTTGTGCGCACCTCGGTATTTTCCCGAATGCGCGCGTTGACCTCGGCTTCCACCCAGGCCAGATCGTCCCGCCCGATCGGTGTTGGCTGCGACACGTCAAAGCGCAGCCGGTCCGGCCCGTTGAGGCTGCCTTTCTGCTGGACATGGGTGCCCAGGCGCCGGCGCAGCGCCTCATGCAGCAAATGCGTCGCTGAATGATGCGCGCGGATCGCGGTGCGTCGCGTGTGATCGACCGTCGCCACCACCGGCTTGCCCAATTCCACCACGCCGTCGGTCACCCGCCCGAGATGGACAAAAAGCTCGCCCAATTTCTTCTGTGTGTCGGTTATCTGGATGCGAAAGCCTGGACCGCTGATGACGCCGTGATCGCCCAACTGCCCGCCCGATTCGGCATAGAACGGGGTCTGGTTGAGCAGCAGCGCCACCTCGCTCCCCGCCTCCGCCTGCGCCACCGGATGCCCGGCCATCACCAGCGCAGTTACCTCGCCTTCCGCCGCTTCCGTGCTGTACCCCAGAAACTCCGAGGCCCCAAGTTTTTCGCGGATTTCGAACCACACTGTCTCGGTCGCCGCTTCGCCGCTGCCCGCCCAGGCTGCCCGCGCCCGCCGGCGCTGATCATCCATCGCGGCATTAAAGCCGTCGGTGTCGACAATGCGGCCCTGTTCGCGCAGGGCGTCCTGGGTCAGATCGAGCGGAAATCCGAACGTATCGTAAAGTTTAAACGCCACCGCGCCCGGGAGTGCCGCGCCCTCGGCCAGCCGCCCGGTTTCGTCCGATAGCAGCCCCAATCCACGATCGAGCATGGTCTTGAAGCGGGTTTCCTCCAGCTTCAGCGTGTCGGTCACCAGGGTTTCGGCGCGCGCGATCTCCGGATAGGCCGCGCCCATCTGGCGGATCAGCGCCGGCACCAGGCGATACATCACCGGGTCCTTGGCGCCCATCATGTGGATATGGCGCATCGCCCGCCGCATGATCCGGCGCAGGACATAGCCGCGCCCTTCATTGGACGGCAGCACGCCGTCCGCCATCAGAAAAGTGCTGGCGCGCAAATGATCGGCGACCACCCGGTGGCTGGTTTTATGGAATCCGTCCGGGTCCTGTCCGGTTACCTCGGCGCTGGCCAAAATCAGCGCGCGGAAAGTGTCGGTGTCATAGTTATCATGTTTGCCCTGCAGGACTGCGGCAATCCGCTCCAGCCCCATGCCGGTATCGATCGACGGGCGCGGCAACGCCGTGCGCACCCCCGGCGGGCCTTCTTCGAATTGCATGAACACCAGGTTCCAGATCTCGATGAACCTGTCGCCATCCTCATCCGGGCTGCCCGGCGGGCCGCCCGCGATCTGGTCGCCATGGTCATAGAAAATCTCGGAGCACGGCCCGCACGGACCGGTATCGCCCATCCGCCAGAAATTATCGCTGGTCGGAATGCGGATGATCCGATCATCGCCAATCCCGGCGATCTTGCGCCACAAGGCGGCAGCCTCCTCGTCCTCGGAATAGACCGTGACCAGCAACTTGTCTTTCGCCAGCCCGAAATCGCGGGTCAGCAGATGCCACGCATGGTAGATCGCCTGATCCTTGAAATAATCGCCGAACGAGAAATTGCCCAGCATCTCGAAGAACGTATGGTGCCTGGCGGTGTAGCCGACATTATCGAGGTCGTTATGCTTGCCGCCTGCGCGCACCGATTTCTGCGCCGTCGTCGCCCTTGTATATGGACGCTTCTCCTGGCCGGTGAACACATTCTTGAACTGCACCATGCCCGAATTGGCGAACATCAGGGTGGGGTCATTGCGTGGCACGAGCGGCGAGCTTTCCACCACGGTGTGGCCGTTATCGGCAAAGTATTTCAGGAAAGTCGCGCGGATATCGTTGCTGCTGATCATGGCTTGGGCTTGGGCCTTAGATGCGAAAAGGGTGCAAAACCTAGCGCAGGGGAGGAACGGAAGGAAGGTCTTCTTTTTGGGAACTCTACGGTGCAAAAAAAATCATCGGTCCTGCATCGTTGGTTTGGCGGACGAAGATGGCTCCCCCCTCTCGACCCCGTCGCCAAGATAGCATAGCCTTCTCCGCAAGCCTGTAGTTCCCCGGCCCCGCTTGCGGGGTGGGACCGGAACGGGCGGTCGCGAATACGCCAAATGCGGGAGCGAATATGTCAGGACTTTCTTACACGGCACCGAGCACGATCAGTGAGGCAGTGAGCCTGCTGGCCAATGCGTCGGGCCTCGCCAAAGTGCTTTCGGGTGGCACCGATCTTCTGGTTCAAATGAAATCCGGTCGGCTAAAGCCGGCGCTGATCGTCGATACCAAGAAAATTCCCGGAATGATCGGCATCCGTGAGATTGATGGAGCGTTCGTGATTGGCGCTGCCACCTCGGGCGCGCTGATGGGTGAACATGCTGGCTTGGTGGCAGCCTGGCCGGGGGTGGTGGAAGCCACCAACCTGATCGGGTCCACCCAGGTGCAAGGCCGCGCATCCCTCGCCGGCAATTTATGCAACGCATCGCCGGGCGCCGACTCGCCGCCGGCGATGATTGCCGCTGGAGCGATTGCGGTGATTGCCGGCCCTGCCGGCACCCGCGAAGTGCCGGTCGAGGCGATTGTGACCGCGCCGGGCCGCACCAGCCTCGCCAAGGGCGAATTCATCACCGAATTCCGTCTGCCGAAAAAACCAGCACGCTCGGGCGATGCCTATCTGCGCTTCATTCCGCGCACGGAAATGGACATTGCCGTGGTTGGCTGCGCCATTGCGGTGACACTTGATGCCAATGGCGTTTGCATCGCCGCCAAGGTTGCGTTGGGTGCGGTTGCCCCGACCCAGCTGGTGGTCGCCGGTGCTGCCGCCGCCCTGATTGGCAACAAGCTGACCGACGCCGTGTTGGCCAAGCTCGACGCCGAATGCCAGGCGGTGTGCAAGCCGATCACCGACAAGCGCGGCACTATCGAATATCGCACCAAGGTTGCCGGCGTGCTCGCGCGTCGTGTTGCCGCCATTGCCTTTCAGCGCGCGGGAGCCTGAGACCATGAGCAAAACCCATGTCACCACGACGATCAACGGCGAACCGGCGGAATTCCTCGCCGAAGCCGGCCTGTCCCTGCTCGACGCGCTGCGCGACGAAGTTGGCCTGACCGGGACCAAGGAAGGCTGCGGCTCGGGCGATTGTGGCGCATGTTCGGTCATCGTCGATGACCGGCTGGTCTGCGCTTGCCTCGTGCTCGCGGTCGAAGCCGAAGGTGCGACCATTCAGACCATCGAAGGCGTGGCGACCGGCGACACGCTGCACCCGTTGCAGCGCAAGTTCATCGAGCACGCCGCATTGCAATGCGGCTTCTGCACCCCGGGCTTCCTGGTGGCGGCGAAATCACTGCTCGAAAAGAACAACAACCCGACCGAAACCGAAGTGCGCTTCTGGTTGGCCGGCAATCTGTGCCGCTGCACCGGATACGACAAAATTGTCCGCGCCGTAATGGACGCCGCGGCCGAAATGCGAGGAGCTTGAAACATGACCTATATTGGCAACAAGTCTGATCTGCGCGTCGTCGGCACCCGCCCCGACCGCCCTGATGGCGTCGAAAAAGTTACCGGTCGCGCGGTTTACGGCGCCGATTTCCGCCTCGCCGGCCAGTTGACCGGCCGCATCCTGCGCAGTCCGCACGCGCATGCCCGGATCATCAAGATCGATACGTCCAAAGCAAAAGCTTTGCCCGGCGTGAAGGCAGTGATGACGGCCGAGGATTTGCCGAACATCACCTCGGAAGAGGCGTTCGTCGGCGAAGGCCCGACCAATTTCCGTGACCAGTCGCTCAATGTGATGGCGCGCGGCAAGGTACTTTACGAAGGCCACGCAGTGGCCGCCGTCGCAGCCATGTCGCCCTCGATTGCCGAAGCGGCGCTGGCGCTGATCGAAGTGACCTACGAAGTTCTGCCGCATGTGATCGATGTCGAAGAAGCGATGGCGCCCGGCGCGCCGATCCTTGACGAAAACCTGTTCACCGCCGGCGTTGACCCCAAGCCGACCACGCCGTCGAACATCGCCAAAAAGATTATTCTGAAGTCGGGTGATATCGATGCCGGCTTCGCCAAGGCCGATGTGATTGCCGAAGGTCGTTACGTGACCGCCGCGGTGCATCAGGCCTATATTGAGCCGCATGCCTGCGTTGCCACCATCGGCGCCGACGGCCAGGCGACGGTCTATGCGTCGAGCCAGGGTCATTTCATGATCCGGTCGTTCTGCGCCAAGCTGCTAGGGATGGAAATCTCCAACATCCGGGTTATTCCGCTCGAAATCGGCGGCGGCTTTGGTGGCAAGACCATCGTGTATCTTGAGCCGGTTGCGTTGAAGCTGTCGCAGATTTCGGGCAAGCCGGTGAAACTGGTGATGACGCGCGAGGAAGTGTTCCGCGCATCCGGCCCGACATCGGGCGCGGTGGTCGAAGTGAAAATGGGCGCGATGAAGGACGGCACCATTGTGGCCGCCCAAGCCGTGCTCAAATACCAGGCGGGCGCGTTTCCGGGATCGCCGGTGCAGCCCGGCCTGATGTGCGCATTCGCGATGTATGACATCGCCAACGTGCATGTGACCGGCTACGACGTGATTTCCAATCGCGCCAAAGTCGCCGCCTATCGCGCCCCCGGTGCGCCGATTTCATCCTACGCCGCCGAACAGGTGGTCGATGATCTCGCCCGCCAGCTTGGCATGGATGCGATCACCATCCGCGAAAAAAACGCCGCCAAGGCCGGCACCAAAACCGTCTATGGCGTGACCTTTCCGGAAATCGGCTATGAGGCGGTGCTTGCCGCCGCCAAGTCGCACGCGCACTGGAAAGCGCCGCTCGGCAAGAACCAGGGCCGTGGCATCGCCACCGGCTTCTGGTTCAACATCGGCGGCGAAAGCTCGGCGTCGGTGTTTGTTAATGAAGACGGCAGTGTCAGCGTTGTGTCGGGCAGCCCTGACATTGGCGGATCACGCGCGTCAATGGCGATGATGGCCGCCGAAGTGCTCGGCATTCCTGTTGATAATGTCCGCCCAATCATCGGCGACACGGCATCGATCGGCTTCACCAATGTGACCGGCGGCAGCCGCGTCACCTATGCCACCGGCATGGCGACGGTGCAGGCGACCGAAAAGGTCATCGAGCAGTTGAAGCAACGCGCCGCGATGATTTGGGACATCAGCCCCGATGCGGTGGACTGGAAAGACGGCCAGGCAGTCCCGGCCGGCGCCAATGCTGGCGGGTTCGACCCGCTATCGCTGGCGGCGATTGCGGCGAAAGCCGGCAAGACCGGCGGCCCGATCGGGTCGGAAGTTTCGGTCAACGCCCAGGGCGCAGGCCCCGGATTCGGCGCGCATATTTGCGACGTTGAGGTTGACCGCGAAACCGGCCAAACCACGATCATCCGCTACACTGCCATCCAGGATGTCGGTCGCGCCATCCATCCGTCCTACGTCGAAGGCCAAATCCAGGGCGGTGCAGTGCAAGGCATCGGCTGGGCGCTGAACGAGGAATATATCTATGGTGCCTAAGGCAAAATGGATAATGCCGGCTTCCTCGATTACCGCGTCCCGGTTGCGTCCGATCTGCCGATGATCGAGGCCGTGCTGGTCGAAGTACCGAACACCCGCCATCCGTTCGGGGTGCGCGGCGTCGGCGAAGTGCCGATTGTCCCGCCGATGGCCGCTGTCGGCAACGCAATCCGTGATGCCATCGGCATCCGGTTGCACTCGCTGCCGATGTCGCCACCGAAAGTGCGCGCGGCGTTGGATGCGGGCCAAGGCTAAATGCCCAAGGTCGTCATCTCAGGATCGACCTGTCGGGAATTTACCGGCGGGATCAGCGAAATCGAGGTGACGGCCGATACGATTGGACGAATGGTGCGCGAGCTCGATCAGCGTTTCCCGGGGCTCGGGCACCATGTCGCCGAATTTATGGCGGTGGCGATTGATGGGGTTATTTTTCAAGACGCCCATTCGGAGAAGCTGCCGGAAAATGCCGAGATTGTGCTGATCCCGAAGATTGGCGCGGGATAGGTTGGTTTTTGCTATCAACGCATGCGGTGTGTTTATTGATTTCGTTGATGTGGAAGGCCGCAGCATCTTGAATACCGTGCTGGCACAAGGTCCGGAATTGAACCTCGCCCCGGCGATCCTTTTCGAACCTTGATCGTCCTCGACACCAATGTCATTTCGGAACTGATGCGCGTCGCTCCCAATCCGACTGTCGTCTCCTGGGTAGCAGCGCAACCACCGTCCGCACTTTACACACCCGGATCAACCACGCCGAAATCCTGGCAGAGATCGCTGGGATGACAGTCGGGCAGTGTCGAGACAATCCTGCCGAATTGGCAGACGCTATCTTCGAAATCGAATTTGCCGGTCGTATTCTGCCGTTTGGTCGTGCCGCCACCGCCCGCTAGGCCAAACTGAATTCTCCTCTTGATAAACCCAAGCGAATGGGTTATTTTCCACTATGAAGCTATTCGCCGTGCCGCAAACCGGTCTCCACGTCGAATTGCTGCTGCGCGACGAGCATTGCCCGCCGCATCTGCATGTCGAGAACGAAGAAGTGCCATGGGAAGCGCGGTTCGGATTTTCATTTGTCACTGACCTTGTGACTTTAATGGATATTGACCCGCTTGACGAAGCACCGAGTGCACGGACAATAGACCGCATCAAAGCTTCCATAGCGGCGGACCTCGCCCGCTGCCGGCTTGCCTGGTGGGAGAAGATCGGAACTTGCTGCCTCGATAACCGATGGGTGAATGTGGGAGTGCCTGCGCTGAAATTGCTGCTTGGATACGAACGCAACGCAGTGCAAATCCGCACAGCGCGCTATGATGCGGCAGACGGCAGTGCGCTAACGATACATCTGCATGACGGTCGCACCCATAAAATGGCAGCCGGCCAAGGAATTGAACGATGAACGCGAATTTTGATCCGACCACCGACGATGAACTGCAAGCAGCCCTCGCCGCCGGCCGCCAACGCCGCCGGACCGAACGCCGTGCCGCTAGCGTGCTGTACAATTCCGTTCGCGACACCATCGAAATCGAGCTAACCGATGGTGCCGCCGTGCGCCTGCCGCGCGCGATGATTGCCGAATTCCGCGACGTTCCGGCAGCCGACATGGTCAAGCTGCGCCTGTCCCCGGTTGGCTATGGGATTAAGCTTGATGCCCATGACATCACCATCAGCGTTCAAGGCTTGATTGCCGCCCTCGCAACGCCGGGCGCGATGGCCGCCGTGCTTGGCAAACGCGGCGGATCGGTGACTTCGGAGAAGAAGCGGGAAAGTGCGCAGGCGAATGGCGCGAAAGGTGGGCGGCCGAGGAAGGTTTCGGTGGCGGCTTGACGGCGGCGAAAATGTTGTTTCCAATTGGAAGGTTAACTGCATCGCGCGCGTGATCGAGGGTTACAATTCCGTGGGTGATTTCCGACGCCTTATCATTTCCGTTACCGAGACAATTCTGGTCTTTGGCACTATTATCGGAACGATTTTTGCCTTGGTTTTTGGCTACGTCGCAATGACGTCAAATCCATTGTTTGGGGCTCTGTTGGGAGGTATGGCCGGATTTGCAATATTTGGTGCATCAGGGTCGGTTTTATTTCTGTTGATGGAGATAGCCGAACAATCCAAAATATCGGCCGACGCTAGCAGAAGATTGGCGTTGGCTGCTGAGCAATTTTTGAATACCCTACCAACGGCGAATTGGTCCCAGAAGGATGGATCAACGTCGGCCAACCGGCATGATATCCCGAGAGACTCGGATGCGCGATATCCAAGCTCTCCCCCCGAATCCCACCCATCTAGGGATTCCTTGGAATATGGTCCAGACTCTCGACCTACAGATCGGCCCCAAGATTTTCCAAACTCTAACGAAATACATGTCATGGTGGTCCGTGCAGAACGGGATGGATTTGTGGTCGAAGTGAAAAGCGACAAAATCCTATTCACGAAGCCTGGCCGCGGCCAACGCATTTGCCATAATATTGCTGAACTGCGCCGTTTCGTGCGCCTATCTAAAATCCCGCCGCTACCTAGCAGCCCGCCGTAGCGTGCTACAGTGTGACATCTTCTTCGACCCTTCCTTGTCAGACGAACACGAAGTTCCGGTAACCATCCGGGTCCAATGAAGAGGCTGGTGCGATCAAGCTACGGCATGGTCCAAAAGACCAAGGGTGGAACGATCCGACACCAGCCACCCTGTCCTGGGCACCAACCCAGGACAGGGCATTCCCTTCGGAACATCCTCAATGTGGCATGGATGGATACGACAAGGATGGGTAAGCGAAGCGCCAGTCACCTACGCAATGCAACGTTGGTGGTTCGATGTCATCAGAATGACACTCATTGGCCGGAATTCATTGCAACTTGCGTTGGTGGGTGGCGCTTCGCTTACCCACCCTACTTGGTCCGAAAAGCAGCATCCCTTCACCCCACCCCATCTTTCCGCTAAGTTCCCCCCAACTCACCGGAGGACCGCCCCACCATGAACCGCTCCCATTTCCTAGCCGGCGCCGCGGCCATCATCGCCGCTGCCGCCTTCCCGACCCTTGCCGCGGCGCAAGTCCAGATCGGCGCAATCGAAATCCTCTCCGGCCCCGCCGCTGCCTATGGCATCGCGATTAAGGCCGGCCTCGACCTCGCGCTCGACGAAATCAACCAAAAGGGCGTCCTTGGCGGCCAGAAGATCGTCCTCACGGTTGAAGACTCCGCCGGCAACAAGGACCAGGCGATCAACGCCGCCCGCAAGCTGATCGGCCGCGACAAGGTGGTGCTGGTGATCGGCCCGACGCTGTCGAACGAAATGTTCGCCGTCGGCCCGGTTACCAACGAACGCAAAATCCCCACCGTCGGCACCTCGACCACCGCCGCCGGCATCACCGAAATCGGCCCTTATATCTGGCGCACCTCGCTGCCCGAAGCGGACGTAGTCCCGGTGACGTTCAAAAAGGCCCAGTCGCGCGGCGTGAAGACCATTGCCCTGATGTATGCCAATGATGATGCATTTTCGAAATCCGGTTTTGACGTGATGAAGGCCGCTGCCGAGAAGCTTGGGCTGAAGATCCTCACCATCGAAACCTTCGGCTCCAAGGACACCGATTTCTCCGCTCAGATCACCAAGATCAAAGGCTTGAAGCCGGATGCGATCGGCATTTCGGCGCTGGTTGAACCAGTGTCCGGCGTGGTGTTGCAAGCGCGGTCGCTGGGCATTCCCAAGGAGACCCTGCTGCTTGGCGGCAACGGCTCCAACTCCCCCAAATTAGGAGAAATCGCCGGGGCCGCGGCCGATGGCATGCTGGTCGGCAGCCCGTGGTTCATTGCCAAACCCGATGCGATGAACACCGGCTTCGTTACCGCCTTCACCGCCAAATACAACAAGGCGCCCGACCAGTTCGCCGCCCAGGCCTATGACACGATGAAGATCGTGGCCCAAACCATCGACCGCGCCGGTGCCGCCGACAGCGAGAAAATCAACGCAGTCCTCGGCAAGATTGATTTCAACGGTGTGATGGGTCCGTTCAAATTCACCGCCGGCCGCGATCCTGCATCATCGGACGGTGTGGTCGTGCTCGAAATGCGCGGCGGCAAGTTCGGCATCGCGCAGTAAGTAGCCATGCTCGCCCAGCAGCTCACCAACGGCGTCCTGCTGGGCAGCACTTACGCGCTGTTTGCGCTCGGATTCACCCTGATGTTTGGGGTGTTGCGGGTGGTGAACCTCACCTATGGCTTCTATTTCTCCGCCGGCGCGTTCGTGGCATTGTTTCTGACCCGCAACGTTGGCTGGCCAATCTGGGCGGCATTGCCTGCCGCGGCCGTCGCGGTCGGCGCCATCGCGGTGGTGTTGGATTGGCTGTTGCTGGCGCGGCTGCGACGGATCAACGCCCCCGAACTCTCCTCCCTGATGGTTACCCTTGGCGCGGTTCTCGCGCTTTATGCTGGCATGACTGCCTGGCTCGGTCCGGACATCCGTCGCCTGCCGGCTGAGGTTCTGGGGGGTGAGGCGATGATTTTCGGCCCGCTGCGCATCACGAATGCGCAAATCCTGGTGCTCATCGCAACCGGGGTGATGGTCACCGCGCTGCTCGCCCTGATGCGCCTCACCCCGATCGGCCTCGCTTTGCGGGCGATGGCGGAAAATCCCGATGCGGCGGGCTTGATGGGGATCAATACCGGACGGCTCGCAGCCCTGGTCAGCTTCATCTGCGGCACCCTGGCCGGCGCTGGCGGGGTGTTGATCGGCCTCAACTTCAACGCCATCCAGCCTTACATGGGGGAAGCCATGATGCTGCGCGGCTTCGTGGTCATCATTATTGGCGGCCTCGGCGATATTCGCGGCGCGTTGATCGCGGGGGTGTTGTTGGGGGTGATTGAGGTATTGACCGCCGGCTACGTCTCCTCCGGCCTCAAGGAAGCGGTTGCCTTCGCGATTTTGGTGGTGGTGCTGTGGACCCGCCCGTCCGGCCTGTTTGGCCGCACCCAAATCCGGCGGGCGTAACATGCCGATTTGGTTGGATGATTTCCTGTGGACCTACCAGAACGTGGTTTACGCGCTCGGGGTCAATGGCTTGCTGGGGTTGTCGATGTATGTGGTGCTGTCGGTCGGGCAGCTGTCGCTTGGTCAGGCGGCGTTCATGGGCCTGGGCGCCTATTCATCCGCGCTGCTGACCTTAAAACTGCATCTGCCATTTGCCATCGTGCTGCCGGCGTCCACCATCGCCCCGGTGCTGTTCGCGCTCGCCATCGGCACGCCAACCTTACGGCTATCCGGGGTTTATCTCGCCATCGCCACCATTGGCCTGGGCGAGGTTCTGCGCGCCGCCTACCTTAACATCGACTATGTCGGCGGGGCGCTGGGAATTTCCGGCATTCCGGAACGGGCGGGCGTGGTCAGCATTTACAGCCTGCTGATCCTGGCGTTGCTGGGGTTCTGGTTGATCGGGCGCAGCGCGATTGGCCGCGCGATGGAGGCAATACGCGAAGACGAGGTCGCCGCCGCCACCATGGGGGTAAATGTCGCGCGCTACCGATTGGGCGCGCTGCTGACTTCGGCGGTATTGGCGGGATTGGCCGGTGCGCTCAGCGCCCATGTTTCCAGCTTCATCGGCCCCAATGAATACGGCTTCGAACCGGCCGTCACGATTTTATCCTATGCTCTGCTCGGTGGCATCGGCTCGCCATTTGCGCCCGTCATCGGGGCGTGGATTTTGACCCTGTTGCCGGAAATGCTCCGTGGCTTCGCCGATTTGCGGTTGGTGTTCAACGGGGTGATCATCGTGCTGGCGGTGCTCTATCTGCCCAACGGCATCCTGCCCTGGACCATGCGGCGGCGCGCGGCATGACCTTGTTGCGCACTGAAGCGCTGAGCATGCATTTCGCCGGGCTGGTCGCGGTCGATGCGGTCGATCTCGCGGTCGAGGCCGGCAGTATCCACGCGCTGATCGGCCCGAACGGCGCCGGCAAGACCACCATGTTCAACCTGATCAGCGGCCTGATGCTGCCGACATCCGGCCGCATTAGTCTTGACGGCGCCGACATCACCGCGCTGCCCGCCCATGCCCACGCGGGCATGGGCATGGCGCGCAGCTTTCAGAACATCCGCGTCTTCGCCAGCATGACGGTGCTGGAAAACGTGCTCACCGGGCTGCATTCCGCCATTACCGCGGGGATTGCGGCCACCTTGCTGCGATTGCCGATGTTCCGCCGCCAGGAACAGGACGCCGTCACCCGCGCCCGCGCCGCCCTCAATCTGGTCGGGCTTGCCGCCCGCGCCGATGATCGCGCGGCAGCCCTCGCCTATGGCGATCAGCGCCGCCTCGAAATTGCCCGGGCGATCGCCGGCCACCCGCGCCTGCTGTTGCTTGATGAACCGGCGGCCGGCATGAACCCCGCCGAAGGCGCCGCACTTTCCGATCTCATCCGCCGCATCCGCGACGCCGGCACCACGGTCTTGCTCGTCGAGCACGACATGGGCTTTGTGATGCGCCTTGCCGACCGCGTCACGGTGCTGAATTTCGGCCGCCGTATCGCCGATGGCCCGCCTGCGAACATCCGCCGCGATCCTAGCGTGATCACCGCCTATCTCGGCGCCAAGGTGGCAGCGAAATTGAACGCGGCATGACCAGCCTGTCCATTGAAAAGCTGCACATCGCCTATGGCCGCACTGAGGCTGTGAAAGGCGTCGATCTGCGGATCGAACCAGGCCAGATCGTTTGCCTGATCGGTGCCAACGGCGCTGGCAAAACCAGCATCATGCGGGCCGTGTCAGGGTTGCGGCCGCCGCGCGCCGGTCGTATTCGTTTCGACAGCACCGACATCACTGGCTGGCCGGCCCATCGCATCGCCGCCGCCGGTCTACGCCAGGTGCCGGAAGGACGGCAAATTTTCGCCGAGCTGACGGTTGCCGAGAACCTCCGCATCGGCGCCTGGCTTGAACCCGAGGCCGCCTTGCGCCGGGAGGCCGCGATGCTGGCGCGTTTCCCCCGCTTGGAAGAACGCCGCAGCCAATTGGCGGGATCGTTATCGGGCGGCGAGCAGCAAATGCTGGCGCTGGCCCGTGCCCTGATGGGCGCGCCGAAATTGCTGCTGCTGGATGAGCCCAGCATGGGCCTTGCGCCGCTTTTCGTCGAAGAAATTTTTGCCATCATCGCCGCACTGAAATCGGACGGGGTGACGATCCTGCTGGTGGAACAAAATGCGTCTGCCGCGTTGGAAATCGCCGACTATGCCTATGTGCTGGAAACCGGGCGGATCGTGCTGCAAGGCACAGCCGCAGAAATCGCCGAAAACCCCGCAGTGATCGCCGCCTATCTCGGCGGCTAAAGCCACCTTTATGTGTGGCGAATGGAGCCCGATCGCGTGACGCAAACCATCCTTATCGCCTCCCCGCTGGAAGCCGAGCACGTCGCCCGCATCCGTGGGCTCGACCGCGAATTGCATGTCCTGCACGCGCCAGAATTACTGCCCCAGCCACGCTACGCCGCCGATCACACCGGTGCGGGCTTCACCCGATCACCCGCGCAAACCGAACGTTGGCAGGTGCTGCTGGGGGAGGCCGATATTCTGTTCGACCTGCCGACTGCCGAAGACCTCAATCACGCGCCAAATTTGCGGTGGATCCAGACCACCTCGACCGGCGTCGGCCCGGCGGCGGCGCGCCTTGGTTTGGCCGAGCGCGGCATTCTGGTCACCACCGCGCGCGGAGTGCATGCCCGCCCGCTTGCCGAATTCACCTTCATGGCGCTGCTGCAACATTTTCGCGGCTTGCGGCATCTGCATGCCGAACAGTTCAGCCATCGCTGGCAGCGCTATTGCGGCGCCGAAATCGCCGGCCGCACCCTGGTCATCATTGGCGCCGGCGATCTCGCCCGCGGCTGCGCCAAGCTTGCCCGGGCATTTGACATGCGGGTGATCGCGCTCGCCCGCGATCCGGCCCGTGCCCGCGCCCATAACGACCAGTTCGATGAAATCTGGCCGATCAGTGATTTGCACCGTGCGCTCGGGCTGGCGGACGCAATGGTGATCACCGTGCCGCATACGCCGTCCACCGACAATCTGATTGATGCCGCAGCCATCGCCGCGATGAAGCCAGGCATCGCCCTGGTCAACATCGCCCGCGGCGTGATCATTGACCAAGACGCCATGATCGACGCGCTGCGCCGCAACCATATTGGCTTTGCCGGGTTGGATGTGGTGCGGGACGAACCTTTGCACCCAACCAGCCCGCTTTGGGACCTGCCAAACGTGCTAATTTCACCGCATTCGGCGAGCACCGTCGGTGGTGAGAATGGCCGCATCGTTGATATTTTCTGCCATAATCTGCGATGCTGGCTCGATGGCCGCTTGGACGGAATGCGCAACATTCTCGATCCGGCGCTGATGTATTGAAAGAACCTGACACCATGACCCAACCGATTGACGTTAAAGCCGTGCTCGCCCGGCGCAAGCCGCTGCGCAATGTGCACGCCGAGGCGCGCGAGCAAGTCACCGGGCTTGATCGGCTCGCGTTATGGATCACCAACCATGTCGGTTCGATGGGCTTCTTCCTGATCATTTTTACCTGGACGGTGCTGTGGCTGGGTTGGAACCTGCTTGCCCCGCCGGCCTTGCAATTCGATCCGCCTGCTGCCTTCGTGTTCTGGCTGTTCATTTCCAACGTCATTCAAATCCTGCTGATGCCGCTTATCATGGTCGGGCAGAATGTTCAGGGCCACCATACCGAATTGCGCGCCGAACATGACCTTGAGGTCAATGTTCGTGCCGAAGACGAAATTGCCGAGGTTTTGCGCCATCTTGAATATCAAAACGCCATTCTCCTCGCGATGGTGGAAAAGCTTGGCGTTGATATCGGCACGGTGGCGATCAAGCCGGCGGCTCGATAAACCCTGCCCCCCACAAAGACCTTGCCTTGTTCTGTATTCCTTTCCTCCCTATATTCTACACATGCCCCAAGACAGCGCCCCCCACTTCCGCCTGACCGACCGCGCCGCAACCCGGATCGCGGAAATTGTTGCCGCCGAAGGTGGCGCCCAGTCGCTCCGCGTTGCGGTGCTTGCCGGCGGCTGCAGCGGCTTTCAATATAAATTCGAACTCGACCGCGAAATTGCCGAGGATGACGTGGTGATCGCGCAGGACGCGGCCACCGTGCTGATCGATCCGGTGAGCCTCGATCTGTTGGCGGGATCAGAGCTCGACTACACCGACAGCCTGATGGGCAGCCATTTCGCGGTGAAGAACCCCAATGCGGTGTCCGCCTGCGGCTGCGGCACCAGCTTTTCGGTGGACTGACCCGACCGTGCGGATTGCCACCTGGAACGTCAACTCAATCCGTCAACGCGCGACCCATGTCACCGATTATCTGAAACGGGTGCAGCCGGATTTGCTGCTGTTGCAGGAATTGAAATGTGAGGAAGCAGCCTTCCCTGCCGATTTCGCCGCACTCGGTTATCATGCGGAGGTCGTCGGGCAGAAAGCCTATAATGGCGTCGCAGCCCTCGGGCGGGTGCCGTTCGAGGTGGTGCACCGGAATCTGCCCGGCCTGCCCGACGATGACGCCCAGGCGCGCTATATCGAAGTCGCGATCGGCGATCTCACGGTGATCGGGATTTACCTCCCCAACGGTAATTCGGGCGGGGATGACGGTTACGCCTACAAGCTGGCCTGGATGGATGCGCTGCATGCCCGCGTCGCGGAATTGCTGGATCAGGATCGCGATCTGGTGGTGACGGGCGATTTCAACGTGGCACCCGAAGATGTCGATTATGCCAAGGGTGCGCTACCGCCTGGCGACGCGCTGGTGCGGCCGGAAACTCGTGCGCGTTACCGATCCTTGCTATGGCTCGGCCTGACCGATGCGGTACGGGCAATTACCCCAACCGGCCCGGTTTACACCTTCTGGGACTATCAGGCTGGCGCACGCCAGCGCAATGCCGGGCTGCGCATCGATCACGCATTGCTGTCTGCGCGGGTGGCCGAACGCCTCGTTGCCTGCGCCCCCGACAGCGCCGAGCGGGACCGGGTGCAGCCATCCGACCATGTGCCGGTGCTGCTGGAAATCGCCTGATTATACCAAGCGCCCGAATGGCTGACTCTTCCAGCCATTCGGGCGCTTGGTATTGCGCACCGGGTTGGCCGGCGGCGGTG
>JANYCX010000062.1 GCA_025360065.1 Acetobacteraceae bacterium | reverse complement strand
CGCCCGAATGGCTGACTCTTCCAGCCATTCGGGCGCTTGGTATTGCGCACCGGGTTGGCCGGCGGCGGTGCGCCAAGCAAAGACTTATACCAAGCGCCGTTGACCCATTCTTCATGGGTCAACATCAAGGGCGCTTGGTATAAGTGGGCCGATATCGGAGGTGAAATAGCCGAGCATCGGCAGATATTTGGTGTGCAGTGCCAGACCTTCGGCTTCGTAAAGCGCGAGGAAGGCTGGCATCATGCCGGGCAGTAGGGTGTAGGTGCGCTTTTCGATGATCATTGTGGTCTCCTCGCCGGCTGATTTGAACTTGTAGGCTAGCTGTGCTTGCGCATTAAATCAAACACCTGTTAGAAAACCTTGAACGCCGCCGGAGGGAAAAATGATCCAACGAACCCTGTTTTCCGAGGAACACGAGATTTTCCGCGCATCAGTGCGGCGCTTCCTGGAGCGCGAACTGGCGCCGCATCATGGCGACTGGGAAGATCAGGGCGAAGTGCCGCGCTGGGCCTGGAAGAAGGCCGGCGAGCAGGGTTTTCTATGTGCGGCGATCCCGGCGGAATGGGGCGGCGCGGGGGCGGATCGGCGTTATTCGATCATCCTGATGGAAGAACAGGCCCGGCTGAACCTGACAGGGCTCGGCTTTGCGCTGCATTCGGACATCGTCGCCCCCTATATCGACCATTACGGCACACCGGCGCAGAAACGTGCCTGGCTGCCGAAAATGGCAACCGGCGACTTTATTGCCGGCATCGCGATGACCGAGCCGGGTGCGGGGTCCGATTTGCAGGCCATCCGCACCACCGCCATGCGTGACGGCGATGATTATATCGTTTCCGGCCAGAAGACCTTCATCACCAACGGCCAGACCGCCGATCTGTTCCTGGTGGCCTGCAAGACCGACCGTAGCGAAGGCGCGCGCGGCATCAGCCTGATGATGGTGGAAGCCGACCGGCCGGGCTTTCAGCGTGGCCGTCGGCTGAAAAAGCTCGGCACCAAGGCGCAGGACACGTCTGAACTGTTTTTCGGCGATGTGCGGGTGCCGGCCAGCAATCTGATCGGCGAGGAAGGCCGCGGCTTTGCCTATATGATGAAGGAACTCGCCTGGGAGCGGATGCATGTCGGCATCCAGGCGGTATCGTGCTGCGAGGCGGCGCTGGAATGGACGATCGATTACACCCGCAACCGGCAAGCGTTCGGCAAGGCGGTGATCGATTTTCAGAATTCGCGCTTCAAACTCGCCGAAATGAAAACCGAGGTGCAAGTCGGCCGGGTGTTTCTTGATCGCTGCCTGGAACTGGTGCTGGACGGCAAGCTCGACACCACCACAGCGGCGATGGTGAAGCTGTGGACCAGCGAAATGCAGGGCAAGGTGCTGGATGCCTGCCTGCAACTGCATGGTGGTTACGGGTTCATGTGGGAATATCCGATTACCCGCGCCTTTGCCGATGCCCGGGTGCAGCGGATCTATGCGGGGACGAATGAGATTATGAAGGAGTTGATCGGGCGGAGTTTGTAGGGACGGCAAGGCGTTCTTTTTGTGAACAAAAAGAACCAAAAAAACTTTTTGATACTTTGTTGCCGTTGGCGGGGGACTGCGGTTCCCCATGTTGCTTGGCTGAAAAAAACTGGAGGAATACAATGAAACGTCTTGAAGGCAGGCTCGCCGTGGTCACCGGGGCCGCAAACGGCATCGGTCGGGCGAGCGCGCTGCGCTTTGCCGCCGAGGGGGCCAATCTTGCGATTCTCGACCTGGAGGCGGATGGATTGGCGGCAACCGCTGATCTGGCGCGGCAGGCCGGTGCGACGGTGCTGACGATTACCGGCGATTGCACCGATGAAGCGCTGGTGACCGATGCGTTCAAGCGCATCTATGCCGAAGCCGGCTTCATCGACATCCTGATGAATAATGTCGGGCAGAGCGCGCGGGAACGGGCGTCCGAATTCTACAACTCATCGTCCGAGGTCTGGCGCTTTGTGCTGAACGTGTCGCTGATGTCCACCCTGATCGCGTCGCGCCAGGTGGTGCCGGCGATGCGGGAGGCCGGGCGCGGCAAGATCGTCAACGTTGCGTCCAACGCCGGGATGGCCGGTGAGATCGGGTTGTCGGAATATGCCGCCGCCAAAATGGGGGTAATCGGCTTCACTCGATCGCTGGCCCGCGAATTGGCGCCATTCCGGGTCAACGTCAACGCGATCTGCCCGGGCGTTACCCGGACCCGGGTGCTGGACAAGATTTCTGAGGAGTTTCTCGACGGCATCCGCAAATCCATCCCGCTCGGCTTCTTTGCCGAACCTGAGGATATTGCGGCCGCGGTGGCCTTCCTCGCCAGCGATGATGCCCGCTACATGACCGGGCAATCGGTGGTGGTCGATGGTGGGCGCTGGATGGTTTGAGAGGTCGGGCAAGAATTCTACTGTGCCCGCCATCCGTCGCGACTTTCTGCGCTTCCGGTGCTCACGGCCCAACGGCCGCTCCGCTCCGGTTCTCGAAAGCCACGACGGCCGGCGCCAAGTGGCACCTCTGGCTCGGCACAGCGAATTCTTGCCCAGCCTCTGACCGCTTGAACCCAGACGAGATTCGAACTAACGTTAGAAAAATCATGGAGGACCGAGAGATGCACGTGGTCGATTATTCGGGCTACCAATATATCAAGTTCGATCAGGTTGGGCGCACCATGACGGTGACGTTCAATCGCCCCGCGACGCTTAATGCGATGACAGCGGCGATGCATGAGGAAACTTCGCGCATATTTACCGATCTCGGCATGGATCACACCATCGACGTCATCATCCTGACCGGCGCCGGCAAGGCGTTCAGCGCTGGCGGCGATATTGCAGGGATGCGCGAGATGTATGAAGACACCGAAATGTTCGATCGTTCCATCATGGAAGCGAAAAAGATCGTGTTCGGCATTCTCGACTGCGAGAAGGTGATCATCTGCAAAATGAACGGCGATGCGGTCGGGCTTGGGGCCACGATCGGGCTGTTTTGCGACATTATTTTCGCCGCCGACCATGCCCGCATCGGCGACCCGCACGTGCGCGTTGGACTTGCCGCCGGCGACGGTGGGGCGGTGATCTGGCCGCAGCTGATCGGCTACGCCCGCGCCAAGGAATATTTGATGACCGGCGATCTGGTAACAGCCCCCGATGCCGCCCGGATGGGGTTGATCAATTACTGCGTGCCAGCCGCTGAACTTGACGCCAAGGTTGCAGCTTTTGCCGCAAAAATTGGCGCCGGCGCGATGAAGTCGATCAAATATACCAAGACCGCGATCAATATCGGCCTCAAGCAGCTTGCCCATTCGATGATGGATAGCTGCATGGCGTATGAGGCGCTGACCAATCGGACGTCTGACCATTTGGAGGCGATCAACGCTTTCAGTGAGAAGCGGCGGCCGAAGTTTACGGGGGCTTAGAAGTAAGCGCTCCTTTTTTTG
>JANYCX010000212.1 GCA_025360065.1 Acetobacteraceae bacterium | reverse complement strand
GTGGGGTTCGTCCGGGTTTAGCTCGCCGCCTGCAAAACCTCCTGCACCAGCTTATACCAAGCACCGTTGACCCATGAAGACTGGGGCAACGGTGCTTGGTATAAGTCTTTGCTTGGCGCACCGCCGCCGGCCAACCCGGTGCGCAATACCAAGCGCCCGAATGGCTGGAAGAGTCAGCCATTCGGGCGCTTGGTATTAGGCGGCGCTTCGGCGAGGTGATCGAAGCGGTGGCGGAACACACCCAGCCCCATGGTCTGGCTGCGCAGTTCGGCAATGAAATCATGCAGTTCGGCATGCGGGATCAGCGCCTCGACATCGTCCCAGCCCATCCAGCCCGGCCGTTCGCCATAGCCGAGGATTTGCCCGCGCCGCCCGCCAACCAGGCGTTGGGCGGTGGCGGTGGCGGTGTTCGGCACTGAAATCGTTACCGCATGGATCGGTTCGAGCAGCACCGGCGTGGCTTTCGGCAGCGCGTCCTGCATCGCCATTCGTGTGGCGGTGCGGAACGCCATGTCGGAACTATCGACCGGGTGAAACCCGCCATCGACCAGGGCGACCTCGATATCAACCACCGGGAAGCCGAATGCGCCTTTGCGGGCGGCGTCTTCGGCGGCGGCTGCGACCGAGGGGATGTACAGCCGTGGCACCGTGCCGCCAACAATGCGATCCACGAACGCAAACCCGGCGCCACGCGGGCGCGGGGCGAGTTCCAGCGTCACATCGGCGAACTGGCCATGGCCGCCGGTCTGGCGTTTGAGCCGCGCCGCCTGCTGCACTGGCTGGCGGATGGTTTCGCGATAGGCCGTGCGCGGGCGGACCGATTTCAGCCGCACCCCGAAGGCCGCTGCCAGCCGGTCCATCGCGGCTTTCAGGTGCAACTCGCCCTGCCCTGACAGCAAAGTTTCGCCCAGTTCAGCATCCTGATGCAGCGCCAGCCCGGCATCTTCTTCGAGCAGCTTTTCCAGTGCCCCGGACAGGCGCACGTCGTCGCGCCGATCGACGGTGGTGATCGCCAGGGCAAAGACCGGCGGATGGGCGGGCGCGATGGCCAAGCCTGCCAGATCACCGCCCAGCACAGCACCGGTCAAAACGCCCTCCAGCCTGCCGAGCGCCACGATTGCCCCAGTGCCGGCCTCGGCGATTTTCAACAGATCGCCATCCGCTGCCCGCCATATTCCGCCGATCCGCTTGCCATCCAACGTCGCGCCATCCTTCAATGGCCCGCGCCACACCCGCGCCCAGGACAGCTTGCCGCCATGGCCGGCATTGAGGGTGCGAAACACCTGCACCAGCGCGCCGCCTTCGGGTACCACGCCAAGTCGGGCGGCGGTGGCTTCTGGCGCTGGCGCATCGTGGCGCAGCGCCTTCCACAGGCGACGCACCCCACCATCGCGTTCGGCACTGCCGAGCAGAATTTCGCAAATTGTGCCGTCGGCTTCCTCGGCGTGCAGGCGGTCGAAAATATCGTCCTTGCTGGGCTTGATGTCCTCGATGATTTTTTCCAACAGCCCGTCATCGAAATCGGCCAGGACTTCGACCAACGCGTCCCGCGCCTCACGCTCGCGGTCGGCCATGCTGTCGGGCACCGGAATTTGTTCCGACGCCTCGCCGCGCCGGTAGCGATAGGCACGCTCGCTGACCACATCGACATAGCCGGTGATGGTTTCGCCATCGCGGATCGGCAGTTCGCGCAGCACCAGGCGGCGCGAGGTCAGCCCTTGCAGGGCCGCCATGGTGTCGCGGACCCGGCCGGTGAAGGTATCGATACGGTTGATGAAAATCAGCGCCGGGATGCCGGTCTGGTCGATCTGATGGAGGAAGGGTGCCACCGTGAGGGCGCGGGCGGGATCGGGGTCGCACACCAGCACCGCGATATCGGCGACCGCCAGTGCTGCCGCGGTTTCGTGCATGGTTTCAACCGAGCCGGGGCAGTCGATCAGGCTCCAGGCTTCATCAAGATAGCTGGACGATGCGATCCTGGTGCCGCCGCGTGGGGCCGCACCGCGCCGGGCGGGTCCGCCGGCAGCGGCGGCCAGCGCATCAGACAAGGTGGACTTGCCGCTGGCAAAGGGGCCAATGATGGCGACGACACGCGGGCCGGTCGGGGCGTGGGGCATGGCTGTCCTCCGAGGCCGGGGCTTGCCGACGGGAAAGCCCGCCTATGCGCCGGTCCTTGCTGGGCATCATGGGCGCGGGAATGCGCTGCGCCAAGAGGATTATGCTGGTGGCGGGCAGATCCTTGTGCTATAAAGTGACCAGAAATCTGGTCATAAGGTGCCGCGATGAACGCGATCAATCTGGCGCACGCAAAAGCGCATCTCAGCGAATTGCTCGACCGGGTCGAAGCCGGGGAGGAAGTGGTGATCACCCGCCATGGCAA
>JANYCX010000211.1 GCA_025360065.1 Acetobacteraceae bacterium | reverse complement strand
GACATTATTGGTCCGCTGGTTGCCATGCAGCGTGCCGGAAATATGCAGGGGTTGCTCGATTTCACCCATATGACCGGCGATCTGGTTCGCGCCATGCGCGCCTGTCCGCAGCCGATTATTGCGGCAATTGATGGGATTTGCGCCGGGGCGGGGGCGATCCTGGCGATGGCGTCGGATTTGCGGCTTGGAACTTTGGCCAGCAAGATCGCGTTCCTGTTTTCTCGGGTCGGCCTGGCTGGCGCCGATATGGGGGCGTGCAACATTCTGCCCCGGCTGATCGGGGCCGGGCGGGCGGCCGAACTGCTGTACACCGGGCGGTCGATGGATGGCGCCGAGGCGGAACGCTGGGGCTTCCTCAACCGGCTTTGCGCGCCGGATGTTGTGCTGGCTGAGGCGCAAGCGATGGCACAATCATTGGCCGACGGGCCGAGCTTTGCCCATGCGATGACCAAAAAATGCATCCATCAGGAATGGGACATGTCGATTGATGCAGCCATCGAGGCCGAGGCCCAGGCACAGGCGATCTGCATGCAAACCAAGGATTTCGGGCGGGCTTATGATGCGTTCGTGGCGAAGGTTCGGCCGGTGTTTGCGGGAGATTAATACCAAGCGCCCGAATGGCTGGAAGAGTCAGCCATTCGGGCGCTTGGTATGAAAGGGCTTGCCTTGGCAACCAGCTCCGGACCGGACCGTCAATTGCCAAACCCCTGCCGCAGCCAGTCGACCAACCCCGCACGCCGGCTTCGCGGGTTTTTTGCGGCGGTGCGCCGAGCATGAACCTCGTGCAGCAGCACCTCGCCGTCGGCGGCGCGTTCCAGGGTCAGCTGGCGGGTGAAGGCTTCGGCTGAACCGGGATGGCTGCCGAGCATGAACACCCCCGCGTCGGGCAGGGTATCGATCAATAATTGCAGCATGGCGTCGGCTGATGCGGGATCGAGCGCGTCGGTCGCGTTGCCGAGCACGATCCAGCTTGGGCGGAAGAGCAGCACCCGGGCGAATGACAGGCGCTGCAAATCGGCGCCGTTCAACAGCAGATCCCAATTGGCCTCGTGATCCAGTCGTTCGGTCAGATGGGACAGGCCCACCGAGCCGAGGGTTTCGATGAGCGTTGGGTCGTCGTGAACAACACCGCCTTCCTGGCTGTTGAGCACCTCACGCAGGGTGCCTTCGGACAAAAACGGCCGGCGGCCGACCGCAATCATATGGTCGTCACTCGGTAAATCGACATGGCCGCGCCCCCATGGCCAGATGCCCGCCACCACCCGGAACAAAGCGGCCGCGGCATCGGGATCGCCATTGACCAGCACCCGCTCGCCCTGGGCGACTTGCATGGTCAGATCCGCCAGCATCGCCGTGCCATCCGGGGCAGCGATCCACAAATCCCGCACCCCGAGCCATGCCACGCCTTCACGATCGAGGTTGATCGCGGTGGAACCGGTGCGCGCGGCTTCGAGGGTGACGGTATTGACGGCCTCAACGAGCGCCAGCACACGTTCCACCGACGCCCGCCATTCCGCAATGCGCGGCAGGTTATCGACCGGCCAGGACAAGGCGCTGGTCACCTGCTGGAACGCCTGGGCCGATTGCATCAGACCGCCCAGGCTCAGCGCGCCGGACAGGAAGCGTGGGGTGCCGACCAGGATCGGGAAAACCGCTGCCAGGGTGGTGTAACCGGACGAAAATGCGACCAGCCGGGCGAGGAAGTTCGACTGATCCCGCCAGACCGGCGCGATGTCCTCGAAATGGCTGCCAATATGCTGGCGCGCGATCGGCTCGGCGCGGGCGAGTGCGATAGGCTCGGCAGCCCCAAGCGCTTGCACCAGGCTCAAGCGAAAATCTGCCTCGCGGGTCTGGCGGGTATTGGTCGCACGCACCAGGGGACGGCCAAGCACGAAGGCCACCAGAGTGCCGATGCCGGCATACAGCAATGCCAGCAGCACCAGATGGCCGGGAATGTTGATCCCCGCAACCTCGACCCAGCCCGACAGCGACCACAAAATTCCGATAAAGGTCACCAGCATCAGCACGCAGGAAAACAGACTGCTGGCGAGGTCGATCGCGCCTTCGGTACTGATCCGTACGTCCTCGGCGATGCGTCCGTCCGGGTTGGCGTGATCGCCGGGGATGAGACTCGCCTGATAGTGGCGGGCATCGTTCATCCAGTTCTGCACCACCCGCTTGGTCAGCCAGCGGCGCCAGTCGATATCCAGCAGGCGCCTGGTGTATAAATGCGCGGTGTTGACGGCCATGGTGCCCATCACGATCAGCGCGAAAATGCCGATCTGGGCAATCGCGTGCTCGGTCGAGCGTCGTTCGAGCGCGTTGAACAAATCGGCGCTCCACAGATTAAGCCGCAATGCCAGCCCGACCTGGGCGCAGACCACCAGCAGCAGGATTACCACCAGCACCCGCGGCCGCCAGCGGCCCGGCTCGGTCCAGTAAGGCTGGGTGAGGCGCACGAAACCGCGCAGGAAATGGGGGGGCGGGGGGTGTTCGGCTGCCTCGGACATTTGTACCCCTTTGCGGCAGGGCCAGATCGCACGGCGCTGTCTGGTCCATATGGTGCGGGCGTGATCGGGTTTGCTATCCGTGGATTCACCCACGTTGAGGTGGCAAAGTCGAGCCTTTTTCCGAGTTAGAGCATCATCCGACTGGCGTGCCTATTCGATCGGATAAAGGTGATCGTGAAAACTGAACTCCAGAGCGGGTTTGCCGGTTCAACCTGAACGGCTCACGCTCTAGAGACGACGCGCAGATAGACGCTATAGCGGTAGCTATGCAGGGTTAGGACATTGGCGGCTAATCGGCCAGTGGCAGCGCAAGGATCGCGTAGCGGCACATCAAGGTCCGACCAAGAACCGGATCGGACAAGGTCGCGGCAAACCCATCCGCGAAACTGATCGGCGCGATCGCCGGCATGGTGCCGCAATACATCGCCGTGCCGTCGTCGAGGCGGGCGCTGCCGGTGTAACGGGCCACCAGATCGTCGGGATGGCGCAGACCGGTCATCGCGCCGCGCTGATAGTCGCGCCAGACGCCGTTTTGCAAGACCCGCGACAACAATTCGAGCTGATCCCAGTGTGGTGCCACATCGGCATAGCGCCACAGCTCCGCGCTGACCGGCTTGGGGCACATTTGTTTGGACCAGGTAACCCCGGCGGCCTCGGCCATTCGGTCAGTATGATCGGACCCGACGCCGACCAGCATGTCGCCTGCATGGCCGATCAGCACTGCTTCGGCTTCCCCGGTCGATCCGCTGCCGGCGACCTCGATCGTGGCCGCCGTGGTCAGCAGGTCGGCCCCGACTCGATAAAATAGCGGCGTCACGCGCGGCGGCTTGACCCCGATTGCGGCCAGTTCGTCGATGTGGTGCTGGACCGCGGCGGCATCCCTCCCGGCCCAGCCGGCAATGACCAGCGCGGTGATGCTGATCGGCAGGTTCGATCCGTCTAAGGTGAAGGTCGGCATGGCAGACTCCGCTGAGCATGGGCGAGTGATTCACGCTTTTGGTGAAGCCACCAAAAACGATCACACGCTGAGCATGGGCGAGTGATTCACGCTTTTGGTGAAGCCACCAAAAACGATCACACGCTGAGCATGGGCGAGTGATTCACGCTTTTGGTGAAGCCACCAAAAAC
>JANYCX010000237.1 GCA_025360065.1 Acetobacteraceae bacterium | reverse complement strand
CGCCCGAATGGCTGACTCTTCCAGCCATTCGGGCGCTTGGTATTGCGCACCGGGTTGGCCGGCGGCGGTGCGCCAAGCAAAGACTTATACCAAGCGCCGTTGACCCATTCTTCATGGGTCAACATCAAGGGCGCTTGGTATTAGTCGCCCACCGGCCAGCTGAAGAAGTTCTGCCCGTCACGGATCATAGTGTTGGCCAGCACCATGCGATGCACTTCGCTGGCGCCATCCACCAGCCGCGCCTGACGGGCGTAGCGATAGACCCATTCCACGATGGTATCCTTGGAATAACCGCGCGCGCCGAGCAATTGCAAGGCGGTATCGGCGGCCTTGTGCAGCGCGTCGGCAACCACAACCTTGGCCATCGACACTTCTTTTTTGGCGAAATCGCCTTGATCCAGCGTCCAGGCGGCATGCATGGTCAGCAGCCGGCCCATCTGGATTTCCATCCCGGCCTGACCGATCAGGGTCTGCACGCTTTCATGGTCGATCAACCGGCCACCAAACGATTTGCGCTTGCTGACATAGTCCTGGGCGATTTCGAGGCAGCGCCGCGCCAGGCCAAGCCAGCGCATGCAATGGGTCAGCCGCGCCGGTCCCAGCCGTATCTGGGTCAGCTTCAGCCCGTCGCCGATTTCCATCAGCCGGTTTTCATCGGGGATTTCGAGACCCTCGAACGCGAGTTCACAGTGTCCGCCATGTTCTTCCGGCCCCATGATCGGGATGCGGCGGACGATACGCCAGCCCGGCTGATCGCGGTCGAACAAAAAGGCGGTCAGCCCCTTGCGGCTATCGGGGGAGGTTCGCGCCATCAACATGAAATGCTGCGCGGTTTCCGCCCCGGTGCTGAACCATTTATGGCCGTTGATTTTCCAGCCGGTATTGGTTCGGGTTGCCTCGGTCAGGGTTAGCGACGGGTCAGACCCGCAGCCTTCGCCGTTTTCGTCCATCGGCTCGGTCATGATAAAGGCGGAGTTGATGCGGCCATCGATGATTGGTTGCAGCCAGCGATCCTGCTGCGCCTTGGTACCGACCTGGGACAGCACCCGCATATTGCCGTCGTCGGGGGCGGCGGAATTGAAACATACCGGGCCGAAGATCGACCGGTTCATTTCTTCCAGCAGCACCGCCTGCTCGACCATGGACAGCCCGCCACCGCCGCGCGCCACCGGCGACTGGATCGCCCAGATACCAAGTGCGCGGGTTTCGCGGCGCAATTCACCCAGCAAATGATGCTGAATGTTTTCATGGGCATCATAGCTGGCGCGATCGCTTTCGAGCGGGATCAGGCGATCCTGGACGAATTGGCGGACGAGGCGGCGCTTGCGTTCAAGCTCGGGCGAGAGGCTGAAATCCATGGTAAATCTTCCGGATCAGGCGGTGGTGAGGAAATGCAGCACCCGGCCGATGACCCGGTCACGATTGGCCTTGCCATAGGCAACCATGTGCGGGGCGGCGCCGTGGGCGGCGAGGTCTTCGGCGGTCGCCCATTTCTCAATCACCACAAAACTATCGGGGCCGAGGCGGGTTTGCATGCCGCCCATGCCTTCGGCGTCAATCGCGGGCGCGTATTCGATGCAGCCTTTTTCGGCGTGCACGGCGGGCATGTTGGCGTGGAAGGCGGCCAGCACGTCGTCGCGCAGGCCGGGTTTGGTGGTGATGATGGCAAGAACATGGATCATGGCGGACGCTCCCGTTTGATGTTGCGCCAACTCTAGCCGGCGCGTGATCGGACGGCTAGCCCGGTCGAAACAGTCAGGCGCGGAATAGGATCGCGGGGCGTGAAAACCGGGGCCGGCCCGGATTCACGCGTAATTGCTTTATCCGCCGTCGGCTGCCTGGGCCAATGTCCAGGCAATCCAAATTGAATGGCGCATCTGATGGCTGTATGCATGGCGAGGGTCTGGAAAGCGGCGTTTTTCGGCGCCCTGCTTGCCGTTGCTTGGCTGGCATTGCCGCCCAAGGCCAATGCCGCAGTTTGCTCATCCGGCAGCTATGCCAGCGGCGCATCATGCGTGACCTGCCCGGCCGGAAGCTTTTGCCCGACCGGTGCCACCGCGCCGACCAGTTGCCTCGCCGGAACTTACTGCACAACAGGGGTCGCGATCGGTGCGACTTGCCCGACCGGGTATTACTGCCCGGCTGCGGCATCGGGCTTCACCCCGTGCCCCGGCGGATTTTTCTGTCCATTGGGAGCAGCCGCCACCACCGCTTGTCCGGCCGGACGGTATTGCCCCCCGACTTCAGGCGGGAGCAGCGTTTGCAGTGCCGGACACTATTGCCCTGCGGTCAGCGCCTTGCCCACCCCGGCGACGGCGGGGACGTATATTGCCGGCATCGGCGCGACCAGTGCGGCGGCGGGCGTAACCTGTCCGCCCGGGAATTATTGTGCAGCGGGCTCGGCCAATCCAACATCGGCACCAGGCGGCAGCTATATCGCCAGCGCAGGCGCGACCAGCGCGGCAGCGGCCAGCACGTGTCCTGTCGGAAATTACTGCGTCACCGGTTCGTCCACACCAACCAAAGCGCCAGCCGGCACCTTTATTGCCGGGGCCGGCGCGTCGGCGTTGGCATCGGCCGTCACCTGCCCGGCGGGGACCTATTGTGGCCTCGGGGCGACGGCCACCACGACCTGCACAATTGGCCATTACTGCATATCCGGCTCAGGCACCCCAACATCCACACGGGCCGGCACCTATATCGCGGTTACCGGCGCCACGAGCGCCGCCGCCGGGGTGACCTGCCCGGTGGGCAATTACTGCCTGCTCGCCGCATCGTCGCCAACCGCGGCGTCGGCCGGGACCTTCATCAGCACCACAGGCGCGACCAGTGCGGCTGCAGAACAAGTTTGCCCGGCCGGCAGCTACTGTATCGCTGGGGTCTCGGCACCGAGCTACGCAATGGCCGGGACCTATATCAGTGTCCTGGGCGCGACCAGTTCAGCGGCGCAAATCCAGTGCCCCGCCGGGAGCTATTGTCCGTTTGGCAGCGCCGCACCGACCGCCGATGATCCTGGCTATTATTCCATCGCCGGCGGTGCCAACCAGATCCCTTGCCCGCCTGGCTCGGCCTGCCTGGGCGGGATTCTGCCAGACATGAGCTTTGTCAGCTTTACCCTCGACCCGGCGCATCCGGGGGCCGTCGGCAGCATTGCCTTCGATACGATCTCGGTCGGGGGCTTTGATACCGTCACGTTGGAAATCCGCATTCCGATGACCGTTGGCGCCTACAAGGTCACCAATATCGGCTTTTCCGGCGCAAATGCGGGGCAATTCATCACCTTGGGACTATTCATCGGCGAAACCCTGCTGCCCGGCCAGCCGGCTGATTTCGCGATTGTCTATGCGCCGGGTGCCAATGGCACTGCAACGGCAAGCCTGACCCTCAGCATCATCCCACAAATCGGTGCCGATCCCGATTTCATTTTCGCGTTGTCCGGCGTCGGGGTGATCCATGTAGCGGAACCTGGCGGGATGGCGCTGTTCGCCGGTGCGGTGCTGGTGGTCGTCGGAATGGGCGGCCGTCAGGTGTGGAGGGTGAATAATCGACCCCAGCCCGCAACCCTCGCCGGGTCCACCCCGCATAGCAGCAGCGACTTCCAAACCGCGGTGGCCACCGTGTCATAGACCGGGATGCCGAGCGCCGCCTCCAGCCCGGCGACCAGCGGTGCGCCGGCCAGATTGGTGCAATAGATTGCGATGGCGTCGGGTTTTGCGGCGGCAACGTCGCGCACGGCCTGGGCGATTGCGTCGCCGCCGACTTCGGAAAAGCTGAAATTATCCCGCAGGTTCCAATGGATTTCCGAAACCACCTCTATCCCGATTGACGCATAATTGGCGATGATCCGCGCCTGCACATCTTGGGTGTAGGGCGTCACCAGCGCCAGTTTCCGCACCCCGGTCAGCGCCAAAACCTCGTTTAACGCCAGCACCGACGTGCAGGCCCGCGCCCCGGTCGCTGCCTCGATGTCCCGGCACAGCGCGACATCGGCATCAAACCCCAGCCATCCCGCCGAGGTGCCGCTCCAGGCGATCGTCCGACATTTCGCATCATCCAGCAATTCCGCCGCGCGCAGGATTTCAGCCCGCTGAAACTGCGCCAGCGCGGCGTCGCTGAGCGCGATCTGGGTGACCCGAAAGCGGCTGAAATGCGCGGTGGTATCGGGCAGACCAGCCAGAATGCGGGTGGTCACCGGTTCGAGGATGGTGTTCGATGACGGGGTCAGCATTCCCAGCAAATGGCGCGGCATTGGCGGCAACTCCATCCTGTGGTTTTCGGTCTGTGCCCGGCAGGACTTGAACCCGCGACCAAGCCGTTATGAGCGGCCCGCTCTAACCAACTGAGCTACAGGCACATACCGCTGGCAGAAGTCGCACATCGCCGAAACCGCTGCAACGCGTTATCGTGCCGACCGCTCGGAAAATAGGTGGCCGCCGCAACCGACGTGCGTATCCGAACATTTACACTTTCCCCGTCCAAGCCTCGCCAAACGGGGTCAAAAAACGGTACCGCACATGGTAGGTCTGGATCTGCCACCCCACCGCCGTGCGCACATAGGTGTCGTGGTTGATCGCCGACATCCACATCGCCTGGCCGGTTTCCGCCGAGGTGCAGGGTTCCCACAGCATCCAGCGCGCAGTCGCGGTGTCGCCATCCACCGTGATCATTGGATTCACGTAATAGTGCATCGCGAAAGTCCACGGGCTGGTTCGCATCCGCGCCAGAATGGCATCCTGGCCGCGCAACGGCGCCGCCCCGGCTGAAGAAGCGTCCCAAATTGCGTCCCCGGTGAACACCCGGGCCACCATCGGCCCAACCATCGCATCGATCTCGTCCTGCGGCTTCAGCCGATGCGCGGCGTCGTATTTGTCGTCGCAGACCTGGGCGTAATGGGCTTTCAGCCAGCGAATTTCCTCCGCCGCTTCCAGCCGGTGGAGCCTTGCCTCCATGCTATCCGCCATCTTGGTGCCTTCCGGTGTTCAACGAACTCAAGCCTGGCAGGGGAGTGAAGGCAAGCAGTTCTTTTTGTGGACAAGAAGAACCAAAAAAACTTTTTGATAGTGTGTTGCCTGTGGCGTGGTGCCCTTCGCGAGGCCTCGCCGGGGGGCGGGAATTAGGGCAGTTAGGAACATCGGGCGGATAACGGGAGTGGACGATGAAGTGGTTCAGCAGATTTTCACGCAGCATGCCGTCGCCACAACCCGCCCCGGCGTTGCGCCCGGACCAGGCAGCCGCTGACCACCCGGCCAATATCCTGCTGGTCAATTTCATCCACCGTCTGCACGCCGTTCGGGGTGCCCAGGTGCTCGAACTCGGCACCAAGCGCAGCAGCCCGGACCGTTCAACCGTGCATCGCGTCTGGGCCGCCGCCGATGCGACTTATGTCTGTTCGGACTTTGAAGACGGCCTTGATGTCGATTTGCTTGCCGATGTCCACACGCTGTCGCAATCCGTCGCGTCCGGCTCCCAGCACGCCGTCATCGCGTGTTCGGTGTTCGAACACGTTCAACGCCCGTGGATTGGTGCGATCGAAATCGGCAAGGTCCTGCGCCCAGGCGGCCAGGTCTTCATCCAGACCCATTTCGCCTTCCCGATCCACGGCTACCCGTCCGATTATTGGCGTTACACGCGGGACGCTTTGGAGACGATTTTTGGCGAAGATGCCGGCCTGCGCATCGTCGGCAGCGCCTATCAGTATCCGGTGGAACTGCACGCCCCCGAATTACCGCCGCCCGAGACCATCGAAGCGTACCTCAATGTCTGCGTTGTCGCCGAGAAGCCATTGTTATAGCGCCGCCTCCGGTTGCCTGCGGTTTGTAAGTCTGCCATATCCCAGCCGGATTAAGTTTCGGACAGAAGCGCGCGCGGCGCGGCCACGTCTAATCACGACCAAATAAACGGAGGCAACCGAATGGCTTTGGCCAATTATCTGATCCTCGCCTGTGGGGTCATCGCCCTGCTCTATGGCTGGGTGACCACGCGGCAAGTTCTCGCGCAAGATGCCGGCAATGCGCGCATGCAGGAAATCGCGGCAGCCGTGCAGGAGGGTGCGGCGGCTTATCTTAACCGCCAATATCTGACCATTGGTGGCGTTGGCATCGTGATTTTGGTGCTGCTCGCGTTCACCCTCGGCAAAGCCGTCGCTATCGGCTTCGCGATCGGCGCGATCCTGTCAGGCGTGGCCGGCTATGTCGGCATGAACGTGTCGGTCCGCGCCAATGTTCGCACCGCACAAGCGTCGCGCCAGGGCCTCGCGGCCGGGCTTGATGTCGCGTTCAAATCCGGCGCAATCACCGGCATGTTGGTGGTGGGCCTGGGGCTGCTGGGCGTTGCTGGCTATTATTTGTATCTGCGTGCCGGCATGGCGCCCGGCGCCTCGGTGCGTCCGGTGCTTGAAGCCATGGTTGCCCTGTCGTTCGGCGCATCATTGATTTCGATCTTCGCCCGTCTCGGCGGCGGCATCTTCACCAAGGGCGCGGACGTGGGCGCCGATCTGGTGGGCAAGGTCGAGGCTGGAATTCCGGAAGATGACCCCCGCAACCCCGCCACCATCGCCGATAACGTTGGCGACAATGTCGGCGACTGCGCCGGCATGGCGGCCGATCTGTTCGAGACTTATGCGGTGACGATTGTCGCCACCATGCTGCTCGGCGCGATCTTCTTCACCGGTGCGGCGGCGGACGCGATGATGCTGCTGCCGCTGCAAATCGGCGCGGTCTGCATCGTGACGTCAGTGATCGGTACTTATTTCGTTAAGCTCGGCGCCAGCAACAACATCATGGGCGCGCTCTACAAGGGCCTCATCGTGACTGGCGTGCTGTCGGCCATCGCAATTGCCGGCGTCATCAGCCAGACCATGGGCTTTAACGGCAGCCTGAAAATGACCACGGGTGCTGTCGTCACCGGCATGGGCTTGTTTCAATGCGCACTCGTCGGGCTCGGCGTGACCGGGCTTTTGGTGTGGATCACCGAATATTACACCTCGACCGAATACCGCCCGGTAAAATCCATCGCGCAGTCATCGACCACCGGCCACGGCACCAACGTGATCCAGGGTCTGGCGATTTCGATGGAAGCAACCGCGCTGCCGGTGCTGGTGATCTGCGTCGGCATCATCTTGTCCTACATGGTCGCTGGCCTGTTCGGCATTTCGGTGGCGGCAACGACGATGCTGGCGCTGGCTGGCATGGTTGTGGCACTCGATGCCTATGGCCCGGTCACCGATAATGCCGGTGGCATTGCCGAAATGGCCGAGCTTCCCCCCGAAGTCCGCAAGGTGACCGACGCGCTCGACGCGGTTGGCAACACCACCAAAGCGGTGACCAAGGGCTACGCGATCGGATCGGCTGGCTTGGCATCCTTGGTGCTGTTCGCAGCTTATACGGAAGATTTGAAGTTCTACTTCCCCACAGTGACGGTCGATTTCACCTTGCAGAACCCCTGGGTTGTGGTCGGGTTGTTCATCGGCGGTCTGCTGCCATACCTGTTTGCGGCAATGGGCATGACTGCGGTTGGCCGTGCGGCCGGCGCGGTAGTGGTCGAAGTGCGTCGCCAGTTCGCGGCGATGCCGGGGATTATGCTGGGCACCCAGAAGCCGGAATATGGCCGCGCGGTGGATATGCTGACCAAGGCTGCGATTAAGGAGATGATCCTGCCATCGCTGCTGCCGGTGGCCGCCCCGCTGGTGCTGTATTTCGTGGTCAAGGCTGTGGCTGGGCAAGGAGCCGCGTTCAGCTCGCTCGGCGCGATGTTGCTTGGCACCATCGTTACGGGTCTGTTCGTGGCGATATCGATGACCTCGGGCGGCGGCGCTTGGGATAACGCGAAGAAATACATCGAGGAAGGCCATCACGGCGGCAAAGGGTCCGATGCCCACAAGGCGGCGGTGACCGGCGATACCGTGGGTGA
>JANYCX010000227.1 GCA_025360065.1 Acetobacteraceae bacterium | reverse complement strand
CGATAAGATGCAGTTCTTTGTTTACGAAACCCGCAAGACCATTGCGACCAAGCATCGCCCGGTGGTGATCATCACCTCCAACAACGAAAAGGAACTGCCGGACGCGTTCTTGCGCCGGTGTTTTTTCCACTACATTCGCTTCCCCGATCGCGAGACGATGGAGCTGATTGTTCAGACCCATTATCCCAACATCAAGCAGGAACTGGCGCGTGAGGCGTTGAACGTGTTCTTCAAGCTGCGCGATGTGCCGGGCCTGAAGAAAAAACCGGCGACCTCGGAATTGCTCGATTGGCTGAAGCTGCTGATGATCGACGATCTCGATCCGGAGGTTCTGCGCTCCAAGGACGGTCAGGCGATCATTCCGCCATTGCATGGCGCGTTGCTGAAGAACGAGCAGGACGTGCATTTGTTCGAGCGTCTGGCCTTCCTATCGCGGCGCGGAGGTTAGTCGATGTTCGCCCCATTCATTCTGGCGTTGCGGACTGCCGGGCTGCCCGCTTCGGTGACGGAATATCTGACCCTGATTGGGGCGATGAAGGCTGGTGTGGCCGACTACAACATCGATGATTTCTATTATCTCGCCCGCGCCACTCTGGTGAAGGACGAACGGTTCCTGGACCGTTTCGACCGGGTCTTCGGCACGGTGTTCAAGGGGCTGGAAGCCCCCGAGGGCATCGAGGTCGAAAACTTGCCGGAGGAGTGGCTGAAAAGCCTTGCCGAGAAATATATGACGCCGGAAGAAATGGAAAAAGTCCAGGCCGCCGGCGGCTTCCAGGCGCTGATGGATTTGCTCAAGCAGCGTCTGGCCGAACAGAAGGAACGCCATCAGGGCGGATCGAAATGGATCGGCACCGGTGGCACCTCGCCGTTCGGGGCCAATGGCTACAATCCCGAAGGCGTGCGGATCGGCCAGAACGAAAGCCGCCATCGCCGCGCGGTGAAGGTCTGGGACAAGCGCGAATACAAGGATCTCGACGATAATATTGAGCTTGGCACCCGCAACATCAAACTCGCGCTCCGCAAGCTGCGTCGCTTTGCCCGTCAGGGTCAGGCGACCGAACTTGATATCGCCGACACCATTCGCAGCACCGCCAAGAACGCCGGCAGTCTTGATCTGAAAATGGTGCCGGAGCGTCATAACGCGATTAAGGTGCTGCTGTTTTTCGACATTGGCGGCTCAATGGATGAACATGTCCGGGTGTGCGAGGAATTATTCTCGGCTTCCAGGGGCGAGTTCAAGCACATGGAATATTTCTACTTCCATAACTGCGTCTATGAACGGGTATGGAAAACCAACAAGCGCCGCCAGGAAAGCAGCATGTCAACCTTCGATGTGATGCGGAAATACGGCCCCGACTATAAAGTGGTCTTTGTCGGCGACGCCAGCATGTCGCCCTACGAAATCAGCCACGCCGGCGGCAGCGTCGAACACTGGAACGACGAGTCGGGTGCGATCTGGGTTGATCGCCTGACCCATCATTTCCGCCGCTTTGCCTGGCTCAATCCGCGCCCGCAGAAAAGCTGGGACCACGCGATGTCGATCAACATGGTCAAGCAACTGGTCGAGGATCGGATGTTCCCGATGACATTGGGCGGGATTGAGTTGATGACGCGGGAACTTAGTAAGTAACCGTTTTCTTTCTGTTCACAAAAAGAATGCACTTCCTTCATAGATTTCTGGCTTAAACCCAACGATCAACCCCGCCCCGCTATCCAGCACCGGCCGTTTGATCATCGATGGTGCAGCCAGCATCAGCGCGATGGCCTTGGCTTGGTCGAGGTCTTCCCGATCGGCCAAGGACAGCTTGCGGAATGTGGTACCGGCGCGATTGAGCAGAGTTTCCCAACCCACCAGCCCGCACCAGCGTTCCAGGACTGGCCGTGTGATGCCGGCGGCTTTGTAGTCGTGGAAGTGATACGCCACCCCATGGGCATCGAGCCAGCCGCGCGCCTTTTTCATCGTGTCGCAGGCTTTGATCCCGTGCAGTGTGATCACGGCATTATTCCCACTCGATAGTACCTGGGGGCTTGGAAGTGATGTCGTAGGTAACGCGGTTGACACCCCGGACTTCGTTGACAATGCGGCCGGCGACCCGGGTGAGGAAGGCCATCTCGAACGGGTAGACATCGGCGGTCATGCCATCGGTGCTGGTGACGGCGCGCAGTGCGCAGGCCATGTCATAGGTGCGGCCATCGCCCATAACGCCGACGGTGCGCACCGGCAGCAGCACCGCGAAGGCCTGCCAGATCGCGTCGTATAATCCCGCATTGCGGATTTCTTCGAGATAGATGGCATCAATTTTCTGCAGGATCGCCACTTTCTCCCGCGTAATGGTGCCAGGCATGCGGATCGCCAGGCCAGGGCCGGGGAAGGGGTGGCGGCCGACCAGGATTTCGGGGATTTTGAGTTCGCGGCCCAATACCCGAACCTCGTCCTTGAACAATTCGCGTAACGGTTCGACCAGTTGCATCCGCATCCGGTCCGGCAGGCCGCCGACATTGTGGTGGGATTTGATGGTAACGCTCGGGCCGCCGGTGAAGCTGACACTTTCGATCACGTCGGGGTAAAGCGTGCCTTGGGCCAGGAAGTCGGCGCCGCCGATTTTCTTGGCTTCTTCCTCGAAGACCTCAATGAACAGGCGCCCGATGGTTTTGCGTTTGGTTTCGGGGTCGGTGACGCCGTCGAGCGCGTCGAGGAACAGATCGGCAGCGTCACGATGGACCAAGGTGATGTTAAAGCGGTCGCGGAAGGTGCGGACGACGTCTTCGGCCTCGCCCATTCGCAGCATGCCGTGATCGACGAAAATGCAGGTAAGCTGGGCGCCGATTGCCTCGTGGATCAGCACTGCGGCGACGGCGCTATCAACCCCGCCCGATAACCCACAAATCACCCGGCCGCTGCCGACCTGTTTGCGGATGGCAGCGATCTTGGCGTCCTTAAAGCCGGCCATGGTCCAGTCGCCGCCAAGGCCTGCGATGCCGTGGACAAAATTGCGCAACAGCTTGGCGCCGTCGGGGGTGTGGACGACCTCGGGGTGGAACATCAAGCCATAAAAATACCTGACGTCATCGGCAAAGGCAGCAAAAGGGGCGCCTTGCGATGTGCCAACCGCACGGAAACCGGGGGGAAGCGCGATGACGCGATCACCGTGGCTCATCCAGACTTCGTGGCGGCTGCCTTTTTCCCAGACGCCTTTGAACAGGTCACAATCGTCGCCGACATCGACAAAGGCGCGGCCGAATTCGCGGTGGTCGGATGACGCAACCTGGCCGCCGAGCTGTTCGCACATCGTCATCTGGCCGTAACAGATACCGAGAACCGGGACACCGGCTTCGAACACCATCTGCGGGGCGCGCGGGGAATTGCCATCGGGGACGCTGGCGGGGCCTCCCGACAGGATAATGGCTTTCGGGGCGAATGCCGCGATGCGTTCGGGGGGCACGTTATAGGGAAAGATCTCGCAATAGACCCCGGTTTCGCGCACCCGGCGGGCGATCAGCTGGGTGACCTGGCTGCCGAAATCGAGGATCAGAACGCGGTCGGCGGCGTCGGTCATGGTTGGGTCCTTCGGGCGATCGGGCGCATGTCATCGCTCCGATGTGGTTGCGTCGGCAAGGCGCGCGATTGGCGCCCAGACGTAAGCGGTTTGGGTGACGTCCTGGCCGCCGACCTGGATGACGGCCTCGGCTGCCGGCTTGCCGCCGAGGCGGGCATAGAACCAGCGGCTCGGGTTGTCGCGCAGCACCCAGAGGAAGACGTCCTGGCAAGCCATGTCGGACAGATGTTCGGCGGCGGCGCGCATCAGGCGGCGGCCGAGGCCGCGATCGCGCCAATCATCCAACACATAGAGCGTTTCGATTTCGCCATCGGCGGGTGCCGCGCTACCCTGGCGCGCCCGGCCGGCAGTTGCAAAGCCGACGACGATGGTCGCGCCGGGATCGCTGTCCGCACGAACCGCGACATAAACCCCGACACCGCCCCGAATGGCCGCCTGATAATGCGCCGCCTGCCGAACCGCCGAGAGCCGGGCGAGATAGTCCTGTGGTAAAATCCCAGCATAGGTGCTGCGCCACGCCGCCACATGCACCGCGCCGATCGCGGTCGCATCGGTCGGGCGGGCGCGGCGGATGATAATCACCCGATCCGTTCCAAAACCGCGCCGTAGAAACCGTCCGTTCCGTGCAAGCGCGGGGTGAGGCGTAGCGCATCGCCGGTGTCGGGCGCATCAGGCCACGCCTCCCGCAGCGGGACGGCGCGAAAATTCGGATTGTCGGCAAGGAAACTCACGATCTGTTGGTCGTTTTCTTCCAGCAACAGCGAACAGGTGGCGTAAATCAGCCGACCGCCGATTTTCACCAACTCGGCGGCTCGGCGCAAAATGCCGGCTTGCTTGACCACGAGTTCGACGAGGTCGTTTGGCACCAGCCGCAGCCGTGCATCGGGGTTGCGGCGCCAGGTGCCGGTGCCAGTGCAGGGGGCATCGACCAGCACCCGATCGAAACTGCCAGCGCGGCGCTTGGCCCATTTGCCGGTTGCCTCGATCAGATATTGTTCCACATTGTGAACCCCGGCGCGACGCAAGCGCTTCACCGCGCCTTCAAGCCTGGGCGCCGATACATCGCAGGCCACGATGTGGCCCTGGTTCTGCATCGTCATCGCCAGCGCCAAGGTCTTGCCGCCGGCGCCGGCGCACCAGTCGGCGACCCGCATCCCAGGGCCAGCGCCGACCAGCAAGGCGACCAACTGGCTGCCTTCGTCTTGGATTTCCACCAAGCCGGAGGTGAACGCCTTGCCGGTGGTGATCGCCCGCCGGGTTGGGATGCGCAGTCCCCAGGGCGAAAACTCGGTGGGCGTGGTTTCAACGCCCTCGGCCGCAAGGGCGGTCATTGCCTGCTCGCGGGTGCCGCGCAGCAGGTTCACCCGCAAATCGAGCGGCGCCGGCAGCGCCATCGCCGCCATTTCGGCGTTTAGTGTGTCGCCAAACCGCGCCACCAGATGCGGCACAATCCAGTCCGGTACTTCGAGCCTGACCGCATCCGGCATTTCGGGATGTTCCAGGCTATGGCTTTCCAGGCGCGCCAGGCCCGATTTTTCCGCCCCACTTAACGGAGTTGGCCCGTACTGCCCGCCGGAATAACTTTGATCCACCCCCGCGAGCGTCCAGCCCTCCAGCAGTAACGACGCCGCCACCAGCAAGCGCGGGGATTGCTTGGTGCTGCCATCATTGCGCCCGAGCCACCAACCGAGCTTGCGGCGGGTGCGCAAAACTGACCACGCGCGATCCGACACCGACCGCCGGTCGCCCGAGCCGATGAAGCGGCGCTCGCGGAAAAACGCGTTGGCAATGGCGTCGGCCGGTTTGCGGCTGGCGGCTTCGACCGCGCCGACGAGTTCGATGGCGGCGAGCAGGCGGGCGGAGGGGGTCAACAGCTTATCCTAGGAAAGAATCTTCTTTGTTTGAAAACAAAGAAGCAAAAAACTTCACTACTTTGGTTCAGAGTGCGCGCCGGACGCGGCGGGCCAGTGTCAATAAGTTTTTCGCCTTATCCATCCTGCCGATAATTCGGCGCTTCCCGGGTAATCGCCACATCATGCACATGGCTCTCCCGCAGCCCCGCCCCGGTAATCCGCCGAAACCGCGCATTGGCCTGCAAATCGGCGATATTGGCACTGCCAGTATAGCCCATCCCGGCCCGCAACCCGCCGACCATCTGGTGCAGCACCGCCGAAACCGGACCCTTATAGGGAACCCGGCCTTCGATGCCCTCCGGTACCAGCTTCAGCATGTCCTTGATGTCCTGCTGGAAGTAGCGATCCGCCGATCCGCGCGCCATCGCCCCCATGCTGCCCATGCCGCGATAGGATTTATAGGATCGGCCCTGATACAAAAAAACCTCGCCCGGCGCTTCATCAGTGCCCGCCAGCAGGCTGCCGACCATGACGCAATCGGCCCCGGCGCCAATCGCTTTAACGATGTCACCGGACTGGCGAATGCCGCCATCTGCAATCGCTGGCACCCCGGCTGCCCGGCAGATCTCGGCGGTTTCCAAAACGGCGGAGAATTGCGGCACCCCAACCCCTGCAACAATGCGGGTGGTGCAGATGCTGCCTGGCCCGATGCCGATCTTGATCGCATCCGCCCCGACATCGATCAACGCCCGCGCGCCATCCGGCGTCGCAACATTGCCGGCGATCACCTGGACCGCGTTGGATAGCTTCTTGATCCGCGCTACCGCTTCGAGAACGCCTGCGGAGTGACCATGCGCGGTATCGACCACCACGACGTCAACCCCTGCCGCAATCAAAGCCTCGGTGCGGGCATGGCCGTCATCGCCAACCCCGGTTGCCGCCGCGCAGCGCAAGCGGCCCATTTCGTCCTTGTTGGCGATCGGATGGGTTTGCGCCTTGTCCATGTCCTTGACCGTAATCAACCCGATGCAGCGATAGGCATCGTCAACCACCAGCAATTTTTCGATGCGGCGGCGATGCAGCAGACGGCGGGCATCATCGGGGCTGACGCTGGCATGAACGGTCGCGAGGTTTTCCCGCGTCATCAACTCATAGACTTTCTGGTTCGGGTCGGTGGCGAAGCGGACATCGCGATTGGTCAGAATGCCGACCAAGCGCCCGGTATCGCGTTCCACCACCGGAAACCCGCTGATCCGGTGCAGCGCCATCAGCGCGCGGGCGTCAGCCAACGTATCATCGGGATAGATCGTCAGCGGGTTGACCACCATGCCCGATTCGAACCGCTTCACCTGGCGCACCTGGGTCGATTGTTCCTCAATCGTGAGGTTTTTGTGGATTACCCCCATGCCGCCATGCTGGGCCATGACAATCGCCATCGCACTTTCGCTGACTGTGTCCATCGCCGACGAAACCAGCGGGATGTTGAGCGATATGGTCCGGGTCAGCTTGGTGCGGGTGTCGACCGCGGATGGCAGAACGTCGGAATAGCCCGGCATCAGCAACACGTCGTCGAAAGCGTATGCTTCGAGAATGCGCGCAGATGCGGCGGCGAACTTGGCGGTGTCTTGATATGTCATGGCCGGGCCTTTCCGTTACCTTGACGCGTCCTCATAAGCTTGTGGGCTTGGCGGTGCAAGCATGGTTTGGCGACAGTTGGGCAGCTATGCGTCGTGCCCGGCGGGACCGGGGTCGGCACCATGAAATCCCAGCGCCAACACATAAAGCTCACTGCTGCCTTTCCGCGACGCCGGTGGCTTGACATGCAGGACTTTGGTGAACATCCGCTTCATCGGCGCCAGCATCAGCCCCTCGGTGCCGCCCTGGAACACTTTGGCGGCAAACGACCCACCCGGCATCAGAATCTGCGAAGCAAACTCCAACGCCAGTTCGGCCAGCGCAATAATCCGCAAATGATCGGTCGCCGCGTGCCCGGTGGTATTGGGCGCCATGTCGGACAGCACGACATCGACTTTGCCGCCCAGCATCGCGATCAACCGCGCCGGCATGTCGGGGTCGTTGAAATCGCCCTCGATAAACGTCGCGCCATGCAGCGGATCGATCGGCAGCAGATCAAGCCCCAGTACCTTGGCCGCCCCCCGCTTTACCGCCACCTGCGCCCAGCCGCCCGGTGCGGCGCCAAGATCAACCACGATGCTGCCGGGCTTGAGCACATGATAGCGGTCGTCGAGTTCGATCAGCTTGAACGCCGCGCGCGACCGCCAGCCCTGCGCCTTGGCGGCGGCAACATAAGGGTCGTTCAACTGCCGCGTCAGCCAGGCCGCAGACGCCGGGCTGCGCTTCTTGGAGGTTTTGACAAAAACACTGAGGCCGCGGGTTGAAGACGGGCCTTTTCCGGATCGGGAGGACATTGCCGCGCTTTAGCGGGTTCAGCGCAATTTTGCTACCGGCTGCGCGCCCGGTCATTGCGCATCATCCGCAGCAGCATGCCTTCCCGCAATCCGCGATCGGCAACCAGCACGTGCGGCGCTGGCCATAATTGCTGGATGGCGGCGAAAATCGCGCAGCCCGGCAGCACGAACTCGGCCCGTTCTGGCCCGACACACGGATGCTCCGCTAACCCTTCTCGTCCCAGTGCCCGCAGCCGTGCCAGCGCAATCTGCGCCTCATCATGGGTCAGGATCGCGCCATCGACCGCCAGGCGTGAATAGCGCGGCAGGTCGAGCACAATCCCCGCCAGCGTGGTGACGGTGCCCGATGTTCCAACAAAATGCACCCCGCCCTGGCGGATTTCCTGGCGGATGCAGTGCACGGCTTCGAAATTCTGGATGCGCGCCAGCACATCGGCGACCATCGCCTCGAACCCTTCCGGCTCAAATCCGGCATGGCCAAATCGCTCGGCGAGGGTTACCACCCCAACCGGCATGGAGATCGTGCCGATCAGCTGCGGCCCACAGCCTTCCGCCGGGGCCAATCTTATCCAGGCGATTTCGGTCGAGCCGCCGCCAATGTCGAACAGCAACGCCCGACGCCCAACGCCCTGACTGCGGCCAGCTTCTTCGAGCAACGGCGCACAGCTTTCAAGCGCGAGTTCGGCTTCTTCGCGCGCCGAGATGATCTCAATCGGCAACCCGGTTTCGCGGCTGACCCGGGCCAGAAACTCCCGCCCATTGCTCGCCCGTCGGCAGGCTTCGGTGGCAATGGCACGCAGTCCCCGCACCGGGCGGCGGGCGAGGCGTTGCGCGCATCCATGCAACGCCCCGATGGCGCGGTCCATTGCCACATCGCAGAGCTTGCCGGAGGTTTGCAACCCTTCGCCGAGCCGGACGATGCGGCTGAAACTATCCACCACACGGAACCCGTCCGGCGTAGGTGCCGCCACTAGTAGCCGGCAATTATTGGTGCCCAGATCCAGCGCAGCGTAAACCGGGCCGGATGTGCGGCCGCGGTCGGGCTGGAAGGGGGCGGCAGACTCGGACATTCGGGCGGGCGGACCTGTTGCGGTGGATTGCTATCATCGGCGTTGGGGGTGGGTGGGGCAAGCACCAATTCAGATGGATGACAATAGGTTATCATCGGGATGCCAGGGCTGCTTGTGGTTCGGTTGCAAATCGCTGCGCGCCCATGCTAGAGGCCCGACACCGTTGGGGGATAGTTTAGCGGTAAAACTCTCGGCTCTGACCCGTGCATCCTTGGTTCGAATCCAGGTCCCCCAGCCAACGGTCGTGCGATAGAGCGGTTGTTAACGTGAGCCGTCGATCAACACGATCATGCGATATTTGACGGCGATGGAGGCGGCGCCCGCTGCACGTTCCCTGACGGCGGCAATCATCGCGATTGAAATGCGCGTTCCCGAGATCAGTGCCGGCAGCTTGGCGCCCTGAATAAAGTATTTTTGTACTTTTTGTTCACTAAATGAACACCTTACCTTTTACCCTTCGCCCCCGAATTCCGCCCCCACATCCCGCATATAAGGCTCCACCAACCCTTTGATTTTCAACGTCATCGGGTTCCCGCGCCGATCCAGCGCCCGCCCGACCGCGACCCGCACCCAGCCCTCGCTGACGCAGTATTCTTCGACGTTGGTTTTTTCGACCCCGTTAAAGCGGATGCCAATGCCACGCTCCAACAATGCGGCATTGTGGAACGGGCTTTTCGGGTCGATCGCGAGGCGATCAGGCAGTGTGTCGGTCATCGGCGTTGCATAGAACCGATCAGGCGCGGCTGACAAGCACCGGCAGCGCCTTCAGCGCCCGAAACGCCAGATTGGGGAAATGCACCAGCGTCGCGCCGGTAAGCTGGATGCGCGGGAAACGCCGCAGCAATGTCGTGATCGCGATCTGCCCCTCGATGCGGGCAAGATGCGCGCCGAGGCACAAATGCCGGTCAAACCCGAAGGCGAAATTGTCGTTCAGCGTGCGAGTGATGTCGAAGCGGTCAGGATCGGGGAAATGGTCCGGATCGCGATTGGCCGAGCCCAGCATCAGGGTCAGCCGTGTGCCGGCGGCGATGGTTTTCCCGCCGAGCTCGAAATCAGCCGAGGCGACGCGTGCCAGCATTTGCACCGGCGGATCGTAGCGCAGGAATTCTTCCACCGCAGACGCGGCGAGGGACGGATCGGCGCGCAATTTCTCCATCTGGTCCGGATTGCGCAGCAGCGCCAGCAAGCCATTGCCGATCAGATTGGTGGTGGTTTCATGGCCGGCGGCGAGCAACAGGGTCGATGTTGCCAGGACCTCATCCTCGTTCAGCCGGCCATCCTCGGCCATTTGCACGCTGACCAGGGCGGAGATGAAATCATCCTGTGGCGCTTCGCGCTTCTGGTTGATCAGCGTGTGGGCGACCGCCCGCAGTTCTTTGCCGCTGGCGACCGCGCGGCGGGCGAGTTCCAACGGATCGGGCGAGGTGCGCAGGCTGCCAAGCATTTCAATCGCGTCCGCGGTGCAGCGCTTAAGTTGCTCGCGCTGCTCAGCCGGCCAGCCGAGCAATTCCATGATGACAGTCGCTGGCAACGGGAAGGCGAAATCGCGGATGATGTCGATCTCGTCCTGGCCTTCCAGACCGTCGAGCAATCCATCGGCAATCGCCTGAATGCGTGGCCGCAAGGCTTCCATCCGGGCGAGGGTGAAGGCCGACATCGCCTGGCCGCGCAAGCGCGAATGGCGCGGCGGATCGACATTCAGCATACTGTCATCGCGGCGCGCATTGTTCTCGTGCACCAAGGCCTGCACCTCCGCCGACAGCCCGTCCATGCGGCCGTCGCGCAGCATGCCCTTGGACAAATGCGGACAGCGCTGCAAGGCGCGCACTTCGGCGTGGCGGAACAGCATCGGGCCACCGAGATGGGGGTGGGGCACCAGGCTGCCCGCTTCCCGCAAGGCCGCAAGGGTGGGGTAGGGGTCGCTAAAATAGCCCGGGCTGAACAGCTTCGGCGGTGCGGCGGCGATGTCCATCGGGCAATTTCCTTGGGCGTTTGCGTGTTGCGGACACAAACCCAGGGCCGTCGCCAAGTCAATTGACAATTTTCCCCCGCAGCGCAAAAGCTGAAGCCATCGTTTCAACCATGGATATGATCATGCAGGATTTTAACGGCAAGACCGCCTTTGTAACCGGCGGCGCCAGCGGCATCGGCCTGGGGCTGGCCGAAGCCTTTCTGGCCGTCGGCATGAATGTCGTGCTGGCCGATATCGAGGCCGCCGCCTTGGCCGCGGCGCTTCACACGCTCAAACGCTTCGACAACCGCGTCACCACGGTGGTCTGCGACACCTCCCGTCGCGACGCGGTGATCGACGCCCGAGACCACGCAATCGCCACATACGGACGGGTGCATGTGCTGTGCAACAATGCCGGCGTCGGCGGCGGCGGGTTGGTCGATCAGGTTGCACCGGCAGCATGGAACTGGGTGCTTGGGGTAAACCTGATGGGGGTGATCCACGGCCTGACCGAATTCATTCCGCACATGAAAGACCATGGCGAGCCCTGCCACATCGTTAACACTGCCTCCATGGCCGGGATGAACGGTGTGGCCGGCATGGGGCCATACTGCGCCAGTAAATTCGCGGTGGTGAGCCTGTCGGAAACCCTTGCTGGTGAACTCGCTGCCACCAAAATCGGCATCAGCGTCCTGTGCCCCGGCTGGGTCGCGACCCGGATCGGCGAAAGCCGCCGCAATGCGCCGGGCGACCTGCCACCGCCGCCAGTGCCGGGCCCGATGATGGTCGCCCGTGCCGCAGAGGTTGGCAAGCTGATCGCGGATGGCATGTCATCCACCGAAGTTGCCGCACGCGTCATGCAGGCAATCCGCGATGATGATTTGTATATTTTCACCCACCCCGACATGCGCCCGTCGGTCGATGCCCGCTTCGCGCGCATCGGTGCCGCCTTCGACAAAGCCGCCGCCTTCAAAATGCCAGTGTAGGACGAAACAACATGAAATTCGGTATTTTCTACGAACATCAATTGCCGCGCCCGTGGACCAAGGGCCTCGAACATAAAATGTTCCAGGATGCGCTTAATCAGGTCGAACTTGCCGACAAACTCGGCATCGACTATGCCTGGGAAGTTGAGCATCACTTCCTCGAAGAATACTCGCATTCCTCCGCCCCGGAAGTCTTCCTCGCGGCATGTTCGCAACGCACCAAGAATATCCGCCTCGGCCACGGCATCGTGCTGATGCCGGCGAAGTATAACCATCCCGCCAAGGTCGCCGAACGGATTGCCACGCTCGATCTGGTATCGAACGGACGGGTCGAGTTCGGCACCGGAGAATCGGCGTCGATCATGGAACTTGGCGGTTTCAACATGACGCTCGATAAGGACGAAAAGCGGGCAATGTGGCTCGAATCCGTTGAGCAATGCTGCAACATGATGGTGATGGACCCCTATCCGGGGTTTGACGGCAAGTTCTTCTCCATGCCGACCCGCAACATTGTGCCCAAGCCCTTGCAGGACCCGCATCCGCCGCTCTGGGTTGCCTGTTCCAACCGCGAAACCATAAAGTTAGCAGCCCGCCTCGGCGTTGGTGCGCTGACCTTTGCGTTTGTCGATCCGACCGAGGCGAAATCATGGGTTGATGATTATTACCGCATCTTCCGCGAAGAATGCGTACCGATCGGCCACGCTGTAAACCCCAATGTCGCCATGGTCACCGGGTTTTCGGTGCATCACGACGCCGAGGAAGCCCGCCGCCGCGGCGAAGACGGCCTGCGCTTCTTCCGTTATGCGCTCGCCCATCACTATGTCTTCGGCGAACATACTCCAGGCCGCACTGATATCTGGGCCAATTTTGAAAAGGCCCGCCACGCCCTGCCGGCCGCCGGCGCCGATCACGGCATCGGCACGCCCGACGACATG
>JANYCX010000213.1 GCA_025360065.1 Acetobacteraceae bacterium | reverse complement strand
TGACCCCGACCTGCTGATGGCGCTGCCGAAATCCAACCCCAACATCAAGATCGCCGAAGCGCTCGACATGGGTATCCGCTTCATTGCCTATAACGAACGACGCCAGCCTTTCGGGGACGTGGCATTCCGCCGCGCTATCTCGGCAGTGATCGATCGTGATGCGATTGCGGCGGATGCCTATGGTGGGGCGGCGGTCGCGTCCAATTCCTGGGTCTCGCCGGCGCTCGCCTTCTGGGCAGCGCCTGAGATCGCCAAGCGGGTGCCCGGCGGCAACCTTGCTGCGGCGAAACAAATGCTGAAAGACGCCGGCTACGTTCTGGTCAATGGCAAGCTGCATTATCCCGCAGGCGTCAAGGAAACCACCGGCGCGTTCCAATAGCGCGTGGCACGACGCGCGCTTGGCAGGCTTGGACATCTGCTCTTTGTTTTATGGGCAGTGTCCAGCCTGACCTTCATCCTGTTCCGCCTCGCCCCTGGCGACCCTACGATCAACTTCCTATCGCCAAGCTTTAATGAGGAAACCCGCGCCGCCCTGATGAAAAGTTTTGGCCTGGATAAGCCGCTGTGGGAACAGTATTTCATCTACATGGGCAATTTGTTGCAGGGCAATCTTGGCCAGTCGTTCCTGCAAGGCAAGCCGGTGGCGGTGCTGCTGGCCGACGCATTGCCAAACACGGTGCTGCTGACCCTGGTTTCGCTGACGGCGGCTTACGCGTTCGGCATTGTCGCAGGCGCCTTTCTGGCGTTCCATCGTGGCGGGCTGGTGGAAGCGGTGTCGATCCCGGCGGCGCTCGCCACCCGTGCGGCGCCGGAATTCTGGCTCGGCATGTTGCTGCTCGCGGCCCTCGCCTTTCAGACCGGCTGGTTCCCCACCGGCGGGGCGCTCAGCCCGGGCCGCGAAATGAACAGCTTTGCCGACCGCTTCATGTCCGGCGATTTCTGGTGGCATTTGGCTTTACCCGCGCTCACCCTGATGCTCTATTTGCAAGGACTGCCATTGCTTTTGATGCGTGCCACAATGCTCGAAGTGCTGAATGACGAGTTCATCGTGATGGCCAAGATGAAGGGCCTGTCGCGCTGGTCGGTGGTCATGCGCCACGCTGCCCGCAACGCGCTGCTGCCGGTGGTAACCGCCTTCGCGCTCGGGCTCGGCGCCAGCATCGGCGGCAATGTCGTGGTCGAAACCGTGTTCGCCTGGCCCGGCATCGGCCGGGTGCTGGTGACAGCGGTGCAAAGTGCGGATTACCCATTGGCCCAGGGCGCATTCATTCTGATTGCGGCATCGTTGGTGACAATGAACACCCTCGCCGATCTCGCCTATGCCGCCCTGGACCCGCGAGTGTCGGTCGGTGCGAAGCGTTAGCGCCTGCCTGCGGTTTTTGCGCGCCGAGCCGTTCGCGGCGGTCGGTGGCGCAATCTATGCGACCATCGTGCTGGTGGCGATTTTCGCCGACCGTCTCGCGCCCTACCCCCCCAAGGCGATCCTGCGCGTGGGCGCCCGGGTGGCGCGCTATCTGCCAATGTCGTCCGATCACTGGCTCGGCACCACCTCGAGCGGGCGCGATGTGTTGAGCCAGTTGATCTGGGGCACCCGCGCCGCGTTGGCGGTTGGGTTGACCGCGGCCGTCGCAGTCGTTGCAATCGGCACCGTGCTCGGGCTGTTATCGGGCTATCTCGGCGGCTGGGTGGACCGGGTCATCACCTGGTTCGCCGACATCGTGCTCGGCCTGCCGTTTCTGCCATCAATGCTGGTGCTGGCGTCATTGACCCGCCCTGGCACAACGGTCGTGATCATTTCGGTCGCCGGACTGTTATGGCCCAACACTGCCCGGGTGATCCGGTCGCAAGTGCTGTCGTTGCGTGAACGCGCCTGGGTCGAAGCGGCCCGGGTGACCGGGTGTTCGACCGGGCGGATCATGTTCGTCCACGTCCTGCCCCAGGTTTTGCCGTTGGCCGCCCTTTATGGCTCGGTCGCAATCGGTTGGGCGATCCTGGCCGAGGCATCGGCAAGCTTCCTCGGTTTTGGTGATCCCGACATGATGTCCTGGGGGGTGATGTTGCAGGAAGCGTACGCCAACCAGGCCTTGTCACGCGGCGCATGGAACTGGTTTGCGCCCCCCGGTGCCGCGCTGATGGCAATGGTGCTGGCCGGCTTCCTGATTTCGCGCGGGTCGGAAAAACTGCTATTCCCGAAACTGGCCGATCAATGAGCCTGCTATCGGTGCGCGATCTGGTCGTTACCTACGCCACCCGTGCCGGCCCGGTGCGCGCGGTCGATGGCGTCAACCTTGACGTGCCAGCCGGATCGATCACCGGATTGGTCGGCGAAAGCGGCTGCGGGAAATCCACCCTCGGCCGCGCCTTGATGGGGGTGCTGCCCGATGCCGGCCGCATCGCCGGCGGGCAGATCATGTTCGAGGGCACCGATATCGCGGCGCTATCCGCGTCCGCCCGCCGCGCCATTGCCTGGCGGCGGCTGTCGTTCATTCCGCAAACCGCGATGAACGCGCTCGATCCGGTGCAGCGCCTGCGCGCGCAAATGCTGGAAGTGCTGATCGAGCGCGGCGGCCTCGGCAAAGCCGCCGCGCTCGCACGGGCCTCGGAATTGTTCCATCTCGTCGGCCTCGACCCGGTGCGCCTGTCAGACTACCCGCACCAATTCAGCGGCGGCATGCGCCAGCGCGCCTCAATCGCTTTGGCGCTCGCGCTCGAACCCGCCTTGGTAGTTGCTGATGAGCCGGTCACCGCGCTCGATGTCATCGTCCAGCGCCAGGTGCTCGATGTAATGCGCAATTTGCAGGCCCGGCTTGGCCTCGCGATGATCCTGGTGACGCATGACATCGCCGTCGTCGCCTATGCCTGCGACCGGGTCGCGGTGATGTATGCCGGCCGTATCGTCGAGTCTGGCCCGGTCGCCGACGTGCTGGAAAACCCACTGCATCCCTACACGATGGGCTTAACCCATGCGTTCCCCGATTTATACGGTGACGACATGACCCTGGTGCCGATCGACGGCACCCCGCCATCCTTGCTGCATCCGCCAACCGGATGTCGTTTCGCCGCCCGCTGCCCTTTCGTCCAACCGCGCTGTGCCGAAGAACCGCCGGTGACGAACGGCGATCATCACGCGGCCTGCTGGCGGATCGACGAAGCCGCCGAGTTGCGGGCGCTTGCTGCCATTCCAGCGACTTGGGTGCCGAAATGAGTGCTGTGAACGAAGCACTCCTTTTTTTGAAAAAAAAGGAGCAAAAAAACTTTCGACTTTGTTGCCGTTGGCGTGGGACTGCGGTGACCGCGCACGCCAACGGCAACCAAGGATCAAAAAGTTTTTTTGGTTCTTTTTGTTCACAAAAAGAACGCCTTGCCTTAACCCTTCCTTTTCCGCAATGACCGCCCTGATCGAAGCCATCGGCCTGGAAAAAACCTTCCGAACCCGCGGCCGCGATGTGGCGGCGGTTGCCGATGTCAGCCTGTCGGTCGCCCGTGGCGAGGCACTTGGCATTGTCGGCGAAAGCGGCTGTGGCAAGACCACCACGGCGCGGATGTTGTTGCGCCTGGAGGACCCCAGTGCCGGCAAGATCATCTTCGACGGCACCGACATCACCACACTGCGTGGCGCCGATCTGCTGAAATTTCGCGCCCAGGCGCAATTGGTGTTCCAGAACCCGTTCGATGCGTTGAACCCGCGCTTTTCGATCCGCCGCGCCCTCGCCGAACCGCTGAATAATTTCGGTGTTCCGATCCGCGAACATGCCGACCGCATCGACGCGGTTTTGCACCGCGTCCGGCTGACCCCACCGGCCGCCTGGCTTGATCGTCGGCCGCATGAACTTTCTGGCGGGCAGTTGCAACGGGTGGTGCTGGCCCGCGCGCTGATCCCCGGCCCGACCCTGATCGTGGCGGATGAACCGGTATCGATGCTCGATGTCTCAGTGCGCGCCGGTATCTTGAATTTGCTGCGTGAAGCGCGGGATGCGCTCGGTCTCGCTGCGGTCTATATCAGCCACGATCTGGCGCTGATCCGTTACGTATGCGAACGCACCATGGTGATGTATCTCGGCCAGGTGGTGGAAGAAGGCCCAACCAAGGAGCTGATTGCCCACCCCGCGCACCCCTACACCCGCGCGTTGGTCGCGGCAGTACCCGTCCCGCATGTGGCGCAGGATCGCGCGCAATTGCCGATCCGTGGCAGCCTGTCGGACGCCGCCGCCATCGGTGGTTGCGCTTTCCGTGGCCGCTGCCCGCACGCGATGAACATCTGTACCGAACTGGCGCCAACGTTGCGCGCCATCACCCCAACCCGCCGTGTCGCCTGCCATCTTGAAGGAACCATATCATGACCATTTGCGATCCGGTCACGCTCGAAATCATTCGCGGCGCCATTCGTGCCACCCAGGCCGAAATGGAGGCGCTGCTCGAACGCACCGCGATTTCGGCGTTCATCCGCGAAAAGAAGGATTTCTACACCGCCCTGTTTGATGCCGATGGCGTTATGGCGGTTGGATCGAACGTGCCAATTTTCGGCGATATTTGTGGCCCGGTGTTCGACCATTTCCCGATTGAGACCATCCAGCCCGGCGATCTTTACTGGTATAATGACTGCTATGGCAGCCGTGGCGCGGTGTCGCATTCCAACGATCAGGTCTTCCTCGCCCCGGTGTTCCACCAAGGCCGCCGTTGCGCCTTCGTGATGGGCTGGGCGCATTTTGCCGATATTGGCGGGTTGCGGCCGGGCTCGATTTCGCCTGATGCCACCGACATCTTCCAGGAAGGCATCATTATCCCGCCGACCAAGCTGATCGATCGCGGGGTCACCAACGAAGCCACCCTGAATATTTTCTACCGCAATTCCCGTTATCCCGCGACCTGCAAGGGCGACACGCGGGCGCTGATGGCATCCGTCGATCTCGGGGTGCGCCGGATGGCGGAAGTCGCCGAGCGTTTCTCCGCCGACATGCTGGAAGACGCGCTGCGCCAGTTGCTCGCCCGCACCGAAACCCTGGTGCGGCAGAAACTGCGCGAAACCTTCCCGGTCGGCACCTGGAAGTTCACCGATGCGATTGACAGTGACGGCCATGGCACCGGCCCGGTACATATCCGTTTCGCGCTGACCCGCACGCCCGATGACCGTTTCATCTTCGACGCGAGCGAAACCGATGACCAGACCCCTGGGCCGGTCAATTACCTGATGAACCGGGACGTGCCGGGCACTGCCTTCGCGCTCTATTTCCTCGGCGGCGATCCATCCCAGGTGGTCAATGCCGGCGGCGCGCGCGCCTTCGACGAAATCATCCTGCGCGAAGGATCGCTGTTGCGGCCACGCTTTCCTGCGCCATTGGGGATGCGCGGCATGACGATGATGCGGGTGCTGGCAGCCCTCAACGGTCTGATCAACGTCGCCGGCACCAAGGCGCCGGCCGCCCATTCGGCTTACGTCATTTTGCTGATGCGCGGCCTGTGGGGCGGCAAGCCGTTCCTGCTGTCGGACGGCCTCGGCGTCGGCTATGGCGGGCGCGCCGATCAGGACGGCATTGATGCGGTCTATTTTGTCGCGCAGGAGAATTATCCAGTCGAGTTCCTCGAACTCGGCTACCCGGTGCGTCTCAACACCTACGCCATTAACCGCGACAGCGGTGGGCCGGGGGAATTCCGTGGCGGCTGCGGCATCATTCGCGAATATACCGTGCTTGCCGAGGACTCGGTGCTCGCCATTCGCATCGATAGCGTGGTGAACCCGCCCTGGGGCACCGCCGGCGGCAAATCCGGCGGCACCGCGCGCGCCATCATCAATCCCGGCCGCAACAGCGAAATCGTGTTGGCGCCATTGTCGGATGGAAATAAGTTGCGCAAGGGCGATGTATTGCGGATCGAAACCGGCGGTGGTGGCGGACGCGGCCATCCGTATGACCGCCCGCCCCATGCAGTGCTGCGCGACGTGCTCGAAGGCTATGTTTCGGTCGAGGCGGCGCGCCGCGACTATGGCGTGGTGATTTCTGAAGGCGAACTTGATGCGCCGGCCACCCTTGCGACCCGCAACGATCGCCCTGCTGCGGCAAATTTTCACCGTATGGACTATGTCGATGAACTCGTCTGAGCCCCGCCTGTCGGTCGCCATTGATATTGGCGGCACGTTTACCGATGTCACCTTGCAGGATGCCGCCAGCGGCAAAGCCTGGCGGGCGAAAACCCCGTCCATTCCATCCGACCCCAGCCGAGCCTTCATGGAGGGTATGCGGCTCGCGTTGGAACAGGCTGGCGCCACGACCGTGGCCGTCAGCCGGGTGCTGCACGGCACCACCGTCGCCACTAATTTGATCCTGGAAGCCAAGGGTGCGGTCACCGCGCTGATCACCACCGCCGGCTTCCGCCACGTGTTGGATATTGGCCGCCAGGACATTCCCCGCCGCGCCAATCTTTATGCTTGGAAAAAGCCACGCCGCCCGGTTCCGGCGTCCCGCGTGTTCGAAGTCATCGAACGGATTGGCCCCGGCGGCGGGGTGATCACAGCCCTCGATGAGGCAAGCGTCGCCGAGGCCGCCGAAGCCTGCCGCCGCCTTGGCGTGCAGGCGGTGGCGGTATGCCTGCTGCACAGCTTTGCCAATCCCGATCACGAGGAACGGGTCACCGCGATGCTGCGCGCGGCCCTGCCGGGTGTCGCGGTCACCGCATCGGTCGATGTGCTGCCGGTGGTGCGCGAATATGAACGCACTCTGGCAACGATCCTCAACGCCGGGGTGATGCCAGCGGTTTCGACCTATGTCGCGCGCCTCGAACAGCGCCTCACAGATGCTGGCGTCACCGCACCGTTGTTGCTGATGCAATCCAATGGTGGCGTTGCTGGCGTGCCAACCATCCGCCGCGCCCCGGCTGTCACCGCTTTGTCCGGCCCGGCCGCCGGCGTGGTTGGCGCGCGCATGGTGTGCGCGGCAGCGGGGATAGCCGACCTCATCACCGTCGATATCGGCGGCACCAGCGCCGATATCTGCCTGATCAAGGATGGCCGCATCGGCCTGACCCAATCTGGCAAAGTCGGCGAATGGCCGTTGCCGCTGCCGATGGTCGATATGGTAACGGTTGGTGCCGGTGGTGGGTCGATCGCGCGCATCACCGATGGCGCATTATCGGTCGGCCCGGCGAGTGCCGGTGCCGATCCTGGGCCGGCTTGTTACGGCGCCGGCGGGCAGTTCGCCACCGTCACCGACGCCCATATTGTGCTCGGCCATTTGCCGCCATCTTTGCTCGGCGGGCGCATGCGGCTCGATCCCGCACTCGCCGAGGCGGCGATCCGGCGCGAGGTTGCCGAACCGCTCGGCCTCGATCTGCACACCGCCGCGCGTGGCATCCTGGCGATTGCCGACAGCAACATGGTTGGCGCGATCCGGGTGGTTTCGGTCGAACGTGGCCACAACCCGCGCGATTTCGCCCTGGTGCCGTTTGGCGGCGCTGGCCCGTTACATGGAACCGCGCTCGCGGAACTGCTCGGCTGCACCACCGTCCTGATCCCGTCCGCGCCCGGTGTTCTGTGCGCCGAAGGCCTGCTGGCTGCCGACCTCAAGGCCGAATTCCACCGCACCCTGCCATTGGCCGGGGCACCCGATGCGCTCGCCGCCAACACGCTGGTGGCACAATTGCGCAAGGACGCGACTGCCTGGCTCCAAACCGAGGCGGTGCCAGAAGCCGATCGCCAACTCGAAGCCGTGGCCTTGATGCGCTACGAAGGGCAGGGTGGGGAGCTTGCGGTTGCCTGGACCGGCACCGAAGCGGCGGCGCTCGACGCGTTTCGCGCCGCCCATCAGGCGCTTTACGGCTTCACCATGGACACCCCAATCGAGCTGGTGACGTTGCGGGTCGAAGCCACAGGCCGCATGCCGCCGCCGGTGATGCCCACCCTCGCACCGGGGCCAATGCCCGCGTCGGATGAAACCCGCGATGTCCATTTCGTATCGGGAACCATGGCCACCCCGGTCTTTGCCCGCGACAAATTTGGCGCCGGCAATCGGTTCGCCGGCCCCGCAATCATCGTCCAGCTTGATGCAACGACATTGGTGCCGCCGGGCTGGAACGCCGAAATCCACTCATCAGGCGCGATGATCCTGACCCGCGATTAGCCAACCCGCCGCACGAACTCACCTACCTGCACCAGGGCGGTGCGTCCCTCCGGCAGCACCCGGGCGAACATCGGCCAGACATGCGGCATGCCGGCGACGATATGCAGCTCCACACTGCATCCTTGTGCGCGTGCCCTGTCCGCCAGCCGACGGGAATCGTCGAGCAGGATTTCGTCACTGCTGACGAACATCAGCATCGGCGGCAGGCCGTGGAAATCGGCGTAGAGCGGCGATGCGCCAGGGTCCCGAGGATCGGTGTTGCCGCAATAAAGGGCGGCGACATCGCGCATGATCTGCGGCGTGAACATCGCGCACGTCTTGGCGTTGGCCTCGTTGCTTGCGCCGGTATTGGCAAGATCGGTCCAGGGCGAGAACAAAACCAGCGCCGCAGTACGGCCAAGGTTATGAACCGCAACCGCGGTGGCCAGGGCGAGTCCGCCGCCGGCCGAATCGCCGGCCAGCAAGATGCGCTTGCCAGGATAGGTTTTGGCCAGAAAGCGGTAGGCGGCAACAGCGTCTTCGAGCGCAGCGGGATAGGGATTTTCCGGCGCCAGGCGATAATCCAACGCCCAGACCTGCGCGCGCGCCTGCTTGGCCATCGCCGAGGTCAGTTGGCGGTGGGTTTGTGGTGATGCGAAACAATAGCCGCCGCCATGCAAATAGAGCACCACCAGATCAGTGCGCGCGATGACGGGATCAATGCATTCGAAGACCAAACCAGCTTCGCGCCGAGCGGAAATCCTGACGCCACGCGGCACTTTCAAGACCCGCCTGCGGGGGCGCCCCAATCTGCGCCGCGTATCGACAATATCGATCGGTGATTTGGCGCGTCGTTTGACGATCCACCGCATCAGGTTGCACAGGATGATGGATTGCCAGCTTGCCATGATGCCTCAATTCTTGCGGTCAATCAGATCACACGTCAGGCTGGCCTGGGCGGCCCGCTCGACACGATACGCGCACCCAGCCCTTTGACGCTTGCCAGGCAAAGGATGGCGAACTTGCGCACCACGACCCTTCGGCGCTGATACTATTGACATTATTTTTGCCATATTGCGCTATGGCGGTCAAATTAAGGGGATTGCATCGTGGCCGAACACTTCGACGTCCTGATCGTCGGCGCTGGATTATCAGGGATTGGCGCTGGGTATCATCTGCAAACCAATTGCCCCGCCAAGACTTACGCCATCCTCGAAGGCCGCGATCGCATAGGCGGCACCTGGGACTTGTTCCGCTACCCCGGCGTGCGGTCGGACAGCGACATGTTCACCCTCGGCTACCGCTTCAAGCCGTGGACCGAAGCCAAAGCCATCGCCGATGGCCCGTCAATCCTGAAATACATCAACGACACGGCCGCCGAATTCGGCATCGACCGCCATATTCGTTTCAATCACAAAGTCATTGCGTCATCATGGGCGTCCGACACCGCGCGCTGGACCGTAACAATCGCCCACGGTGACGAAACCCTGACGCATACCTGCAACTTTCTGCTGATGTGCAGCGGCTATTATAATTACGATGCTGGGTACGCGCCGGCCTTCCCCGGCACTGACCGCTTCAAGGGCGAAATCGTCCACCCGCAAAAATGGACTGACGCCATCGACTACGCCGGCAAGCGCGTGGTGGTGATCGGCAGTGGCGCCACCGCCGTCACGCTGGTTCCGTCCATGGCAGACCAAGCCGCCCATGTCACCATGCTGCAACGATCACCAACCTATGTCGTGGCCCGCCCGGCATCGGACGATGTCGCTGACCGTCTGCGCCGCTGGCTGCCGCAAAAGCTCGCCTACATGATCGTGCGCTGGCGTAACGTGCTGCGCGGCATGTATGTCTATCAACTCTGCAAGCGCCAGCCTGCCAAGATCAAAGGCATGATCATCGGCGGGGTGAAAATGGCGCTCGGGCCGGATTACGATGTCGCCAAGCACTTCACCCCGAGCTACAACCCGTGGGACCAACGCCTGTGCCTGGTGCCCGATGGTGATTTGTTTCGCGCAATTAAATCCGGCCGCGCATCGGTGGTTACCGATCAGATCGAAACCTTTACCGAAACCGGCATCAAACTGAAATCCGGCGAAGAACTCCCGGCCGATCTGGTGGTGACAGCCACTGGCCTCGACCTCGCCGTGCTTGGCAAAATGACCGTCACCGTCAACGGCAAACTGATCGATCCGGCCAAAGCAATGACCTATAAGGGCATGATGTACAGCGACGTGCCCAACATGGCCGTTGTCATGGGGTACACCAATGCATCCTGGACGCTGAAATGCGACCTGACCTGCGAGTATGTGTGCCGACTGATCAACCATATGGATCGGCACGGCTACGCCGAAGCCACGCCGCGGCGAAATGATCCTTCCGTGGTGGAAGAAGCCTGGGTCAATTTCTCATCCGGCTACATCCAGCGTTCGATCGGCAAAATGCCCAAGCAAGGGTCGAAGGCACCTTGGCGGTTAAACCAGAATTACGTCAAGGATCTGCTGGCGCTTCGGTTTGGGTCGCTTGAGGATGCGGCGATGACTTATTCGAAAATCAAGGAAGATGCTTGAGGGAGAGGCTTCTTGGTTTGGGACCAAAGAAGGTAACTGCGAGCTTTCAGCGGATCGCGCGATTGATTGCCGCCGAAGGGCTTGTTATACCAAGCGCCCGAACAAATGACCGTAGCGCTCCCGTCGCGCCGTAGGGTGGGTAAGCTCTCGCGGCACCCACCGTCGAGCCGTCGTCAAACGATACGCCCGATATGTGCGTAAGAATATCGACGCGAAACGGCGGGTTGCCCCAGGTAAAATAGGTGTAGGGTTCGGTCAGTTCGTTTGGCGCTATGTCTGCAACCGTCGCACCAAATTTTGCCAGCGCCAGCCATACGACCTCGCCATTGGCAGTGTCCGCCCCAATGAAGATGTCGAGGGAAAGCAATATTCGCCCCCCCTACCCAACCACTCGCCGGAACTTCTGCATCCGCCGCAGCTTCTCCGGCCGCTCGGTCCCCGGAAAAACCGCCGCCCAATCATTGGCGATCACTTCCCCCACATAAAGATCGCCCGTCGAATCCAGCGCCACGCTATGCGGCGCCACAAACGCCCCCGGTGATGTCCCCGGCTTGTCCTGCCCCAGCCGATTGATCAACGCGCCATCATTGCCCAGCACCATCACCCGCGGCCCGAGATTGGGGGTCGCGTGGTTCACCGCCATGTAGGGCCCCAACTCCCCCACCAGCAGGCACGGGCACGGCCCCGGCGTGATCGTCAGGCCACAGGGTCGGTGCAGATTATTGATCTGGCGCAGATAATTTCCATCGCCATCGAACACCTGAATGCGATGGTTTTCCCGGTCGGCAACATAAACCTGCCCAACTTCATCACAGCAGATATTATGCGGCAGGTTGAACTCGCCCGGCCCGGTGCCAGGCTTGCCCCAGCTTTTGATCAGCGTTCCGGTCGGCGAGAATTTGTGCACACACGCATTCCAATAGCCGTCCGAAACATAAATATCCCCGCTCGGGGACAGCGCGGTGTGGGTGCAGCGGCAAAACGGCGCCCCGCTCATGAAGGCGGAAGGCTGGTTCGGCACCCCGATTTCGAGCAGTAATTTGCCGTCCGGGGTGAATTTCCGCACCGTGTGGTCGCCGTTGTCGGTCAGATACAGGCTGTCATCCGG
>JANYCX010000180.1 GCA_025360065.1 Acetobacteraceae bacterium | reverse complement strand
GCGCACCCAGTACACCACCGCCAAATCGACGGCGGTGCTGACCTTTTGGAACCCGGCCGGGGTGCGGCAGTTCGCCTGGGCGACCTCGACCACCGAACGGGTGGCCGCGCGGCTGCGTTGGACGCCACCGGCTGACATCGTCAAGCTGGGTGGATGCAACGCTCGAGCAGGATCTCGCCAAGCACGAAGCCATGTGGGTCGAATATCAGCGCCGGATGATTGAGGTTTCGCACCTGATCATCCTGTTCCAGCCGATCTATCAGACCGTGGTGCGCGATACCGCCAAGACCTTCCCGCTGACCGCGTCTGGCTATCAGGTCGAACTCGAAAAGGCGCGCCCGTGACCATCGCAGCCGCGGGATGATCCGCTACGTTTTCTCCCGGCTGGCAACCTCCATCGTGCTTGTGCTGCTGGCGACCTTGGTGGTGTTCCTGATCGCCAACACCATCCCCGGCGATCCGGCATTGGCGGCATTGGGCGACGAACAGGCGTCCGATCCTGCGGCGGTGAGCGCCTTTCGCGCGCTTTACGGCCTCGACAAGCCGCTATGGGAGCAATACTGGCGCTTCCTGCAACGGCTGGCGCATGGCGATTTCGGCCGCTCGATTTCCTCGCGCCGGGCGGTGATGGCCGATATCATCGACTATGCGCCGGCAACGATTGAACTTGCGACCATCGCCTTTCTGCTGTCGCTGCTGATCGGCCTGCCGCTTGGCATTATCGCGGCGGTCCGGCGCGACAGCTGGGTCGACCATCTCGCGCGGGCGGTCGCCCTGATCGGGGTGTCGGCGCCGACATTCTGGCTCGCCTTCATCATGCTGGCAATTTTCTATGGCTATCTCGGCTGGGCGCCGGGCACCGGTCGGCTCGACCCGATTGCCTTCGCACCGGACCGGATTACCGGGATGCTGCTGATCGACACGATCATTCTGGGCGATTGGGAAACCTTCCGCGATGCCGCCGCCCATCTGGTGCTGCCGAGCATTGTGCTGGCAAGCGCCACCATCGGGCTGATCACCCGCACCACCCGGGCCGCCATGCTCGAAGCGCTGAGCCAGGATTATGTCCGGGTGGCGCGCGCCAAGGGCCTGCTTGCGCGGGTGGTGATCACCGGCCACGCGCTGCCCAATGCGATGCTGCCAGTGGTGACCTTGGGCGGCCTTGCCTATGCCAATCTGCTGACCGGGGCGGTGATGACCGAAACCGTGTTTTCCTGGCCCGGCCTGGGGCGCTACACATTTCGCAGCGCCGTGTCGGTCGATTTCCCCGCCATCATGGCGATCACCACCATCGTCGCCGCAGTATTCGTGCTGGTGAATTTCCTGGTCGATCTGTCCTACGCCATGCTCGACCCGCGCGTGGTCAAGAAATGAGCCTGGCGCCCGCACTTATCATGCCCCGCATGGCATCGCCAACCCGGCGCTGGGTGCGGCGCTACGGGCTTGCTGCGGCCGGCGCGGTGATCGTGATTGTCTGGGTGCTGGCCGCGATATTTGCGCCGCTGGTCTCCCCGCACGATCCCTATCTGGTCAATGTGGTGAACCGGTTGAAGCCACCCTCAGCGCTGCACTGGCTCGGCACCGATGCGCTCGGGCGCGATGTCTTCACCCGCATTATCTATGGCGCCCGGATTTCGCTTGCGGTCGGCCTGGTGGTGGTGCTGGTCGGCGGGCTGTTCGGCACCTTGCTCGGCGCGGTCGCCGCCTACGCGCGCGGCTGGGCCGAGGAAGCACTGATGCGGGTGACCGATCTGGTGTTCTGCTTTCCGCCGATCGTGCTGGCGATGGCGATCGCGGCGGCCTTGGGGATCGGCACGGTCAACACCGTGATCGCCATGCTGGTGGTGTGGTGGCCGAAATTCGCCCGCCTCGCCCGCAGCCTGGTGATCACCCAACGCTCCCTCGAATATGTCGAGGCCGCCCAATCGGTCGGGTTCGGGCCGGTGCATATCCTCGGCCGACAGATCATTCCCAACGCCGTCGGTCCGCTGATCGTGTTGGTCACCCTCGATCTCGGCCATGCCATTCTGGTCTTTGCCGGGCTGTCGTTTCTCGGCCTTGGCGTGGTGCCACCAACCGCCGAATGGGGCGCGATGGTGGCCGAAGGCCGCGAACTGGTGCAGCAATGGTGGGTGGCGACCTTCCCCGGCATTGCGATTCTGACCGTGGTGATGGGGTTTAACTTTGTCGGTGACGGCATCCGCGACTGGCTCGACCCACATGCCCGCACCCGCTGACATTCTGCTTCAGGTGCGCGACCTGCGCACCTGGTTCCTCACCGATGCAGGCCCGGTCCGTGCGGTGGACGGGGTGAGCTTCGATCTCCGCGCCGGCGAAACCCTCGGCATCGTCGGCGAGTCCGGCTCGGGCAAAAGTGTGTGCGCCAAATCCATCATGCGCCTGCTGGATGAACCGGCGCGGATTGTCGGCGGCTCCATCCTGTTCCAGGGCCGCGATCTTGCAAACCTTGACGAGGCCGCCATTCGCAGCGTGCGCGGTCGCGAAATCGCCATGGTCTTTCAGGACCCGATGACCTCGCTCAACCCGGTGCTGCGGATTGCCAGACAGCTTGTCGAGGCAATGACCGCGCATGGCCGCTTCACCCCGAAAGCCGCCCGCCTCAGGGCCATCGACCTGCTGCGCCGCATGGGGGTCGGCGCGCCAGAACGCGCGATCAACAGCTATCCGCACCAATTCTCCGGCGGGATGCGCCAGCGGGTGATGCTATCAATGGGATTTTCCAACGAACCCGCATTGCTGATCGCTGATGAGCCGACGACTGCGCTTGACGTCACCATCCAGGCGCAAATCCTCGAATTGTTACGCGAACTGAACCACGATTTCGGCACCGCCGTCATCCTGATCAGCCATGACCTCGGGGTGATCGCCAATGTCTGCCAGCGCATTCTGGTGATGTATGCCGGCGAAGTGGTCGAAGAAGGTCCGCCCGAGGAATTGCTCAGCGATCCGCGCCATCCCTATACCTGGGCGCTGCTGCATGCCGCCCCGCGCATCGATGCGACCGCGACCGACCGCCGGCTCGCCACGATTGACGGCCAGCCGCCCGATCCGCGCGCCTGGCCCGATGGCTGCCGGTTTCGCGCCCGCTGCCCGTTCGCCATCGCCCAATGCGCTGACCACCCCGCACTTTTGCCGATCAATGACACCAGGGCGTCGCGCTGCTGGGTGACCCAGCAAGGCGGCACGCTGCGCCCGCCCGAACGCGCCCACCCTGCCCCCACAATGGCCATTGCCGACGCCCGCCAACCATTGCTGGAAGTTACCGATCTGCACAAGCATTTTGTGCTCCCCAAGGACGGCTATTTCACGCCAGCCCGGGTGCTGCGGGCGGTCGATGGCGTAAGCCTGACGGTGCATCGCGGCGAGACGGTCGGGCTGGTCGGCGAGTCTGGCTGCGGAAAATCCACCCTTGCCCGTCTGGTAACCCGGCTGCATGCGCCCACCGCCGGCAAAATCGTTTTCGACGGTATTGATATCAGCCAGGCCCGCCAATCCGACATCCGCCCGCTGCGGCGACGCATGCAGATGATTTTTCAGGACCCTTATGCGTCACTGAACCCGCGCATGTCGGTGGGCGAAATCCTGGCCGGACCACTGCTGCTGCACCGCATTGTCGACAGCAGATCGGCGGCTTCTGGCCGGGTCGGAGAATTACTTGATCTGGTCGGCCTGCCGGCCACCGCCGCCGGGCGCTTCCCGCATGAATTTTCCGGCGGCCAGCGCCAGCGCATTTCCATCGCCCGCGCCTTGGCGGTGGGGCCTGATCTGGTAGTGGCGGATGAACCGATCTCGGCGCTCGACGTCAACATCCAAGCCCAGATCATCAATCTGATGGTGGATTTGCAGGAAAGGCTGGGGCTGACCTATCTGTTCATTGCCCATGATCTGGCCGTTGTGCGCCATGTCTGCGACCGCATCATTGTGCTTTATCTCGGCAAGGTGATGGAAATTGCCCGCGCCGCCGACCTCTTCACCCGGCCGCTGCACCCTTATACAAGCACGCTGATCGCCGCCGCCCCGGTGCCCGATCCACGGATCGAGCGGACCAGGCGTCATGTTCCGATGAAGGGCGAGCCCCCAAGTGCGGTAAACCCGCCAAGCGGGTGTCGCTTCCGCACCCGCTGCCCGATCGCCCAGCCGCGCTGCACGGTGGAGGAACCGGTGTTGCAGCCCGGAGTGGCGGGGCAGATGGTCGCCTGCCATTTCCCGGGTGCGCTATGAGGGATGCTTTGGCTGTGCCGCCTTCCAAGCCTCGTATTCCGGTCGGGCTGCATCGGACAACGGATAATAGCGCCGTAAATCGCCGCCTTGCTCCAACCGCTCGCGGGAGAAATCTTCCCACTCATGGGATCGATGTGCCTCGGCAATCACCCTCTCGGCCAGCCCCACAGGCACCACGATCACGCCATCGTCATCGGCCACAATGATGTCGCCCGGCATCACTGTCACCCCACCGCAGGCGATCGGCACATTGACCGCGAATGGCATCAGATCGGTTTGCGTATGATAATTCGGCGAAAACCCGCGCAACCATAAACCAAGTCCCAACCCATCCACATTCGGTCGGTCGCGCAACACCCCGTCGATGACTACGCCCTGCCCGCCGCGCCCCTTGAAGAAGGTCAGCATCATCTCCCCAAAGATGCCGCTATGCATGTCGCCGCGGGCATCGACCACCACGACATCACCCGCCTGGGTATGATAAAGCACGTGGCGGTGAAGCTGCTTTTCCGGATCGGAGTATTCATCCTCGCCAAATATATCCTCGCGCTTTGGCATCATCTGCAAGGTCAGTGCGGGGCCGGCAACGCAACGACCGGGCGAGAAGCTCACTGGCCCAAGCATATGCGCATTGCGAATGCCCATCCGCGACAGCACGCCAGTTGCCGTCGCGGTACCGATCTCACGCAACGCGTCCACCCAGGCTTGCGGCGGACGCTTGATATCTGGGGTGTGGGTCATGGGGTCCCTTTCAGATGAAGGTAAATCTGCTGGCCAAAAAAGGCGAACCTTTGGTCACGGCGTCTCACCAAAGAAACTCGACCCCGGCGCCAGATGCGCGCGGGCAACGTCTTCATTCAGGGTCAGCCCATGTCCCGGCGCCTCGGTCAGATGGATGAAGCCATCAACGATCGCCCCGCCACCATCGGTCAGATCACCCCACCACGGCACGTCGTGGGCGTGAAATTCCATCACCAGGAAGTTGTTCATCGCCGCGCACACATGCCCGGCCGCCACGGTGCCGATCGGGCTTGCAACGTTGTGCGGGGCAAGCGGAATGTAATAAAGATCGGCGTGATCGGCGACCTTTTTTGCTTCCAGCAATCCGCCCATCTTGGGGATGTCAGGGGCGATAATGCGTGCCGCCTGCTTTTCGATCAACTCGCGATAGCCATGCTTGCGGTAGAGATTTTCCCCCGTGCAAATCGGTGTGCGGGTGGAATGGGTGACGTGGCGCTGCGCCTCGATATTCTCCGGCGGGATCGGGTCTTCCAGCCACATCAGATCGAACGGTTCGAGCGACTGGGCGAGCTTGATCGCATCGTTGACGTTGAACTTCCAATGCGCGTCCATCGCCACCATGATATCGGGCCCAACCGCCTCACGCACCGCACGGGTGACATCGACCATCCAGCGCATTTCAGCCGAGCCGATGATGCGGTTAAACGGCTCAAACCAGCGCCGGCGCGGGTGCGGATCATCGGTGATATCGAGCGTGTGGGGATTGGGCGTGTCGAGATCGAATTTGATCGCGGTGAAGCCTTCCGCCACCACCTCGCGCGCCTTTCGGGCGTAGTCGGCCGGATCGGGCGTATCGCCGGCATGGCAATCGGCATAGATGCGGATTTTGTCGCGGAAGCGGCCGCCAAAGAAGGTCGAGATCGGCAGCTTGTGGGCGCGGCCCATCAGGTCCCACAGCGCGATTTCGATGCCACTAATGGCAGTGACGGTGGCGCCGGCCTGGGAGCCTTCGCCCGACAGGCACCGCACCATGATGTCGAGCAGCCGGACAATATTGGTCGGGTCCTGCCCGATCAGCAACGGCTTGGCCTGGTGCACAAGCTCGGCGACGCCCGCACCCCAATAAGCCTCACCCAGACCGGAAATGCCTTTGTCAGTTTCGACTTTTACCAGCACCCAAGGGAAGTTTCCGGCAATAATTGCCGTGCTGACATTGGTGATCTTCATCCCACTCTCCCTACGCGGCGCGCAGCGCCATTCCGGTTATCGCATCAAATAAATGCAGTCTGGTCTGATCGACGCCAAGCCAGACCGGCGCGTTCGGGACCAATTTGGTGCCCGGCGTCACGCTCACCACCACGCTGTCATGGCCAAGTCGCACATGGACGAAGGTGATGTCCCCGGTTGGCTCCAGCGTATATACCCGGCCTTCGATTGCATCTGGCACCGGCACCGACGACAGAATGAGGGTGCTATGGCGCGCACCCAGCACCACGCCTGGCCCGGACGCTGTCAATGCCTTGCGCGCATTCGCGGGTGAAAGCTTGCAGCGCCAGCCTTGCGGACTTTCCAGCAGCGCGCCGCCGTTGGTGACCTGCGCCGGGATCAGGTTCATCGCCGGACTGCCGACAAAGCCGGCGACGAACAGATTGATCGGGGTTTCGAAGACATTTTCCGGCGTATCATATTGCTGCAACAGCCCGCCATTCATCACCGCCATGCGGTCCGCCATCGTTACCGCTTCAAGCTGGTCATGGGTGACATAGATGATGGTGGCATTGAGGTCATGGTGAAAGCGCTTCAGCTCAGCCCGCATTTGCACCCGCAGCTTGGCATCGAGGTTGGATAGCGGTTC
>JANYCX010000162.1 GCA_025360065.1 Acetobacteraceae bacterium | reverse complement strand
CGCGCGGCGCGGGAAATTCAAGACGGTTTCTACGTCAATCTCGGCATCGGCATTCCCACGCTGGTGGCGAACTTCATCCCCGACGGGATTTCGGTGCAGTTGCAGTCGGAAAACGGCATGCTCGGCATCGGCCCGTTCCCGTTCGAGGGCGATGAAGACGCCGATCTGATCAACGCCGGCAAGCAAACCGTGACGGCACTGCCCAGCACCAGCTTCATGGATAGTGCCGCAAGCTTCGCCATGGTGCGCGGCGGGCATATCGACATGTCGATCCTCGGCGCGCTGCAAGTGGCCGAAAACGGCGATCTGGCGAACTGGATGATCCCGGGCAAGATGGTCAAAGGCATGGGCGGCGCGATGGATTTGGTCGCCGGGGTGCGCCGGGTGGTGGTGCTGATGGAACACACCGCTGGCGGCAAGCCCAAGCTGCTGCATCGCTGCAATCTACCGCTGACCGGCGCCGGCGTAGTCGATATGGTGATCTCTGAACTCGCGGTCTTCGACATCGACCGGCGCGGCGGCGGGATGCGGCTGGTCGAATTGGCGCCAGGGGTGACGTTGGACGAACTGCGCGCCAAGACCGAGGCCGATTTCACCCTGGCGAACTGAATTCGACCCGCGCCCCGGTCAGCAGCGCGCCCAATACTGCCGGGTCATCGGGCGCGCCATCCCATACCATAAAATCATCGGGGCGGAGCTCGGACACCAGAAAATACTGCGCGAAGCTATCGAGCACCTCGTCCCAGTTGGCGCGCTGACGCATGGCGGCATTGCTTGTAATTCGGGCGAGTTGCGGATCGAGGGCGCCTGTCGGGTCCAGCCCGGCGAGGTCTGCGAGCAAAGCGCGGAATTCCGCTGGGTTTTCCGCCCGAAACTGCGGAATTTCCGCCGGTGTCAGATCGGCCACCCCGGCCGCGCGGGCAAATTCAATGAAGGCGGCGGCGTTGCTGGTGGCTTCCTGTTCATTGGCCGGGCGCCATTTCGGCTTGGACATCGACAAGGGGCCTTGATCACTGGGAAAGCGGACTGTATATGCCCCCCTCCCGCGAGGGAATGGGGCCATAGCTCAGCTGGGAGAGCGCCTGAATGGCATTCAGGAGGTCAGCGGTTCGATCCCGCTTGGCTCCACCAATCGCCCTATCGTAGCTCCAACCCCGGCGCCGCCTTCTTGATCGCGCCGATCAGCGCCCGCACCTCATTGCGCGCCGCCACATGGCTCATTCCCATATGGATCCCGAGGCCGCCAACCTCCTTGACATCCATCAATGTCAGCCCCTGCAAATAAAGCTCGCGGAAAATCACCCGCTCGCCAAACCCGCGCACCGTGCGAAACCCGATCCGTTTGGCGAGCGCATCCAAGGTCGCCCCGACATCGCGCTTGTTGCGCGCTTCCGTCGCCCCCAGCCGGTTCCGCATCACAATCCAGTCAATCCGCCCGCGGTCGCGGCTGAAGCGCCGCTTGCGCGCTTCCCACACCATTTCGCTGTAAATGCTCGGCCGCACCACGTCGTGATTATCCGGATCAACCTTGGCCAGCATGGCGAAGTCGACAAAGCTGTCATTGATTGGCGTAATCAGCGTATCCGCCTGCGCATGCCCCAACCGGCTGAGGAACGTGTCAGACCCCGGGCAATCCAGCACCACAATGTCGCAGCTTGCCGATAGCGCCCCCAGCGCCGCCGTGAAGCGGGTGGTTTCGTCCGCCTCGGCGTCGGCCCGACTATCCAGCTCACTCCGCTGCACGGCCGCTGCCAGCGGCTGCGGCAGGTCAATCCCACGCGCTTTGGCAAACGCCACCCGCGCCTCAAGATACAGCCCCAACGTCGCCTGCCGTGCATCGAGGTCAATCGCGCCAACCTTGTAGCCGTCGCGCAACAACCCGACGATGACATGCATTGCCGCCGTTGATTTGCCGCTGCCGCCTTTCTCGTTGCCCAGCACAATCACCTGGGCACGCTTTTCAACCGATATGCCCGACATCAGCGCGCGATCGTTTTCGGTGCTATTTCCGAAAACGTGAATCGCCCGCCCAAGCAAAGCGCCAGGGCAGGTCCGGTGAACCCATGTGAACCGGGCATGCTCTAGCGCCCAGTCAGAATGCGCTCAACCAGTTGCCGAACCGTCGGCACGAACCCGTTCGAGTAGAACGGATCGAGTCCGAACCGATACCCGTTATGCCCGGAGAACATCAGATTATTATCCAGCACCGCCTCGTCATCCTCGTTATGCGCCACATCCTGCAGCGCCTTCTGGATGCAGAAACTCCGCGGATCGGCGCGCTTGCCATTGTCGAAATCCGGCCCGTGCTGCGACCAGTTGGAAAACCGGCATTGCGTCAGGCAGCCCATGCACGCCGTCTGATCGGCCAGGATTTGGCGGCTGTTGTCGGGGGTCACGAAGATCAGCGTGTTGTCCGGTGTGCGCAGCGCCTCGGTCAGGCCCTGCGCCTCCCAGGACTGCACGTGGGCCAGATCGCTCGCGGTGAGGTAGACCAGCCGCTTGCGCGGCCCCACGCCGTAATCCGCCTGATGTTCGCCGACTTTCTCCAGGCTATACGCCACCTGATGCTCAGTGCGCGCCTGCAATTCTTGCAAAAACCGGTTGTTGACCGCAGATGAATAAAACCCTGTTGGGCTGAACCGGTTGAGGTAAATGTCACCTTTCTTCAAGGTCAGCAGCCGGCGTTTCCAGGCGCCGCCGATCGGGCTTTCCTGGGTCAGCAATGGCCGTGTGCCAAACTGGAACGCAATCGGCCCGAGTTCCGGGTTGTCGATCCAATGCTCCCATTCCTCAAGCCACCACACCCCGCCGGCCATGATGATCGGGGTCTCGCCCAAACCGAACTCGCGCATTAATTTACGCAACGCCAGAACCCGCGGATACGGGTCCTCCGGCACCAGCGGGTTTTCTGAGTTCGATAGCCCGTTATGCCCGCCGGCGAGCCAAGGATCCTCATAGACCACCCCGCCAAGTAATTCGGCGGCCTTGTGATAGGCCCGCTTCCACAGTGCCCCAAAGGCGCGTGCGGACGAGATGATCGGGTAATAATGTATGTTGAAGCGCTGGGCGATTTCCGACAGCCGATACGGCATGCCCGCGCCGCAGGTAATGCCGTGGATCAGCCCCTTGGCGCCTTCCAACATGCCAATGGCAATCCGCTCGGCGCCGCCCATTTCCCATAGGATATTGGCATGGATACGGGCATTGGGGCCGCCAATGTCATGCGCGCGCTGGGCTTGGGCAATGCCGCCGGCGATCCCGTAAGCCACCATCTCCTCATGCCGCTCGCGCCGGGTTTTGGCTGAATAGACCTGGCGGATGACGCTGCCATCTTCGCGGTAGCTGTCGGCATTGACCGCCGACAGGGTGCCAACCCCGCCGCCGGCCGCCCAATGGCCGGCGGTGATGCCGTTTGATACGGCCACGCCCTTGCCGCCTTCAACCAAGGGCAACACGTCCACACCACCCATGCGAATTGCGTTGATCGGCTTCATGTAGGTTAGGTCCCAGTAAGAAGTTCTTTTTGCGAACAAAAAGAACCAAAAAAACTTTCTATCCATTGCGCACCACAGCGGGTGCGAACTCGCAACCAAAGTGAGGAAGTTTTTTTGCTTCTTTTTGTTCACAAAAAGAAGACCTTCCTTAACCTCCGCCTTTTTTAGCAGAAAACCCACCCGCACAAAATGCGCGGATGGGTTTCTTATTGTTAAGCCAGCCCAGCCTAGCTGGCGGGCT
>JANYCX010000137.1 GCA_025360065.1 Acetobacteraceae bacterium | reverse complement strand
CACGCGCGGTCGGCACGTTGCACGGCGATATCAGCTATGAAGGCGTAAGCTTCGGCTACACCGCCGAACGCCCGGTGCTGACCAATATCGATTTGCGCATCACCGCCGGCGAAACCATCGCCTTTGTCGGCCCGTCGGGCGCCGGCAAAACCACGATCTGTTCGTTGCTGCCGCGCTTTTACGAGGTCACCGGCGGGCGAATTTGTATTGATGGCATCGACATTCGTGACATGACGATGGCGTCCCTCCGCCGCCAGATCGGCATTGTCCAGCAGGACGTGTTTCTGTTCGGTGGTACTTTGCGGGAAAATATCGCCTATGGGCGGCTGGATGCGCCGGAGGCCGATATTATCGCCGCCGCGACGCGGGCGCGCCTTGATGAGTTGATCGCCAATCTGCCGGATGGGCTGGATACGATGGTCGGCGAACGTGGGGTCAAGCTATCCGGCGGGCAGAAGCAGCGCCTGGCGATCGCGCGGATGTTTCTGAAAAACCCGCCGATTTTAATTTTGGATGAGGCGACATCCGCGCTCGATACCGAAACCGAACAGGCGATCCAGCGATCGCTGGCTGAACTGGCGCAGGGGCGTACCACCCTGGTTATCGCGCATCGGCTGGCGACGATCCAGACCGCCGACAGGATTGTGGTGGTGACCGAGGATGGGATTGCTGAACAGGGCAGCCATCGGACGCTGCTGGCGGCGGACGGGCTGTATCGCCGGCTGCATGCGGCGCAGTTTGCAGCCGTGATGGGGGAGGTGGCGGGGTAGGACGGTTCCGTCCACAGACCCGATTGCGCAGGCGCCTTATTTGTTGCTTGTGACGAGGCGCCAGAGGCTGTGAAGCGCCGTCCCATCCATGCCGGTGCTGCTCCAGTTCCCGCCGTATTCCCTTAAATTAGCAGCGCAAGAACGTAACTGTCGGAAAATGTTGCGGCGGGGCAGAACTTCCTGTATAGAACAAATCATGAACAAACCCACCCCTCCCTTCAACCTGCCCGCGACGACGCCGGAACTGGCGCTGCGGCTTGGCCTGGTACTGGCCGGGCTGGTGGCGTTGGTGGCACGGCGGTTTTTGCGGATGCCAAGGTTGGCGGGGTTTACGGTGTTGCTCTATGGCCGGATCGCGCGGGCGGCGTGGCGGTTTGCGCGCGCTTTGATGCGGCCGGCGACGAACCCGGTGGCGCGGGTGCGCAAGGCCCGGGCTAATAGCGATCGGGCGCGGGCGCCGGGTTTGCCGCAAGGCCGCGGCTGGCTGGTGCGCGAACTGGGCTGGGAAGCCGCGGGCTGTGCAAGCCAGTTGCAGGCGCTGCTCGACGATCCGGCGATGCAGGCCGCACTTGCGGCATTGCCGGCGGCGGGGCGGATTTTGCGGCCGCTGTGTCGGATGCTTGGGGTGCCGGGTCCGGTTGCGCCAGAGGCGCCGGCTGGCACGGTGGCAATGCGGCCTGATGCGCCGGCTTGGTCTGGTGTGGAGGGACTCATTTTGCCCGGAATAGTCGGCGGAGGCCCGAATTTTTCAGAAATTGTCTAGGGGTGGCGGGCAATTTTGCGAGCTATTTGTTACGAATTCGAAACTATTATAGGTTTCCCGTATTTATCCTGGATTGCGTCGCTTGGGCTCGTAATGACGGCTTGGGCGGCGCTGGAGCGTGATTGAGATCGCGACGCTGCCACCCAGAGTAGCTGGAGCCGGGGCCGTTCCTATCTTTGTTTTCAAACAAAGAACACCTTCCCCTTGACCTAACCGCCTGCCTTCTGCACCTGATGCGACATGACAAATCCGTTCTTCGAACCCTGGACCACCCCGTTCGGCGCCCCACCGTTTGACCGCATCCGCGCCGAGCATTTCCCCGCCGCCTTCGACCGCGGCATGGCCGACAACCTCATCGAGATCGAGGCGATCACCGCCAATCCCATGCCGGCCGATTTCGCTAACACCATTGAGGCGCTGGAGCGTTCGGGCGGGCTGCTGACCACTGTTGGCGCGGTGTTCGGCAATCTGGTGGCGAGCCTCGGCGACGATGGCTTGCAGCAGGTCGAGCGCGATTATGCGCCCAAACTCGCCGCCCATGGCAGCAAAGTGTCCCTGAACCCGGCTTTGTTCGCCCGTGTGGCCGATCTTCATGGCCGCCGCGAAGAACTGGCCATGGCGGCGGATGCGCGGCGGCTGCTGGAACGCACCTATCTCGGGTTCGTGCGCAGTGGCGCCGCCCTTGACGGTCCGGCCAAAACCCGCATGGCCGAGATTTCCGAACGGCTTGCCACGCTGCACACCGATTTCGGCCAGAACGTGCTGCATGACGAGCGCGCCTGGCATTTGCCGCTGGCCGAGGCCGATCTTGCCGGCCTGCCCGATTTCGTCCGCGATGGCGCAGCCGAGGCAGCACGGGAGCGTGGATTGGATGGCTACGCGATCACCTTGTCCCGGTCGTTGATCGATCCGTTCCTGACATTTTCCGCCCGGCGCGATTTGCGCGAAATTGCCTATAATTCCTGGATCGCCCGTGGCACCCATCCCGGACCGCATGACAATATGGCGCTGATCCCGGAAATTCTCGCCTTGCGGGCCGAGCGCGCGCGGTTGCTGGGCTATGCGCTTTACGCCGATTTCCGCCTCGCCGACACCATGGCCGGCACCCCGGACGCGGTCGGGCGGTTGACCGGCGAGGTTTGGCAAGCGGCCTTGCTGCGGGTGGACGATGAACGTGCGGCGCTGCTGAGAATGGCCGGCGCCGACGGGTTGAATGCAATGGCGGCCTGGGATTGGCGTTACTACGCCGAGCAGGTTCGGCAGAGCGAATATGCGTTGGATGAAGCCGCGCTGAAGCCTTATTTCGTCTTCGAGAATATCCAGCAGGCGGCGTTCGATACCGCCACGCGTCTGTTCGGCCTGTCATTCGCGGCCCGGCCCGACATCGCCACCTACCACCAAGATGTGCGTGCCTACGCGGTATCGGAAGGCGACCGGCATATCGGCCTGTTCCTGTCCGACCCGTTCGCGCGGGCCGGCAAACGATCCGGCGCGTGGATGAGTTCGTACCGCGAACAACAATCGCTCGACGGCGAAATCCGCCCGATCATCGTCAACAACAACAACTTCGCCAAAGCCTCCCCTGCCCTGCTGAGCTTTGACGACGCCGAGACCCTGTTCCACGAGTTCGGCCATGCGTTGCATGGATTATTGTCCGATGTGCGGTATCCGTCGCAATCCGGCACATCGGTGCGGCGTGACTTCGTTGAATTCCCGAGTCAGGTCTATGAACATTGGCTGTCAGTGCCGGAAACCTTGCAAGCCTATGCCCGCCATCACGCCAGCAACGACCCGCTTCCGGTGGCCTTGATGGACCGGCTGTTGTCAGCCCGCAATTTCAACCAGGGCTTTGCAACGATCGAGTATACTGCGGCGGCCATTCTCGACATGGACCTGCACGCCCATCCCGATCCGGCGAGCCTCGATATCGCGGCGTTTGAGCGCGAGACCCTGGCCCGCATCGGCATGCCGGCCGAAATCGGGGTGCGCCACCGCCCGCCGCATTTCCAGCATCTGTTCGCCGGTGCCGGGTATGCGGCCGGGTATTATTCGTATCTGTGGGCCGAAGTGCTGGATGCGGATGGGTTTGCCGCGTTCGAGGACGCCGGCGATCCGTTCGACCCTGGCGCGGCGGCGCGGTTGAAGCTGGTGTTGCAATCGGGCGACAGCGCGGACCCGATGGAACTTTATGTCGGGTTTCGCGGCGCGGCACCGGGGACGGCGGCTTTGTTGCGCAATCGCGGGCTGGCCAAGGCGTCATAATAGTTTATTTACCGGCGCCGGACATTGTTTAACCAGAAGCAAAATTGCCCGCATCTGATTTGCGTTAATCGGCCACGTGCCTGAACCTCAAAAGGAATTCTCGATGCCTAAATACAACACCACTTTCGGCCTACTGGCGCTTATCCTCGCGACAAGTCTTGCGGCGCCAGCCAGCGCGCAGATCACAGATCCGGATATGACCTGCGCGGGCTACCTTAAACAGGTTGCGGCCACCGGACCGACGCCGAAGACCGGCGATCCCAGCATGGACAAGATGGCAGCGGACCTCGACAAGAAGATGGCGGATTACTGCAAGGCGCATCCAACTGAAAAGGCGATGGACGCCGCGATGAAGGCGTTGGGGGGATAGGCAAACATTTCGCCGACGCGTTTTACTTCACCCGCGCCACCCGCAGCGCATTCGTCGTCCCCGGCTGTCCAAACGGCACGCCGGCGATGACGATGATTTCCTGGCCGGAGGTTGCGAACCCATCGGCCTTGGCGATCCTTGTGGCGGTGTTCACCGTCTCGGTCATCGAACCCACCTCGCCGACCGTCACCGCATGCACGCCCCACACCACTGCAAGCCGGCGCGCGGTGACGATGGATGGCGTTAGGCCCAGGATCGGCGCTTCCGGCCGTTCACGCGCCGCCCGCAAGGCGGTGCTGCCGGACGCGGTGAAAGCGCAGATGGCCGGTGCCGAAATCGTATGCGCGACCTGGCGGGCAGCGGCGGCGATGGCATCGGCGGCCGAGGCTTCGGGCGCCGATCGCGATGCCTCAATCATTGCGCGCCAGCCATCATCCAGTTCAACGCGGGCGATGATGCGGTCCATGATGTTGACAGCCTCGTAAGGATATTGCCCGGCGGCGGTTTCGCCCGATAGCATCACCGCGTCTGCGCCATCGAAAACGGCGGTGGCGACGTCGGACGCCTCGGCGCGGGTGGGCGCCGGCGCGCTGATCATGCTTTCCAGCATTTGGGTCGCCACCACCACCGGCAAACCCCGCGCGCGGGCGGCGCGGACGATGCGCTTCTGCGCCAGCGGCACTTCTTCCGGCGGCAATTCCACCCCGAGATCGCCGCGCGCCACCATCACCGCGTCCGACAGCGCCAGGATCGCGTCGAGATTGTCCAAAGCTTGCGGTTTCTCGATCTTGGTCATCAGCCAGGCGCGGCCGGCAACAATTTCGCGCGCCTCGGCGACGTCCTCTGGGCGTTGCACGAAGGACAGCCCGATGAAATCGACGCCGTGGTCCAATGCGAAGGCGAGGTCATCACGGTCTTTGACGGTCAACGCCGGGATCGGTAGCACCATGTCGGGCACGTTGACGCCCTTACGGTCCGATAGCGGCCCGCCAACAACCACTTCGGTCAGCAGATGATCGTCACGCACCCGGGTTACCCGCAGACGCAATTTGCCGTCATCGAGCAGCAGATTAGTGCCGATGGTGGCCGCTGCAATAATCTCGGGGTGCGGCAATTCAACCCGCGTGACATCCCCCGGCGTGGGGTTGAGGTCGAACCGGAAGCTTGCGCCGGCTTGCAGGGAAATTCGCCCGCCCCCGAACCGGCCGACCCGCAGTTTCGGACCTTGGACATCGGCCAGGATACCGATCGGGCGCTGAAACTTCTTCTCGAGGTCGCGGATCATCGCGATGCGGGCGGCGTGATCGTCGTGGCTGCCATGGGAGAAGTTGAGCCGGAACACGTCGGCACCCGCCTGAAACAGCCGGGCCAACACCTCGGGCGTTGAACTCGACGGGCCCAACGTGGCGATGATCTTGGTGCGGCGGCGGCGGCGCAGCTTGGGGCGAAGGCTCATTGGGTTTCCTTGGGCGCGACCAGGATCGCACGAATATCATTCACATTGGTTAAAGTTGGCCCGGTGCGGATCAGATCGCCGATGCCATCGAACAGCCGGTAGCTGTCATGGCCATCGAGCAGCGCGCGCGGCGCAAGGCCAGCCGCGATGGCACGGCCCAGCGTATCTGGCCCGATCAGCGCGCCGGCGGCATCTTGGTTGCCATCAATCCCGTCAGTGTCGCCCGCCACCGCCCATATCCCGGGCCTGCCGGCGAGTTTCACCGCCAGCGCCAGCAGAAATTCGGTATTGCGGCCGCCTTGCGTTACCTTGGCCGCGGGGTCGAGGGTGACAGTGGTTTCCCCGCCCGACAGCACCACCACCGGGGCGGCGACCGGCAAGCCGTGGGTCTGGATCGACTGGGCGATGCCGGCCATGACGATGCCAAGCTCGCGGCTTTCACCTTCGAGTGCGTCGCCGAGGATCAACGGCGTAAGTCCCAACGCCCGCGCCGCATCGGCTGCCGCGCGCAAGGCCATGGCCGGGGTGGCAATCAGGCGGTAATCGGCCGCTGGCAGGCTGCCCGGCTTGGGGGTTTCGTCATCGTCTTGTGCAAGCCTTGCCATCACCGCATCGGGCAGCATCATCCGATAGCGTGCCACCAAAGCCCGGGCGTCGGCGAATGTGCTGGCGTCCGGCACGGTCGGGCCGGAGGCTATCACGCCAGGATCGTCACCCGGCACGTCACTGATCGCCAAGGTCACCAGCCGCGCCGGCGTGGCGGCAGCAGCGAGGCGCCCGCCCTTGATCGCCGAGATATGTTTGCGGATGACGTTCATCTCGCCAATCGTTGCCCCGCACTCCAACAGCACCCGATTGACCGCGATCTTGTCGGCAAGCGTAAGGCCCGGGGCAGGCCGCGCCAGCAAAGCCGATCCACCGCCGGAGATCAGCGCGATCACCAGATCATCCTTGGTCAGCCCCCGCACGGCGGCCAGGATTGTGGCGGCGGCGGCTTCGCTGTTGGCATCAGGGCGCGGATGCGATGCCTGCAGAACCTCGATATGCCGTGTCGGCACCGCATGTTCGTAACGGGTCACCACCACGCCAGACAGCGCCATATCAGGCCAGGCATGTTCCAGCGCTGCCGCCATCACCGCTGCCGCCTTGCCAGCGCCGACCACGACAACGCGGCCAGATTTTGGCCGCTCGGGCAAATGGCGGGCAAGCACGATGCGCGGATCGGCCGCCGCCACCGCTGCGTCAAAAATCCCGCGCAACGCCGCCCGCGCCGTGATGTCTGTCCATCCCATGTTTGGTTCCGTTATCTTTTCGCCAGACTATGGCAAAATCTTGCCGTCCGCACCATCTCTGCCGTCTTATCAGGAGTGTCGCCATGCCCACCCCCGCGCTCGCCCCCGCCACCACCGAGGCCCTCGAAGCCGCGGCTTTCCGCCGACTGGTTGCGCATTTGCGCGAACGGAGCGACGTGCAGAACATCGATATGATGAATTTGGCCGGGTTCTGCCGCAATTGCCTGAGCCGTTGGTATCGCGAGGAAGCCGCCACAAAAGGCATCACCATTGCCGATCCGGATGCGCGTGAAATCGTGTACGGCATGCCGTATAAGGACTGGCAGGCGAAAAATCAGGCGGCGGCCACGCCCGAGCAGCAGGCCGCCTTCGCCAAATCGCATCCTTGACCGGGATGGCGACCGGGGCTACTCCCGCCGCCCGACGCAGGCACAAGGATATTGACGATGGCGCTCCCCGCACAAGAAACCACCGAAGAAGGAGCGCAATGGGGCAATATCGGTGCTGACCGGCTGCGCAGCCTGATCGAGCGCATCGAACGGCTGGAAGAAGAGCGTAAATCGCTCGGCTCGGACATCAAGGACATCTACGCCGAAGCCAAATCGGCCGGCTATGACGTGAAAGTGATCCGCCAGCTGATCCGCATCAGGAAGCAGGAACCGGCTGATGTCGAGGAGCAGGAGACCCTGCTTGATGTCTATCGCCGCGCGTTGGGGATGTAATACCAAGCCGTCCCGGCTTAGCCGCGGCGGGCAAAGCCCCGGCGTATATCGGCCCAGTTCGCCGGCCAGACACCAGCCGCGCGCATCCGCGCCAACCCGGCGCGATCGGGAAAGCCGCGATAGGGCAGCAGCGCCGGCAAATGCGCCGTGGCACGCCCGGCGGCGAGATCGGCGAGCACCTCCGCCAATGCAGGCAGCGCTGCAAGATGGGCAAACGCGGCAAGCCCGATGCTGCTCAGCCCGGCTGGTGGGTGCAGGATCACCTGGGCCAGAATCCCGCCTGCATCAATTTTCGCGGCCAGGCGATGGATCGTCACCCCGAACGGCCCGCCATCGGCCAGCGCATGCAAGGTCGGCACCGGCCCACGATGATGCGGCAACAGCGACGGATGGATGTTCATTCCGCCGAGCGGCGCCACCGCCAAAGTTTCGGTGCGAAAAATCTGATCGAAATGGAACGACAGGATCAGATCGATCCGATGCCTCCGCAGTGCCTCATGCAGCGCCGGGCTGTTCACATCGGCGATTTTGAGCACTGGAATGCCAAGCCGGCGCGCCACGGCGCCGGGCAGAACTGGCCCACGGCCAAGCGCGCTGGCCATTGGCGGCACCGAAAAATTGGCGATCAGATAGGGCAGAAACCCCGGGCCGGAGCGCCGCACATGGCGCAGGGCTTGCCCCATCATGCCGCCCATTGCCGGCCGATGCGGATCCGATAGGCCGACAAAGCCGATTTGCGCGGCATTGCCGGCGACAAACCGGCTGACCGCATCGGCCGCCGCCAGCGCCTCCAGGGTGAAGACCGCGATGCGCATGGATTGATACCTGATTGGTTGGAACTTGGGCTGGTTGGGGTTATGACCGATCAATGGCGCGCCGATCTGCGCACCGACAAAGGTTATACGCATGGATGAGGCTAAAATCGTCAACCGGGTGCATCAATCCTGGTTGGCATCGCGGGAAAAGCTGTTGATGCTGGCGGTTGCTTCGCGACTGCCAGGCTGGATGACGCCGGATCACATGACGGCATTTGGATTGGCCGGTGCGTTCGGCTGCGGATTGGGTTTTGTCGTCAGTCATTGGTGGCCGCCCGGCCTGCTGGTGGCGGTGCTCGGGCTGGTGGTGTCGTGGCTCGGCGACTCGCTCGACGGCAATCTCGCCCGGCTGCGCAAAATCGAACGGCCAACCTACGGCTTCTTCGTTGACCATAACGTTGACATCATGGCGCAGGTCTTCATCTTTTTCGGCCTCGGCCTGTCACCGTATATGCGCCTGGATACAGCATGCTTGTGCCTGCTGAGCTACTGGCTGGCCTCGCTTTACACCTTCATCCGCGCGGTCGCGGTGGGCGTGTTCCAGATCAGCTATTTCGGCGTCGGGCCGACCGAAATCCGCATCGCGCTGGCCAGCTACACGCTTGCCGCTTTTGCAATCGGCAATTGGAAGCTGGATTTCGGGTTGGGGCCGCTGTCGCCGATCGACATGTTTAGCGTGCCGCTGTTTATCGGCGTTTTCGCGATGTATCTGTGGATGGTATGGGTCGAAAGCCGGCGGCTGGCGGCGGCCGAATAGGGAACCACCATGCCCCGCGACCTCATCCTCGCCCTTGACCAGGGCACCACCTCGACCCGCACCATGGCGTTCCGCGCCCCCAAACTCGCCCCGGTCGCCACCGCACGGCGCGAACTGCCCCAGCATTTCCCCGCCAATGGCTGGGTTGAACACGACCCCGAAGATATCTTCGCCGACAGCGTCGCAACCTTGCGCGACGCCCTCGCCCAGGCCGGCGGCAACCCAGCCCAGGTCGCCGCGATCGGCATCACCAACCAGCGCGAAACCACCGTGATCTGGCGGCGTGACACTGGCCGAGCCATCGCCCCCGCCATCGTCTGGCACGACCGCCGCACTGCCGCCGCCTGCGCGAGTTTGAAAGCCGCCGGGCATGAACCGATGATCACCGCACGCAGCGGCCTCCTGCTCGACCCCTATTTCAGCGCCACCAAAATCGCCTGGCTGCTCGACACCATTCCCGGTGCGCGGGCAGATGCGGAAGCCGGCAAGCTCGCCTTCGGCACCGTCGATAGCTGGCTGGTCTGGCGCCTCACGGGCGGAAAAACCCACGCCACCGAGGCCACCAACGCCAGCCGGACAATGCTGTGCAACATCGCCACCGGCCAGTGGGACCCGGATTTGCTCGGTCTGTTCAACATCCCCGCCGCCATCCTGCCGGACATCCGTGACTGCGCCGGATCGTTCGGGGAAACTGCGGTGGCCATCCTCGGTGCCCCGATCCCGATCATGGGCATTGCCGGCGACCAGCAGGCGGCGATGATCGGGCAGGCCTGTTTCACCCCCGGCATGGTCAAATCGACCTATGGCACCGGGTGTTTCCTGCTGCTCAATACCGGGGCAACCCCAGTCGCATCGCGCAACCGCATGCTCACCACCATCGCCTGCCAGCTCCAAGGGCAGCGCACCTACGCGCTCGAAGGCGCGATCTTCGTCGCCGGGGCGGCGGTGCAATGGCTGCGCGACGGGCTGGGCATCATCAAGGATGCGTCGGAAACCGGGGCGCTGGCCGCGTCCGCCGATCCGGACCAGGCGGTTTATCTGGTGCCCGGCTTCACTGGCCTCGGCGCACCATATTGGGACGCGGAGGCGCGCGGCGCGATATTCGGCCTCACCCGCAATTCCGGCCCGGCCGAACTCGCGCGCGCGGCGTTGGAGGCAGTAGCCTACCAGACCCGCGACCTGATTGCCGCGATGCAGGCTGATTGGGGGGGCACGGCGTCCCCGGTGCTGCGGGTCGATGGCGGCATGGTGGCGTCGGATTGGACCATGCAGTTCCTCGCCGACATGCTTGATGCCCCGGTCGATCGCCCGGCGGTGCTCGAAACCACCGCGTTGGGGGCGGCCTATCTGGCGGGTTTCGGCCAGGGCGTCTGCCCGGCGCCGAAAGAATTCGCCAAAAACTGGGCGCTGCAACGCCGGTTTGTGCCGGCCATGGATGCAACACGGCGCGAAACCCTTTATGCGGGGTGGCAGGACGCAATGCGGCGGACGCTCAGCGCATAAAATTGACCCGGAACACCCAGGATAGCGGCATGATTTTGCTGATCGACAATTACGACAGTTTCACCTTCAACCTGGTGCATTATCTGGGCGATGTCGGCGCGCGCTGCGATGTCCGCCGCAATGACGCCATCACTGTGGAACAGGCGCTCGCCATGGCCCCGGAAGCCATCGTGCTGTCGCCCGGCCCCTGCACGCCCACCGAAGCCGGAATTTGCCTCGACCTGATCGCCGCCGCCGCCGGTCGCATCCCGATCCTTGGCGTCTGTCTCGGCCACCAGGCAATCGGCCAGGCCTTTGGCGGCGAGGTGATCCGTGCCCGAGCGCCGATGCACGGCAAGGTCCGCCCGATCCACCACCACGGCACCGGCCTGTTCGCCGGGGTTCCCGATCCGGTCTCGGTCACCCGCTATCACAGCCTCATCGTTGATCGCGCCACATTGCCGGATTGCCTTGAAACGACAGCAGAATCCGAGGATGGGATCATCATGGCCCTCGCGCATCGAACCATGCCGATCTGGGGGGTGCAGTTCCATCCGGAAAGCATCGCCAGCGAGCACGGCCATCAAATGCTGGCGAATTTCCTGGCGCTCGCCCGCGGCCAGAACGCTCCGGCCAAGGTGGCTTAACGATGAGCGGAAATCTACGCCCGGCGCTCGCCAAAGTTGCTATCGGTGATACCCTGACAGAAGCCGAAGCCGAAGACGCATTCGGCGTCATCATGGCCGGCGAAGCCACCCCCGCCCAGATCGCCGGGCTGGTGATGGCAATGCGGGTGCGGCGCGAAACTGTCGCCGAACTCGCCGGCGCGGTCCGCGCGATGCGGGCGCGGATGACAAGGGTGGTCGCTCCCGAAGGTGCGATTGACGTCGTCGGCACTGGCGGCGACGCGTCGGGCAGCCTCAACATCTCCACCGCCGTCACCTTTGTGATCGCTGGTTGCGGGGTTGTCGTCGCCAAGCATGGCAACCGCGCGCTGAGCTCGAAAACCGGGGCGGCCGATGTGCTGACCGCCCTCGGGGTCAACGTCGATGTGCCGCTAGACCGATTGCCGGCGGTCATGGCGGCGGCCGGTTGCGCGTTCATGTTCGCGCCCCGCCACCACGCCGCTTTGCGCCACGCCGCCGGACCACGGGTGGAGCTTGGCACCCGCACCATTTTCAACCTGCTCGGCCCGCTCGCCAATCCCGCCTCGGTGACACGGCAATTGACCGGCGTGTTTGACCCAAGTTGGAACCGCGCGATGGCCGAAGCCTTGCAGCGCCTGGGCAGCACCGATGCCTGGATCGTCCACGGCCAGGGATTGGATGAACTATCGGTCGCCGGCCCCAACCAGATCGCGGCGCTCGCCAACGGCGAAATCCGCGAATTCGTGGTGCACCCGGAAGACGCCGGCCTGCCGGTCTCGCCGATTTCGACCATTATGGGCGGCGATGCGGCCCACAACGCTGCCGCGCTGCAAGCCGTGCTGGAAGGTTCGACGGGCGGCTATCGCGACACCGTGCTGCTCAATGCCGCCGGCGCGCTGATTGTCGCGGGACGGGCAGACACCCTGCGTGAAGGTGTCGCAATGGCTGCCAAATCAATAGATTCCGGCGCGTCCTTGGCTTCACTCGACGCGCTACGCAAGGCCACCGCATGACCGAAATTCCTGACGTTCTGGCGCGGATTTGCGCTGATACCGCCCTGGAGACCGCCCGCCGCAAGCCAGGCCTGCCCCTCGCGGCGCTGGATCAGCGCATCGCCGCCCTGCCGCCGGCACGCGGATTTGCCGCTGCCCTTGATCGCAAGATCACCTCCGGCAGCATGGGCCTAATCGCCGAAATCAAGCGCGCTTCGCCCTCCGGCGGTGCCATAAGGCCGAATTTCGACGCCGGTGAATTGGCCGCTGCCTACCAGACCGGGGGCGCCGCCTGCCTGTCGGTGCTGACCGATCTGCCCTATTTCCACGGCACCGAGGCCGATCTCGCTGCCGCCCGCGCTGGCTGCGCCCTGCCAGCGTTGCGCAAGGACTTCATGCTCGACCCCTGGCAAATCTACGAAAGCCGGGCGATGGGCGCCGATTGCGTGCTGCTGATCATGGCGGTGCTATCGGACGCCCAGGCCGCCGAACTCGAATCGATTGCAATAGGTCTCGGGATGGATGTGCTGGTCGAGTCGCATGACGCCGGCGAACTCGATCGCTCGCTGCGTCTTAAGACCAAGCTGATCGGGATAAACAACCGCAATCTCAAAACCTTGGTGACCGACATCGCCACCACTGAGCAACTCGCCGCGCGTGTCCCCGCGGATCGCGTCGTCGTCGGAGAAAGCGGCCTGAAAACCCATGCCGATTTGATCCGCCTCACCGATTGCGGGGTGCAGCGCTTCCTGGTCGGGGAAAGCCTGCTACGCCAGGCCGATCTGGTCGGTGCCACGCGCGCAATGCTGGGGGCGGCATGAGCGGCCTCACCCATTTCGACGCCGCCGGCAACGCGATCATGGTCGATGTCGGCGGCAAGCCGGTGACGGACCGCGAGGCCACCGCGCGCGCCGAGGTGGTGATGCTGCCGGCGACCTTGGCCACGATCATCGCCGGCCAAGCCAAGAAAGGCGATGTCTTCGCCGTCGCCCAACTCGCTGGCATCATGGCCGCCAAGCGCACTGCCGACCTGATCCCGCTGTGCCACCCTTTGCCCCTATCCGCAGTCACCGTCGATCTCATCGCGGTCAGCGATACAGTGGTGGAAATCACCGCCACAGTGCGCACCTCCGGCCGCACCGGCGTCGAGATGGAGGCGCTGACGGCGGCGTCCGTTGCGGCACTCACGGTTTATGACATGTGCAAGGCGGTCGATCGCGGAATGCGGATTGAGGCTTTGCGGGTGGTGGCGAAGTCGGGCGGCAAGTCGGGGGATTTTCGGCAGCCATGATCTCAGTCGCCGAAGCCCGCACCCGCATCCTGTCCAGCCTCCGCCCGACCGGCCCGGAAATCGTGCCGCTCGCCGAGGCCTGGAACCGCATTACCGCCGCCCCGGTGCACGCCCGCCTGACCCAACCGCCGCGCGACGTCTCGGCGATGGACGGCTACGCGGTGATGGCAACCGACGCGACCTTGGGCGCGACGCTGCATGTCGTTGGCAGTGCGCCGGCCGGGCACCCCTGGGACGGCACGCTGCAAAAGGGCAAGGCGCTGCGCCTGTTCACCGGCAGCATCCTGCCCGACGGCGCCGATGCCGTGGTAATCCAGGAGAACACCAGCCGCGACGGCGATCTGGTCACCATCACCGAAGCCGCCACAAGCGGCCGCCATATCCGCCGCGCCGGCCAGGATTTTGCCGCCGGCGACATGCTACTGCCAAGCTGCAAGCGCCTGAATGCCCGCGATATCGGCCTCGCCGCTGCCGGCAATCACCCCTGGGTGACGGTGCGGCGGCGACCGCGGATTGCGATTTTGGCAACCGGGGACGAGATTGCGATGCCTGGGGAGCCGATCCCGTCCGGCGGGATTGTCAGTTCCAATTCCCACGCGCTCGCCGCCTTGGTGCGGGCGGCGGGCGGCGATCCGGTGGTGCTGCCGGTGGTTGCCGATGATCGCGCGGCGTTGATGGCGGTCGCCGACGCAGTGGCCGGGATGGACATGCTAGTCACCACCGGCGGGGCGAGCGTGGGCGAGCATGACCTGGTGCAGGAAGCGCTGGGTGCGCGCGGCTTGAAGATCGATTTTTGGCAGATCGCCATGCGGCCCGGCAAGCCGCTGATGTTCGGGCAGTTGGGGCCGGTTGCGATGCTGGGATTGCCGGGCAATCCAGTGTCGTCCCTGGTCTGCGCGATCTTGTTTCTGGTGCCGGCGATTGCGGTGCTGCTGGGTCTGCCCGCTGCGCCGCCGCCGACGGTGCAAGCCCGGTTGGGCGCGCCGGTTCCCATCAATGACCATCGCGCCGATCATTTGCGCGCAACCTTGTCGGTGGGCGCCGATGGCGGACTGATCGTCACCCCGTTCCCGCGTCAGGATTCGGCGATGTTGCGCACCATGGCGCAGGCGGACGCGCTGGTACTGCGGACGCCGCATGCGCCGCCGCTGGCCGAGGGCGCGGCGGTGGAAATCATCCGGCTCGACGCGCTCGGGCTATGATTTGCCGAGCCAAAGCAAGGCAAAGGCCCGCATATCGTCAGGCGTGATGTCCGATACCGCGACATATTCCATCCCGCCCGCTTTCCAGCGCACCAGATTATATCCCTTGCTGCTGGTGACGCTGGGGGCGGCATCGCCCGAGGCGGGCCAGACATAGAGATCGATCGGATGTTTGGCGTGGCGATAGACCAGTGCCGCTACCGGGCGACCTCCGATATAGTCGAGCCGGCCGCCGACCAGCGCAAAGCCGGCGGCGGGAAAATCCCGCACATCCGGCGCGTAATCGATGCGGCCATCGAACCACGGCTTCACCGTGTGCTGATCGGTCGAAACCACATCGGTCAGATGCCCCGGCTGCAAGGCGCGGATATGCCCGGCAACCAGTTCGGCATCGGGATCGGCCCCCGCAGTCACCATCAGCATCAGGCTTGCGGCGAGTGCCATGCCAGCAGCGAAACCGCCCAACGCCGGCACGAACCGCCGGCGCGCCGGCGCCACCCGGAACCCGGCGGCCAGCCGAGTTGGCGCGGCGTCACGCGGCAGATCGCGGATGCGCTGCGACAGGCCATGCAGCTGGCTTTGCAGCCGCGCGCAGGCCGTGCAGGTTTCAACATGGCGTGCTAAACGCGCGGTCGCGACAATATCAAGCTCACCGTCGCCCTCAGCCTGGATTAGCAGCTCCCAATCGGCGCATAGGTCGGTCATTTCCAAGTCTCCTCGGCGCCTGCCAGTAGCAGCTTGCGGGCACGAAACAGGCGCGACATCACGGTGCCGATCGGCACCCCGACGACGATGGCGATGTCGCGATAGGGCAGCTCCTCGATCTCCCGCAGCACCAGGCATTCGCGTAGATCGGTCGGCAGGCGCGCGATGGCGTCGGTCAGGCTCTGCGCGGCCTCGGCCTGCACCAAGGCAGCCTCCGGGTCGGGGGCGTCGGTCGCAAGAGTGGCGTGGGCATCGTCGTCGAGCTGATCCAGCCGCTTGCCGCCCGCCCGGCTGGTCCAGGCGGTGTTGCGCACAATCTGCAGCAGCCAGGCGCGGGGGTTTTCGCCGCGAAACTGGTCGAAATAGGTCATCGCGCGCACCAGCGCATCCTGCACCACATCTTCCGCCGCCGCCGGATCGCGCAACAGCCAGCGCGCAAGCCGGAACGCGGCATCGAGATGCGGCAGAATCGCGTCGGCGAATTTTGCGGAAACAATCCGGCCGCCAATCGTCATGCCACCACAACAACGCCCTTCATGTGCGGATGCAAGCCACAGAAATAGGCGTATTCGCCAGGCTTGTCGAAGGTGACACTGAAACTGTCATCGGTATCCAGGGTCTTGGATTTGAAGATCGGCGGCCGCACCGCGCTCACCACGCTATGCGGCAGATCGTCGCGGTTGATGAATTTTATCGTCGTGCCAACCGCGACCTTCAAGCTGTCCGGGGTGAAAACGAAATTATCAATATGAACTTCGCCAGTGGCCGCCCGTGCGCCAGGCGCGCACAAAACCACGGCCGCAAGGCCGAACAACGCCCGACGATGCATCGCCTTACGCCCCCAGCGGCGTGTCAATAATGGCGAGCGGTCCGGTGCCTTGCACGTGCGAGACGCTGGCAACGCCGAGGTAACTCCGCAGCTTCGCAGCCTCCACCTTCATCGGCCCCGGGCTTGCAGCGCTGCCCGGCGCGGGCTGTGGGAAGGCAGTCGATCGGGCGGAATGGAAGGCGACGTTGCCTTCAATTTTCTGCATCACCTGATGGATATGCCCGTTCAACACGGTGACCGAGCCGAAGCGCTTGAGCATGGTCAACGCCTGCGCGCCATCATCGGTCCCCCAGCCCCATTGCGGATACACCACCCAGAGCGGGATATGCGCGAACACCACAACCGGCGTGCTGGCCGACAGGCCGGCAAGGTCCTTTTCCAACCACGCGAGTTGGGCCGCCCCGAGCGCGCCCATGCCGCCGGCTTTCAGATCGATGACATTGTTCAGCCCGACGAAATGGATGCCGGCCTGGTCAAAACTGTAGTAGGCCCCGCCCGGCGCGCCCTGCTTCATGCCTTTCTGGAAGCGTTTGATGAAGCTTTTGCCGTTATCTTCCAGCACATCATGCTCCCCCGGCACATAGGCGGTTGGGATGCCGGCGGCCGAGATCAGCTTCTCGGCAACATCGAATTCGGCCGGTTTGGTCAGATGGCTGACGTCGCCGGTGTGCAGCATCAGAACCGGTGCGACCGGGGCGGCCTTCACCAGTTCCAACGCGGCTTTCAAGGTGCCCGGCGTGTCCATGTTGGGGTCTCGTGCAAAGCCGATATGGCTGTCGCTGATCTGCGCGAAGGTAAAGCCAGTGGTGGCGGCCTGTGCGCTGCCGACCAATTGGCCACGTGGCACCCCGCCGGCGACGGTCCACAGCACGCCGCTCCCGGCCCAGATCATGCATTCAAGGGCGGCGCGGCGGGTGGGTTGGTCGGTCATAGCGTGTCTCCTGGTTGGGAATGCTCAGGAGACCTGGCGAGGACGCTTTTTATTCACGAAGAAAGCACCTTACCTTTTGTTCACAAAAAGAACTGCTTCCTTCCCTTACCCGTCAATTTTACCCTCCCACCATGAAGCAATCCGAATCGGACCTCTACCCCCCGGTCAAAGCCTATCTCGAAGCGCACGGCTTCACCGTAAAGGGCGAAATCCGCGGCTGCGACCTGGTTGCGACCGCCCCTGACGGGGACGTCGTGGTGATCGCCGAGCTCAAGCTGATGCTATCATTCGAACTGGTGCTGCAAGCGGTTGAACGGCTCGCAATTGCCGATGAGGTATGGATCGCGGTGCCGCTGACCAGGCGCGGGCGGGACCAGGACCGGCGGGCGCATCGACTGTGCAAGCTGCTCGGGATCGGGCTGCTGACCGTGCACCCCAAACGCGGCACGGTGGAATTGGTGAGCGCGCCGGCGCCGTACCGGCCGAGGCCCAATCCGCGCCGTCGATCTTTGCTGCTGCGCGAGTTCCAGCGCAGGCGCGGCGATCCGGAAATCGGCGGCAGTGCCAACAAGACGCGGATGACCGCTTATCGGCAATTCGCGCTCGACTGCGCCATCGCCATGCTGGGTGGCGAGGACAGCAGCAAGGTCTTGCGCGACATCGTGCCGGAAGCGACCAAGTACCTTTACGCCAACCACTACGGCTGGTTCGAACGGATCGGCATTGGGCGCTACACGCTCACCCCGGCCGGCACCAGCGCCGCACAGGCAAGGCTGGCGGAAACCGCGCCACCGGGGCAGGCTGCCCCTACCGACACAGGAGTGTGACATGGCCAAACGCGTGCTGACCGGCGAGGTTGCCCACGAAACCAACACGTTCAGCAAGGTCGCGACCGACCTTGCTGCATTCCGGCGCGGCGCGCTGCTCGGCGCCAATGAAATTCCGGCGGCGCGGCGTGGCACAAGATCGAGCATGGGTGCGACGTTTGAAGCCGCCGACAAGTTCGGCTGGACTCTGGTTCATCCGATCCTCGCCCACGCCAACCCGTCCGGCCTGGTGACTGACGCCGCCTTCGAGCATTTCGCCGATCTGCTGCTGGCCGAGGCGGGCGCCGTCGATGGCATGCTGCTGCATCTCCATGGCGCCATGGTGACGGAAAGCTATGAAGACGGCGAGGGCGAATTGCTGCGCCGGCTACGCGCCGCGGTCGGGCCGGATGTGCCAATCGTGGTGACGCTCGACCTCCATGGCAACATCACCCAATTGATGGCAGATAGCGCCAGTGCATTGATCGCGGTCCGCACCTATCCCCATGTCGACTATTTTGAACGCGCTTGGCAGGGGGCGAATTTGCTCAACCGGGCGATGCTCGGCGAAATCCGCCCGCGCACCGTGATCGCCAAGCGGCCGATGCTGCGCGGCCTCGATGGTGGGCGGACCCAGACCGGACCGATGCGGGAGCTAATCGATCGCGGCGAGGCGGCCGAAGCCGAGGGCACGGCGCTCGTAGTCAGCATTTGCGCCGGCTTCACCGCTGCTGACATCCGCGACATCGGCCCCAGCGTCACCGTCACCACCGATGACAACAACCCGGCCGGCCAGGCGATTGCCGAAGCCTTCATGGACCATGCCTGGGCAACGCGGGAGTTCGTGTCGGTCAAGCACCGCCCGATTGCCGACGCCGTTGCCTATGCAAAAGCGGGCGAAGCGGGCGCCAACCAGCCGCTGGTGATCGCCGAGGTCACCGATAATCCCGGCAGTGGCCATTATGGTGACGCCACCAATTTGTTGCGCGCGATGATCGCGGCCGACCTGCAGAGCGCGGTGTTCTATCCGATCTTCGATCCGCAGGCGGTGCTGGATGCGCAGGCCATCGGTGTCGGGCAGCGTGGCAAAATCTCGCTCGGCGGCAAGCATGATGTCGATGCCGGCGGCGGTCCGTTGCAGGTCGAGGCCGACATCGTCGCCATCACCGACGGCAAGTTTCAGGCCTTTGGTGCGATGGCCGGCGGGGTGTGGCGCGACTATGGGTTGTCGGCGCTGTTGCGCGTCGACGGGGTGGAAATCTGCCTGATCACCAACAACGCCCAGGCCACCGATCTCGGGCAATTGACCTCGCTCGGCGTCGATCCGACCCGCAAAGCCACCATTGTGGTGAAATCGGCGCATCATTTCCGCGCCGCCTTTCAACCGATTGCGCGCGAAGTGATCACCTGCGACGGCGGCGGCCTCGGCGCGGTGATCCTCAAACAGGCCGGCTTTAAGAATGTCCGCCGCCCGATCTGGCCACTTGATGACATCGCCTGACCTCGAAGCCATCCTGCGCACCAATCCGTGGCTGGCGGCCCTGCTCGACCGGTTCGACCGTATCGCGCTGCCCGATTGCTGGATTGTCGCCGGCGCGCTGGCGCAGACCGTTTGGAACCATCGCTCCCGCATGCCGCCGACCACCGGCATTGCGGATATCGACATCGCTTATTTCGACCCTGATCTGAGCGTGGACGCTGAAACCGACCATGCCGAGCGGCTGCGCGCGGAATTCGACGATTTGCCGGTCTGGTTGGACGTAAAAAACCAGGCGCGGGTCCATCTTTGGTATCAGGCCCGATTCGGCAAGCCGATCCAGCCCTATGGTTCGACGCCGGACGCGATTGCCACCTACCCGACCACCGCGACCGCGATCGGGGTGAGACCGGCAGGCGGTGGGGTAGAGCTTTGCGCGCCGTTCGGAACCGACGATCTGGCCGGGTGCATTGTGCGTGCCAATCCAGTTTTAGTCAGCGAAGCGGCTTACCGCGCGAAAACGCTGCGCTGGCAGCTGTTTTGGCCTGGGCTGTGCGTGCTGCCGTGGCCCGGCGGCTGACTGAGCAGCGCGCCGCAAGCAACCCTTCGGCAAATTCGGCGCGCAGCCAGCGCAGTCCGTCGCGGCCAAATTCCATCCGCATCAGCCGTGGCATATTGCCGTCCCCGGCCACAGCCTGGCCAGGCCCCGCCGCCATGCAGGGCCGCAGGGTCACGGCCGCGGCCGGCGCTACCACCACCATCGGCGTGTCATCCGGCGGCGTGTCATCCGGCGGCGTCAGCACCATCTCGTGCCGCCCCTGGCGGGATCGACACCGGTTCGGTTGATGGTGGCCCACCAGCGGCCCCGCGGCGCAGCAATCCGATGTGCGGCGTTGCCCGGCGCGAATACTAAAAACTGGTTCATCGGTGCGACCTGTGAAATTCACCATTGCAGACGTTAGCATGATGTGGGAAAACAACCCACTCCAAGAGAAGACATTGCAAATTTCCTTCATTTTGTCGGATGACGCGTTCAATTAAGAGTGATAAATTCCCACAATGCCGTTATCGAGCCGAATAAGCCCCATCCCTTACCGTCATGTCTGATCGCGCAACCATTCCGCCAGCGGCCGCTTTAATCGACCAGGCTGGCCGTTTGCTGCGCCCGATGGTCCGACTGATGATCCGCGCTGGAATTACCTTCCCGGTGCTCGAATATCTGCTGCGCAGCCTTTTTGTCGATGTCGCTCAGAACGATTTGCTGCCTGACCCGAAAACCCGCACCGACAGCCGGATCAGCCTGCTGAGCGGGGTACATCGCAAGGAAATCCGCCGCTTGCGACTAATGCCGCACGCGCTGACCGAAACCCCGCCGATCGTCACGGTGGCAAGCCAGATTATCGCGCGCTGGCTCGGCACCCCGCCCTGGACCGACGCGGACGGCGCACCGCTGCCGCTGCCGCGCGGCAATGATCCAGTGAGCTTCGAGCGTCTGGTAGAAACCGTCACCAAGGACATGCGCCCTCGGGCGATCCTGGATAGCTGGTTGGCCGACGGGATGGTGTCGGTCGATTCAGAGGAACGGGTGGTGCTTAACGAAGCAGCCTTCGTGCCGCATCCTGGACAGGAAGCGCAATTATTTTATTTCGGCCGCAATTTGCACGACCACATCGCCGCTGCCTGCGCCAATATCACCGCCGTCGGCACAGCGCCGTTTCTGGACCGCAGCGTCCACTACGATCGCCTGCCGGCCGATGTCGCCGACCGGCTGGCCGCGATCAGCCGCGATGCAGCGCAGAAAATGCTGCTCGAAATCAACCGCGCCGCGTTGCGTATGACCGATGGGGCGGAACTCGATACGCTGACGACCCGGCGAGTCAATCTTGGAGTCTATCTCTACCTGGATGATGACAAGCCCGCACCCGAGGTCGAGGACCGGACATGATTGCCGCCCCGCGCCGCCCGACCGTCCGATCCACCCGCCGCCTGGCCGCCGTGCTTGGGCTGGTGGCGCTGGTACTTGGCTGCACGCCGGCCCCGCCCTCACAAACGGGGGGCGCATTAAGGTCGGGCGCGGCAAAATCGGTTTGCACCGCAACCGCCGAAGGATTTGCCCCCGATCGGGGACTGGGCGGCACTGGTGGCCCCATCGCAATTGCCACGCGCGGCATAGGTGGGATCGGTGCGCCTACCCAGCTTGCTGATCGCGGCATTGGCGGCACGGGGGCACCGGTCCGGTTGGCCGATCGCGGCATCGGCGGTACCGGCGCACCGATCGGCGTCAAGGGAACCATCACCGGCTTCGCCAGCGTGTGCGTCAACGGCTTGGAAATCGGCTACGATGCCGCCGCCCGTGTCGATATTGACGGGATTTACCTCCCAGTGACCGAATTGCGGGTTGGACAGGTGGTGAGCTTGCTGGCCGATAATGGCCGGGGCGTGATGATGGCTACCGACATAATGATGCGTCACGCGGTGTCGGGCCCGATTGACGACGTTGACAATGGTGGCATCAACCTGGTGGTGGCTGGCCAGACTGTGCTCTTGGGGGTTGCGTCCCCGGGTGCAGATCAGTTGCGGCCAGGGCAATGGCTCGAAGTCAGCGGGTTGCGCGATCCCGCGGGCTATATCGTTGCAGCGCGGGCGGACTTGCGGGAGCCTGGGCAGGTTGTCATCACCGGGCTGGTCGCTGGCCGTTTGGGTGCGCTGCGGATCGGCGGCGCGCGACTGCGCGGCAGCCTGCCAGACTCGGTGATAAACACCAGCATTTCGGTGTCGGGCGACTATGCCGATGGCGTGCTGACGGTGCACCATATCGTCGCCGCCGAGCGGCCGCCCGCACAAGCCGGGGTGATCTATGTCGAGGCCTTTGCCAAGGCGACCCAAACCGCCGACGGCACGCCGGCGCTGCAAATCGGCGACGACATCACTGCCGTGATTGCACCAGGCTTTGGCGCGGTGCCAGGCGGCTCAACGTTGCTGGTGGTGGCGTTGCAACAATCGGCGTCGGGTGGGCTGACCGCGCTTGCCCAATATGACGGGCATAGCGACAGCGGCACGTCCCCAGTGGCGACACCTGCGCTGGCGCTCGCACCGCACGCCACCACCACCACAGCGATCGCAACCTCAACGACCGCAAGCACCACCGCCGGCGCGAGAGCGGCAGGCACGCCTGCGTCCGCCAAGGCGGTGGCCACCGGGTCAAGCAAGGCAGCATCGACCGGCGCCACAGCGACGGGCACGAGTGCGGCAAGCAAGGGCGGCACCAACAACGCGACCGGCGCGAATTCAGGTAGCGGGGCAGCAGGCAAGGGTGGCTCGGCGGGCAGTAGTTCCGGCGGGGCAAGCAGCGGGGGGGCGTCGGGAAGCGGTTCAGGTTCCGGCGGCCATGGTTCGGGTGCATCAGGCGCCGGTGCCACTGGGGGCGGGGGCGGCTCGAGTAGCGGGGGCCACGGCGCTGCCGCCCCCGCCACCAAATAGCGCGGGTCTACCGCCCGATCGCGTAGCCCTGCATGCCGCGCGGATTGGCGCCGGCGAACATCTGGCCGTCGGGTTCGATCTTCGCACCCGAGAGCCGGCCCTCGGTCCACAGATCGCCCAGTTCCGCCTTATGGCCGCGCGCCAGCAGATCGGCGAGCACCGCCCTATCGAAGCGCCCTTCGATCACCAGCTTGCCCGGCCGGGCCGCGCGCGGCCAGAAACTCGATGGGAAATGCTCGGTGTGGAAGCTCGGCGCGTCAATCGCCTCCTGAATGCCCATCCGGTGATGCACCAGGCGCAGGAACATGATGAGCTGCCACTGGTCCTGCTGATCGCCGCCCGGCGTGCCGAATGACAGCCAGGCCTGCCCGTCGCGCAGCGCCATGCTGGGCGACAGCGTGCTGCGCGGGCGCTTCCGTGGCGCGATGGTGTTGGGATGGCCGGGTTTGGTCCAGAACATCTGCCCGCGGGTGGACAGCGGAAAGCCAAGTTCCGGCACCACCGGCGAAGACTGCAACCACCCGCCCGACGGCGTCGCGCTGACCATGTTGCCCCAGCGATCGATAATGTCGATATGGCAGGTATCGCCGCCGGTAGCTCCGAGCCGCGCCATGGTCGGCTCACCCACGCCGGGGGCGCGGGTCAGCATCGCCAGCCTGTCTTCGGCATGGTGATCGACCTGGGGCTGGAACCCCAACACGTTGCCGGGGCGCAGTTCCATTGACGCCTGATCGCTGATCAGCCCACGCCGTTCGTCATTGTACTCGCGTGACAACAGCGTGCCGAGCGGCACCTCCGCCTGATCGGGATCGCCGTAATAGGCCTCGCGATCGGCCCAGCCGAGCTTCATCGCCTCGGTGACTGTGTGGACGAACTCGGCGCCGACCGGGTCCATCGCGCCGATGTCGTAACCTTCCAGGATCGCCAGCGATTGCAGCAGCGCCGGCCCTTGCGTCCACGGGCCGCATTTCAGCACGGTATAGCCGTGATAGTCATGCGCCAGCGGGGCTTCGACCGGGGCGGCCCAGCGCGCCATGTCGTCAGCGGTCAGCAGGCCGCGATGGCGGCGGCCGGAGGTGTCGAGCAATTCGTTCTCGGCATAAAACCGCCCGATCGCCTCGGCGCCCCAGCCGCGATAAAACGCGTTGCGGGCGGCATCGATCCGGGCTTCCCGGCTCGGCCCGACCGCATCACGGCACAAACGCTGCCAGGTGGCGGCGAGCGCGGGGCGACGGAACAATGTCCCGACCTCGGGCACCTTGCCGCCCGGCAGCCACACGTCCGCCGAGGTTTTCCATTCTTCCTGAAACATCGGTGCCATGCCGGCAATGCCAGCCGCGACGCGCGGCACGACATGAATGCCGTTGATGGCGTAGCCGATGGCATAGTCCAGCACCTGCGGCAGTTCCCAGGTGCCCCAATCGCGCAGCATCAGCATCCACGCATCGAAGGCGCCGGGCACCACGGCGGGCAACAGCCCGGTGCCGGGCACCAGGTCCAAACCCAATGCGGCGAAAGCGGCAGGCGTCGCCGCGTCCGGCGCCACGCCCTGGCCGCAGATCACATGCTGGGTGCCAGTGCGGGCGTCGTGCAGAATGATCGGCACATCACCGCCCGGCCCGTTGAGATGCGGCTCGGCGAGGTTGAGCACAAAGGCGGTGGCGACGGCTGCATCAAACGCATTGCCGCCTTTTTCCAGCACCGACATGCCGACCGCACTCGCGATCCAATGGGTGGTGGCGACAACGCCAAAGGTGCCGGCGATTTCGGGGCGGGTCGTGAACATTGATGCCAAAGTCCCTGGTTGATTTTGCCCTAGGTTAATCGCATGACGTGGCGGGTCAAATCGGGAGCTTCGCATGCTGGTCTTGGTGGTCGGTCCGTCGGGTGCCGGCAAAGACACTTTGCTCGATCTGGCGCGGACGGAACTGGCCGATGACCCATGCGTCCGCTTCGTGCGCCGCGAGATCACCCGCCCGGCAAATGCCGGCGGCGAGGATCATACCGCCATCACCCCGGAAGAATTTGCCACACGGCGCGACCAGTACGCGCTGTCGTGGCAGGCGCATGGGCTGGGCTATGGCATTCCCGCCGACATCGCCGGCGATCTTGCCGCCGGCCATGTCGTGGTGGCCAATATCTCGCGCGCGATGATCCTGGCGGCGGCGGAAAAATTTCCGGTAATGGTGCTCGAAATCACTGCCCCACCGGCGCTGCTCGCCGCACGCCTCGCCGCGCGCGGACGGGAAACGGCCGCCGACATCTCCGCCCGGCTGGCGCGCGAGGTGCCATTGCCGGACGGGGTGCGGGTGGTGCGAGTGATCAACGATCGCAGCCCTGCAGAAGGTGCGGCCGCAGTGATTGCGGCCATCAGAAGCGGGTTGTCAGATCGGTAAGCCAGGCCGGAGACGCGTTCACCAGTGCGGTTTCCAGCGCCCGATCCCACCCGGTCAGGATCAGCAGCGCCACCGCAAGCGCGCCGCCACCCAGGACATACTTGCCGCCCTGCCCCGCCGCCATCATCCTGCCACGCCACCGCATCAACGCCTGGCGCGACAGGCTGCCGACCAGAACCAACGGCAAGGCAGCCCCCACCCCGAACGCCGCCATCACCGCCGCCGCATCGCCGAGGTTTTCTCCCTTCGCCGCCAGCAGGGACGCAGCCCCCAGGGTCGGGCCAACGCAGGGGCTCCAGATTGCCCCCAACACCAGCCCGATAACGAACTGCCCCGCCCAGCCGCCAAGCGCGCGCTCGGGCGCAAAGTGCGACAGCAGGCTGTTGCCGGCATTGCCCATGCCGGATGTCGCGATCGCGAGGCGCGCCTGCAAAGGCGCGCTCAGCAGCACCACGCCAACTGCCGCCAGCAGCACCGCCGACACCACGCGGAACACATCGCCATCCAGCCCGATGGCAAATCCGATTGTCGCGACAAACAATCCCACGCCGACAAAAGCCAGGACCAACCCGGCCCCCAGCGCCAGCATCCCGAAACGATGGGCGGCAACCGCGCTGCCCAGGACCAGCGGCAGCAACGGCAACACGCAGGGCGACAAGGTGGACAGCATGCCGGCCAGCAGGCCGGCGAGCAATGTTCCCACCGCGCTTAGCTATTGGCTTTGGAGAGCAGCGCCTTGATTTTACCGGCATCGGTTTCGCCGGTCGAACGGCCGGTTTCGGTCTTGCCATGAAACACGATCAGCGTGCTTTGCGTGCGCACCCCGAAGGAATTGACGATGTCCTTCTGCGAGTCAAAATCCACCGTCATCATCACCATGTCCTTGAAGCCTGGGTCTTTGGCGAGTTCGGACAGGATTGGCGTCTGCTTGGCGCAGGTTGGGCACCACGGCGCATGCACCGCGATCAGGATGGGCTTGCCCGCAGCCTGGGCGGCGGCGAAAGCGGCTTTGTCCCAGGCTTGCTGAGTGGCGGCGTGGGCGCCGGCGGCAACCAACAGCACAGTGGCCAGGGCGCCAGTCAAAAACGTGATGCGTCGCATGCGATCTTCCCTTAGGTTCGAAATCGGGCGGCCGTGATGGCGCCTTGAACGGGCTTCGCATGGCACCGACCAAAAGTTACGCCGACCCCGCCCACTGGCCAGATCTTTTTGCCCGCGCCCAGGACGGCGACCGCGCCGCCTATCATGCGGTGCTGTCAGCGATCACGCCGTGGCTGCGCGCCATCGCCCGCAGCCGGCTGCGCGACCCGACCGAGGCCGAGGATGCGCTGCAGGACATCCTGCTGACTGTGCATCACGCCCGCCATAGCTACGATCCCGCCCGCCCGATCAAACCGTGGCTCGCAGCCCTCGCACAGGCGCGGATTGCCGACCGCCAGCGTGTGTTGTCGCGCCGGGCGAGCCGGGAAACCAGCCTCGACGCAAAAATCGCCGCCGGCGATGAAACCTTTGCCGCCCTCGCACCGAACCAGGATAGCGGCATGGACGGACGCGCCCTGCAACGGGCCATCGCTGGCCTGCCGCCCGGCCAGCGCACAGCAATTGAATTGGTGAAGATGCAGGACATGAGTTTGCTAGATGCGGCCACCGCGAGCGGGCAAAGTGTGGGCGCGCTGAAGGTTGCGGTGCATCGCGCCCTGATCCGCCTGCGCAACCTGATCGGGGCCCCGGCATGACCAGCACCGACACCCTGATCGACGGTCTGGCGGCCAGCGCCCGCCCGGTGCGCCGGCTGCGCGCGCCGTTGCTGCGGGCCGCCGCCTATCTCGTGCTCACCGCCGCAGTGGTTGCAGCCCTGGTTGCCTGGCAAGGGGTCCGTGCCGATCTGCTCATGCAGCTGACCCATCCAGGATTTTTCCTAAGCTTCAGCGGGGCCATCGCAACCGGCGTGCTGGCAGCATGGAGTGCAGCGGCTTTATCCGTGCCGGGACGGTCACGCCGGTGGCTGTTGTTGCCGCTGCCGAGCCTCGCGATCTGGCTTGCCAGTGTCGGGCGCGGCTGCCTGGTCAACTGGATCACTTTGGGTAACGATCAGGTGCAACGCGCCGAGGTGATCGACTGCGCGCTGAGCCTGGCGCTTGCCGCCCTGCCACTGTCCGCTGCCATGCTGGCGCTGCTCCGCCGGGCAGCGCCGATCCGCCTGGGCGCAGCGACCCTTGCCGGAGGATTGGCGGCCGCGGGTCTGACATCGGCCGCGATGACGTTGCTCCACCAGCATGACGCCAGCGTGATGGTGCTGATCTGGAATGTTGGCACGCTCGCGCTGGTCGTCATGCTGCAACTGATGCTGGCGCGGGCGATGCCGCCGCGTGCGACCTGAAATTTATTTTTTTGCACCAGGCATCCACGCTGTTTTGCGCCGCGTAGTCCGGTTGTGAAAGGACGGCAGCCCGCCGCCCACGTGAAAAGGAACGCCCCAATGCGCGCTCAACATTCAATCCCCATGACCATGGCCGCCATTCTGCTCGCTGCCTGCACCCAGGCCATCGCGCAAGCCCCCCCCGCACCGATGATGGACAGCAAAGCGACGGTAATGGTCGGCGGCCAGTCGATGTTTCCAGGCAAGGACATCATCGACAACGCGGTTAACTCGGCCGAACATACCACCCTGGTGGCCGCGGTGAAAGCGGCCGGGTTGGTCGCAACATTGAAAGGCCCAGGCCCGTTCACGGTGTTTGCGCCAACCAACGCGGCCTTCGCCGAACTGCCGGCCGGCACCGTGACTACCCTGCTGAAGCCGGAAAACAAAGCCACGCTGACCAAAATCCTCACCTATCACGTCGTCGCCGGGCGGCTCGGGTTTGATCAGCTCCACAACATGGTGATGGACGCCAAGGGCACCGCGAGCCTGACCACCGTCGCCGGTGAAACGCTGATGGTGAAAATGAATGGGCCGCACAACATTCTGATCATCGACGCCAAGGGCACCACTGCCCACATCACCACCTATGACGTGTTTCAGTCCAACGGCGTGATCCAGGTGATCGACAAGGTCATGCTGCCTGGCTGAAGATAAACGGTGCGGTTCCAAATGGAGCCCGCACCGGCTAGTGTCCGGAATCAGCAGGTCGCTGTAATGCGCGACCCTCCGATTTCGGACACTAGAGCCTGATCCGTTCGTATTGATGCCGCCCTTTGGGGGCAGGACATTATCCCAAAGTCGGGTCCAACCGGTCGCGCAACCAATCACCGAGCAGGCTGACGGCAAGTGTGGTCAGCACAATCACCGTGCTTGGCGTCAGCAAAATCCATGGCGCCCTGGTCAGATATTCCCGGCCGTAGCCCACCATATTGCCCAGGCTGGTCATCGGTGGTTGCACCCCGAGCCCGAGGAATGACAGGCCGCTTTCCAGCAGAACAACTTCTGGAAACGACAAGGTTGCCGACACGATCAAAGTCGATGCGATATTGGGCAGCACATGGCCAAGATAAATCCGCATCGGCTTTGCGCCAAGTTGTCGGATTGCCGCCGCATAGCCCTGGGCATTGGCGGCAATCGCCAGTCCGCGCGAAATCCGTGCGTAACGTTCCCAACCGTACAGGCCAAGAAGACAGGTAAACAGCAGCAGCGAATTGCCGAAAAATGCCAGCACCGACAATGCCAGAATCAGAAACGGCATTGAGGCCTGGAAATCAATCAGCATCAGAACAATCTGTTCGACCCAGCCGCGAAAATGCGCGGCGAGGAACCCCATCGTGGTGCCAAACACGGCAGCGATAATGGTGGCGCCAAAAGCAATCCGCAATGACATCTGGATCGACACCAGCAGGCGGCTCAGTACGTCGCGGCCCAGTTCATCGGTGCCCAGCGCATGCGCCCAGCTGCCGCCAAACCCCACCGGGGGGGTCAGGCGGGCGCGCAGATCGAGTGCGGTTATCCCAAACGGGCGCAGCCAATCGGCAAAGATCGCCACGAACAGCACCGCGGCGAGCCAGGTGATCGCGATCGCAACCGCAATCGGCATCCGACGCCGCCGCGCGGCGGAATTGGCCTGTGTCCGCGCCGGCAATACCAGGTCAGACATTAATGCGCCCCCGTGCTGGCCGTGCCGCGCAGCCGCGGATCAAGCACGCCATAGAGCAGATCGACGGTAAAATTGGCGGTGACCATCGTTACCGCCACCAGCAGCAAGATGCATTGCACAATAGCCAGGTCGCGGTTGGCGACGGCGACCACCAGCAGCCGGCCCACCCCCGGCCAGGAAAACACGCTTTCCACCACCACCGCACCCGCGATCAAGGTGCCGACCATGAAGCCGACAATGGTAATAGTGGGGATTGCCGCATTGGGCAGCGCGTGGCCACGCACCACCGCCGCCCACGGCACCCCCTTGGCGGTGGCGGTGCGGATATAGGGCTGGCCGAGCACTTCCAGCATCGCCGAACGGGTAAACCGGGCCAACACCCCCGCCCCGCCAAGCGACATGGTGATCACCGGCAGAATGATATTGCGCCAGCTATCCTGGCCACCCGATGGCAACCACCCCAAGCTGACCGCAAAAATCAGCACCAGGATCAGACCGAGCACAAAGCTTGGCACGGTGAAACCGGCCACCGCCAGCGCCATCACCAGCCGGTCGATCCAGCTGTTGCGGTAAAGGGCGGCAAAGACGCCTGCCGGCACGCCGATCCCGACTTTGACGATCAATGCCGGAATGGTGAGCATCAGGGTCGCCGGAATGCGTTCCAGCACAACAGCCATCGCCGGCCGCCCATCGCGCATTGACTGGCCCAACTCGCCTTGCAGAATGGCACCGAAATAGCTGAAATATTGCTCCCAGACCGGGCGATCCAGGCCCCAGGCGGTGCGGAAGGCGGCGATTGCCTCGGGCGGGGCCTCGGGCGACATGATGGTCATCGCCGGATCGCCGGACAGGCGCAGCACGATGAAGGCGAAGCTCACCACCAGGACGATGGTCAATGCGGCGCGCAACAGGCGAAGCCCGAGGAAGCCGATCATGCGCGCCAGCCCTTGGGTCCAAAGTCGAGGAAGAACGATGGTGGCGCCTGCCACGGCAGATCACGGCGTAACCCGGTGAAGGTCGCGTTCTGGTGCAGCACCACATAGGCCGGATCGTCGCGTTCGCAGATTTGCAGCATGCGGGCGAAAATCCTTTTGCGCTCGGCCATGTCGGTGCCGGATTCAAGGGCCGCCGACAGGGTGTTCATTTCGGTGTTCGACCATTCTCCATTGCCGGCTTGGGCGCCGTTGGGGCCATGCTGGTTGACAATGGACGAGATCGGGTCATCGAAGGTTGGGGAATTGGACCAGTCGCGCACCCCGCGCGGCCCGGCTTTATCCAGCACCTGGCCCCAATTCTCCTTGACCTCCAACTGCACATTCAGCCCGACGGCGCGCCACATTTCGACCAGGATCTGCGCGGTGGCGATCTCGGCGGTGTAGTAATTATTGCGTGCCCGATAGATGATCGTATCGCCCTTGTAGCCGGCCGCACGCAGCAGGTTTTGCGCCAGCGCGGGGTCGAATTTCGGCACCGTCCAGCCTTCGACAAACATCGGCCCGTAGAATGGCCATTGCAGCCCGGCCGGCACTTTCGCGCGCCCCGCCCAGACGCTTTCGACAATCGCCTGACCGTCGATCGCGTGCGCCATGGCAAGCCGCACCCGCGGATCGACCAGCGCCGGATGCTGCTTGTCGAAGGCCAGGATGCGGTGGTTCAGTACCAGCCCGCCTTTGACGGCGAGCGTCGGGTCGCGTTCGATTTCACCGATCTGGTCGGGGGAAATGTCGCAGGCAAACTGATATTCGCCGGCCCGCAATCCCGCGATGCGCGACGCCTGTTCCGGCACTTCCAGCAAGCGGATGCGGCGCAAAGGCGGCCGCCCGCCCCAATACTGGTCATGCGCTTCGAGCACCATTTCGCTATCGGGCTTGAAGCTGATGAGCCGATACGGCCCGCTTCCGGTGGCCAGCCGCGCATTGGCCTGCCACGACCCGGCCTCCTGCCATGCCCGGCGCGAAACGATCTGCCCGCCACCGGCCGAAAGCCGGCCTTCGAGCGTAACATCAGGCTTCGAATTGACCACCCGGATCGTTGCGCGGTCAACGATGTCGATCCGCTCCAGCGCCGGCCAGTAGCGCCTGGCGACCGCGCGCACATCGGCGGGAACATCGGCGCCGAACATCCGTTCGGAACCGAATGAAAACGCCACGTCCTCGGCGGTGAGCATGTCGCCATTATGCAGAACAACATTGGGCCGCAGCGACAATTCGACCGTTGTCGCATCAATCCGCCGCCACGCTGTCGCCAGCGCCGGCACCCGTTCCAACTGGGCCTGCTGGTTGCGCCCGATGAGGTTCTCCAGGATCGAGCCGAGCCAGCGTTCCGATACGTTCGACGATTGCTCCCGCATCGGGTCTGTGGTGTTGGTGTTGGCGATTTTCTGCACCGCAACCGTGATCGACGGGCGCTGGACGCTTTGCCCGATGGCAAAGCGCGGCAAAGTCGCGGCAATTCCAGTTAAAGCCAGCCGACGGGTAATATGGGTCATGCGGCAAGGTCCATGTTTGGTTGCGCCAGATGGCAGGCGACAGAACGCCCGTCCGGCATGGCGCGCAAGGTCGGGGTTTCGACCGCGCACGCCGCGATCGCCACCGGGCAACGCGGGTGAAACGCGCAGCCGCTGGGCCGTGCCGCCGGATTGGGCGGATCGCCCACCAGCACGATACGTTCCCGCGCCGTCCGCCCTGGCGTTGGCACTGCTGAAACAAGCGCGCGCGTATAGGGATGCTGCGGCGCGGCCAGCACCTGATCCGCCTCCCCCTGCTCGACAATCCGGCCAAGATACATCACCGCGACCGTGTCGCTGACCTGGCGCACCACTTTAAGATCATGGCTGATGAACATCATCGCAATGCCGCGCGCCTTTTGCAGGTCGATCAGCATGTTGACGACCTGCGCCTGGATTGAGACATCGAGCGCAGATACCGGTTCATCGCAGACCAGCAGCGCCGGATCGGTCGCCAGCGCCCGGGCCAACACCGCGCGCTGGCGCTGCCCGCCGGATAAGGCATGCGGATGGCGCGCGGCAAGATTTTCCCCGAGGCCGACATCGATCAGCAATTGCGCCACCCTGGCCCGCCGCGCGGCGGCATCGCCAATGCCGTGAATGACCAATGGCTCCTCGATCTGACGCGCAATTGTCAGGCGCCGGTCGAGTGCGCCGAGCGGGTCCTGAAACACCAGCTGCATCCGGGCGCGCAAGCGCCGCCACGCATCCGAACCCGGTGGCGGCATTGGCGCGCCGTCGAATTCCACCAATCCCTCGCTCGGGCGTTCCAAGCCAAGCGCCAATCGCCCGAGGGTGGATTTGCCGCAGCCGGACTCCCCGACAATGCCCAAGGTGCGGCCGGCCTCGACCACCAGGCTTACGCCGTCAACGGCGCGGACATCGGGCGCCTTGTGGAACAGGCCGCGCTGGCCGGGATAGATTTTGGCAACCGCATCGAGCCGCAATAGAGCCGTCATGCCGCAATCCGCAGGCAGGCGGCGCGATGGCCGCCGGCGACCCGCCGCAAATCCGGCGTGCCGGCATCGCAATCGCTGCCCGCCTGGGTGCAGCGTGGCGCGAATGCGCAGCCCGGCAGCATGTCGGCCGGGTTGGGCACCGCGCCCTGGATCGCTTCAAGCCGCCGCCGCGGCCCGATCATTTCCGGCAAAGCCGCGAGCAGGCCTCGTGTGTAGGGATGGGACGGGGACTGAAAAATCTGCTCCGCCGAACCGTGCTCGATCATTCGCCCGGCATACATCACGCCAACCTTGGAGCAAAGATCGGCAACCACGCCAAGATCGTGGCTGATCAGCACCAGCGCCATGCCGTGATCCTGTTGCACCCGGCGCAGCAAATCGAGGATTTGCGCCTGGATTGTGGCATCAAGCGCGGTGGTGGGTTCATCGGCGATCAGCAGATCGGGCCGCCCGGCGAGTGCCATGGCGATCATCACCCGCTGGTTCTGCCCACCCGACATCTCATGCGCGAAGCTGTTCAGCCGTCCGGCAGGATCGGGAATGCCGACCTGCTCGAACAGCCGCCGCGCCTCGGCCCGCGCCGCCGCGCCGGTCAGTCCACGGTGCAGGCGCAAGGCTTCCTCGACCTGCCGCCCAACCCGGATCACCGGATTAAGCGCGCTCGCCGGGTCCTGGAAAATCATCGCCACCCGGCCGCCACGCACCTTGTCCAGGGTTTGTGCCGGCGCACCGAGCAATTCCTGCCCGCCGAGCCGCACGCTGCCGCCGACAGCCGCGTGGCCCGGCAGCAGCCCGAGGGCGGCAAGCCAGGTCACCGACTTGCCGCAGCCACTTTCGCCGACCAGCCCGACCGCCTCGCCAGGTTGGACGTCCAGATCGATCCCGCGCAAGGCTGGCACGCCGTCAAACGCAACCGTGAGGCCGCGTATGCTGATTAAATTCTCCATCACCGATGATTGAACGCCAAACGCCGGCATCGGGAAAGCGTGGTCTTGCGGGCTCAGGGTCTAGGCCCCCCAATTGGTGGCGCGGAAATCCATCGCGAACGACGGCGCCGCCTTCCACTTGATGTCTTTACGCTTGGCGGTGAAGGTCGCGTTCTGGTGCAGCACAGTATAGGCTGGGTCCTCGCGTTCGGCGATTTGCAGCATCCTGGCGAAGACCTGCTTGCGGCGCGGACGGTCGGTGCTGGTCTCAAGCTCAAGCGACAGCGTGTTCAACTCGGCATTGGTCCATTCGCCATATTGCTGCTGTTCGCCATTCGGGCCGTGCTGGCTGACCAGCGACGACACCGGGTCCGAGAACACCGCCGAGTTCGACCAGTCACGAATGCCGCGATCAGTGCCGCGTTCGAGAATCTGGCTCCAGTTTTCCTTCATGTTGATCTGCACGTTGAGCCCGACGTCGCGCCACATTTCCACCAGCGCCTGGGCAGTGAAAACCTGGTTGGTGTAATAGTTCGACAGCAACCGGTAGGGGATCGGGTCGCCCTTGTAGCCCGATGCCTTAACCAAGGCGCGGGCGCGGGCGACGTCGAATTCCGGCACCGACCAGTCGGGCACGAACATGTCACCGTAAAATTCCCATTGCAGCCCAGCCGGCACCCGGGTGCGGCCCGACCACAGGCTTTCGACGATGGCTTTCCGATCAATCGCATGGGTCATCGCCTGGCGCACCCTCGGGTCGCGCAGCTGAGCATGGTTTTTGTCGAACGCGGTAAGGCGGTGATTGGGAATGGTGCCGCCCTGCACTTCGAAGGCGGGATTACGCTCGATATCGCGGATCTGATCGGGCGGCATATCGCAGGCGAACTGAAACTCACCCGATAACAGCCCCGCGACCCGGCTCGACACTTCGGGCACTTCGACCAGGCGGAGCGTTTTGATCGGCGGGCGGCCACCCCAATACTCGTCATGCGCGTCCAGGATCAGGGTGCTGTCGGCGGCGAAGCTGCGCACCTTGTAGGGGCCTGAGCCGATGGGCTTGCGCGCATACTCATTCCAACTCGCCGCATCGGCGAATGCCCGACCGCTGACCACACCGGCGCCCGAGGCTGACATGCGGCCTTCGAGTGTCACATCGGGGGTGCCATTGACCATCCGCACGGTGTGTTTGTCGATAATATCGACCCGGTCAAAAGCCGGGAACAGGCGGCGCGACACCGGCGGGATTTCGCGCGGCAGTTCACGGCTCGCCGAGGTTGAAATGATCTGGCCCGACAACGGCAAGGTTTTGCCCTGCACGGTGGGGCGGGTATCGCCGAACATGCGGGCAGCCGAAAAGCTCATCGCCACGTCATCGGCGGTGAAGTCCCGGCCATCATGCATTTTTACGCCCTGGCGCAGCTTGAATTCCACCGTCTTGTCGTCAATCCGGCGCCATTCGGTGGCGAGGCCAGGCTTGGAGGTCAGTTGCCCCTGATAATCGAGGTCGATCAATCGTTCCACGAACATTGGCATCATGCGGGTGCCAAGGTTGGATTGCTCGCGCAGGCAATCCAGCGTGTTGGAATTGGCGATTTTCTGCACCGCGATGGTGATGCTTGGGCGGGTGTCACTTTGCCCGATAGCAAAGCGCGGCACCGCGGCCGCGACGGCGGCGAGCTTGAACGTGTGGCGACGGCTGATCTTGCGCACCATGGGGGAGGACTCCGCTTTTTGTTTGGAAACCGCGAGGTAGCAGCCCGGCGCGACACGGCGATGATGCTTTGATGGCAATCGTATGACAGCACCGCACCGCAGCACTTTTGCTGGAACCTTGCGCAATCGGCAGACCTGCGCCACATCCGGGTCAGACATCAGAAGGATCGCCCGAGCCATGTATAATACCAAGCGCCCGAATGACTGACTCTTCCACTCATTCGGGCGCTTGGTATTGCGCACCGGGTTGGCCGGCGGCGGTGCGCCAAGCAAAGACTTATTCCAAGCGCTGTTGACCCAGTCTTCTTGGGTCAACATCAAGGGCGCTTGGTATTACATGATGAATTACCAAACTTTCTGGGGAAAAGCCCAGCCGGACGAGGCAGGTGCCCTGCGCATGCACTCGCTCGCCGCACATTCGCTCGATGTGGCCGCTGTCGCCGTCACGCTCGGGCTGCCAGCCAACTATGGTTTGGACCCCAACACCCTCGCGTTTCTTGTCGCCTTGCATGACATTGGCAAATTCTCCCGTCCGTTTCAGGGAAAAGTGCCTGCACATTGGCCGCAATCCGCTCTCGGGCCGCTTCCCGGCGCCGGCGTGCCAGCCGGCCCGCGGCATGATGCTGTCGGCGGCGCGATCATGCATCGCATGCTCGATGAAACCCTCAACCGGATTTTCCCACCACGCTTAGCAGGGCACGGCTGGTCCAAGGCCTCCCGCAGCCGCATCCTTGCTGCCCTGGCGGGGCATCACGGCCGCCCCGCGGCCACGCTTGACAGTCCTTTGCCAGCGAATATCGTGTGTGGCGGCTGCGTGGCCGCGATCGGCGAATTCGTCGCGGACCTGCTCGCACTGTTCAATCCCGCACCGTTTCCGTTACCGGCAGACGAAAAGGATGTTACGCGCCTCAGCTGGCATCTCGCGGGCCTGACCACTGTCGCCGATTGGATCGGATCACGCCAAGCGTGGTTCCCCTACGCTGCGTCCGACAATATCGCCGACTACTGGCACGCCCGTGCATTACCGCAAGCCGCAGCCGCAGTTCGATCTGCGGGCCTCGCCGCACTGCAACCCGCGCCCTATGCCGGCTTGCGCGCCTTGTTCCCTGCCATCGCCACTCCGTCGCCGGTGCAGCGCTGGGCGGAAGCGATTGATCTGCCGGCGGGTCCGGTTCTGGCGGTGATCGAAGACCTTACCGGCAGCGGCAAGACCGAGGCCGCGATCACCCTGGCCCATCGGTTGATCGCTGACGGCCGGGCGCACGGCGTTTTCATGGGCCTGCCCACAATGGCAACGGCCAACGCCATGTTCGGCCGGCTGTCGCGTTCATATCGTGGCCTGTTCGATCCGGCGACCCATCCATCCCTCGCCCTCGCGCATGGCCGTGCCGGGTTGAACCAGGACTTTGCGGCCGCCATCGCGCCGGATCCGACTCTGCCATCGCAGCCGACCTCAACCGATCCCGCCGATGATCCGGCCGAGGCCCATTGCGCGGCCTGGCTCGCCGAAGACCGCCGGCGCAGCTTGCTGGCGCAAATCGGGGTCGGCACGCTCGATCAGGCGTTGCTGGCAGCACTGCCGGTGCGGCAGGCGCCACTGCGGCTCTGGGGACTGGCCGGCAAGGTGTTGATTATCGACGAAGCGCACGCCTTCGATGCCTATATGCAGCGTGAAATGATCGCCCTGCTGCGCTTTCATGCGGCCCTTGGCGGCTCGGCCATCTTGTTGTCGGCCACTTTGCCACACGCCGTGCGCCAGGGCCTCGCGGATGCGTTCCGCAACGGGCTCGGACACGGTCCCGCGCCGCTGACATCTGCCGCCTATCCGCTGGCAACCCTGATCGGCCGTGATGGCCTCAGCGAAACCCCCTGCGCGGCGCGCGACGGTTTGCCCCGCCGCGTCACCGTCACCCGGCTGGACGGCCCCGATGCCGCCATCGGCCGTATCGTCGCCGCATCCACATCGGGAGCCGCCATTGCCTGGGTCCGCAACACCGTCGATGACGCAATCGCGGCGACTGAGGCGCTGCGTGCCCGCGGCGTCAACGCGCTGCTGTTCCATGCGCGGTTCGCAATGTCGGACCGGCTGGCGATTGAAGCCGAGGTGCTCCGCCGTTTCGGCCCCAGCGGCACCGCAGCCGACCGGTGTGGCGTGCTGGTGGCGACCCAGGTGATCGAACAAAGCCTGGATCTGGACTTCGATCTTCTCTGCACCGACATCGCGCCTGCCGATCTGTTGATCCAGCGCGCCGGCCGGCTGTGGCGCCATAAGCGCGACGCACGACCGATGGGCATCCCGGAATTACTGATCGTCTCGCCGGACGCCGTCGAACAGCCCGAAGCCAACTGGTTGCGCGCCACGATGCCAGGCACGGCCGCCGTATATGCCGATCCCGCCTTGGTCTGGCGCAGCGCCCGCGACATTTTCCATCGTGGCGCCATCGTTACCCCCGATGACATGCGCCCGATGATCGAATTCGCGTTCGACAGCATGGCAGATCACGCCGTGCCGCCCGGCCTTGCCACCGCAACCGGC
>JANYCX010000118.1 GCA_025360065.1 Acetobacteraceae bacterium | reverse complement strand
CCGGCAAGATAGGCGCGGGCCTGGGCTAGGCTTTCGAACAGGTAGACCCCGCCAACGCAATTCGGCTCAAGGCCATCGAGCCAGATTTTCCACACCAAACCATCGACGGCAAGGAATTTTTCCCCGGTTGCATCCGTGTATCGGGCCTCCCATTGGGCCGGGGTGACGTTCTGGAAGCGGTAATTGACTTGCAGGATGATCATTGGGGAGCCTCCGATAGCGGGATTTGGGTGACACTATGGCGGCAAGCGGTTGGGCACAATAAAACTGTGCGGAACGCTTGTTGTTTCGGCTGCAATCTCACCTGCGCGATCTGCGCAAACACATCAGCGAGCGCCGATTTTGGCAGGTCGATGCTCACATTGCGCGTCACCGAAACGGCCTGACTTCCCCCCAAAACGCCAGTTTAGTCGGCTGGTGCGACCAATCGAGTGCTGGAAACTACTCAGAAAACATGCGCAGGGGTTGAGCTATTTTGTCAAACTTACCCCTCCCAATCGCATCATGCCGTCGGCAACTGGCGCAAAGCCCTGCACTTTGGCCGACATACCGAACAAGACGCGCTGGGAATACAAATACAGGATCGGCAGATCAGCGTGCAGCGTGGTGAAGGCCTTGGCATAAAGTGGACCGCGCTGCGCCATGGCGGGCTCACTGCGCGCCTGGTCGATCAGCCCGTCAAATTCTGGACTTTTATACCCTGCCCAGTTGATCGGGGCGCCAATATGCAGCAGGTCGCGAATATTGCCATCTGCATCCGGCCGACCTGACCAGCCGATCAGGAACGCGCCGAACTCACCTTTCTCGACAAGGTCCAAGCTCGATGCGAATTCCATCGTGACCAGTTTGATCTCAAACCCACCCTCGGCAGCCATTGATTGCAACACTTCGCCGGTTTGCTTGGACTCGGGCGAGTTGGTGGTGATCAGATTGACCACAACAGGCATTTTCACCCCGGCCTCGGCCAGCATCGCCCGTGCTTTGGCGGGGTCTCGCTTGGGTGGGGCGACAACCGCCTGATAGAACGGACTTGACGGTGGCACTGGCTGGGCGGTGACAGCGTGCATGCCATTGAACACCACCTGCACCAACGCGTCCCGGTCGATGGAGAGTTCGAACGCGCGGCGCACCCGTGCGTCGGTCCCAATCGGGGTTTGACCGAGTGCCGTTCGGCCAAGATTAAAGGTTACGCCGGTGTAGCCGAGCCCGTCAAAGGCGTATAATTTCAGTTTCGGGTCCTTGCGCACGGCCTCGGCGTCGGTCGGGACCACCACACCGTTGATGTCGATCGCGCCAGCCTGCAAATTCGCCAACCGTGCAGTGCTGTCCACGATCGGGCGGAAGGTCACCCGCGCAAAATGGTAGTTCGCTGCATCCCAGTGCTGGGCGAATTTTTCCAGCACGATGCGGTCCTGGGCGACCCGTTCGACGAATTTGTACGGGCCGGCGCACACCGGGTGGAGCGCGAAATCCTTGCCCGCAGCCTCGGCGGCCTTGGGCGAAACGATGACCCCGGCGCGCACCGCCAACTGCGACAGGAACACCACATCCGGGGTTTTCAGCACGAAGCGGACGGTGAGCGGATCAACCACCTCCACCCGGTCCATGGTCCCGACATCGCCCTTGCGCGCGCTGCCGGACATCGTTGCGTGCCGTTCCATGCTATATTTAACCGAAGCTGCGTCGAACGGGGTGCCATCATGGAACGTCACGCCCGCGCGCAGCTTGACCACCAGGGTCTTGCTGTCGATCCATTCATAACCGGTCGCCAGTTGCGGCACGATGGCAAGCTTGTCGTTGTAGGTGAACAGGCTGTCGCAGATATTCACCAGGGCGATGCGCCCGACATAGGTGCGGCCCAAGGTCGGGTCGAGGGCGTCGGCGTCTTCGGCCCAGCCAATGCGCAAATTCGGCAGGTTCTGGGCCGTGGCCATCGCCGGCAGCAGAGCGAGGGTTGCTATGGCGGCAAGCTGGATGATGCGGTTGCTCATGGCGGTTTGGCTCCGTAATTTTACCGCAAGCATAGCGGAGTTGTGCCGGCGGAGGGAAGGGCCTCGCCGGCCCGCGCGACGTCGGACAGCATTAATCCGCGCACCACGCAATTGACAAGGCTGTAATACCAAGCGCCCGAATGGCTGACTCTTTCAGCCAATCGGGCGCTTGGTTTTGCGCACCGGGTTGGTCGGCGGCGGTGCGCCAAATAAAGAGTTATACCGAGCGCCGTTGACCCATGCTTCATGGGTCAACACAAAGGGCGTTTGGTATAAATCCAGTTGATCGAAATCTCTGACAAGAAGGACACGCCAGCATGAACCTGACCGATGTTGCAGCGATTGTCACCGGTGGCGCGTCCGGCCTTGGTGGCGCGACGGCGCGGGCGCTCGCCAGTGCCGGCGCCAAAGTTGCGGTCATCGACCTCAATGTCGCCGCCGCGCAGGAAATGGCGGTGAACATTGGCGGGGTTGCCATCACCTGTGACGTTGCCGATGCCGAGGCCGCCGAACAAGCCTTTGCCGCAGCCCGTGCCGCGCATGGTCCGGCCAGAGTGCTGGTCAACTGCGCCGGCATTGGCAATGCAGGCCGGATTGTCGGGCGTGATGGCCCGCTCGGTCTATCCGCCTTCGATAAGGTGGTGCGGGTTAACCTGATCGGCAGCTTCAACATGCTGCGGCTGGCCGCTGCCGAGATGAGCGCGCTGGAGCCGATGGAGGACGGCGAACGGGGGGTCATCATCAACACCGCATCGGTCGCGGCCTTCGATGGCCAGATCGGCCAGGCCGCCTATGCTGCGTCCAAGGCTGGCGTGGTCGGCATGACCTTGCCGGCGGCGCGCGAGCTGGCGCGTTACGGCATTCGGGTGATGACCATCGCGCCTGGACTGTTCATGACCCCGATGCTCCGCAGTTTACCTGAGGATATTCAGCGATCCCTCGGCGAGTCGGTGCCATTCCCGCCGCGGCTCGGCACGCCCGAGGAATACGCCTCGCTCGCGCTCCATATCGTTGGCAATCGTATGCTGAACGGTGAAACCATCCGCCTCGATGGCGCGTTGCGAATGGCGCCGCGATGAGAATGACGCTGCAAGCAGGGCTTTAGCTGAACAACAACTGCCCGCCATCAACGATAATTGTCTGCCCGGTCACCCAGCGTGACATCGGGGAGGCAAGGAACAGGATCACGTCGGCAACTTCCTCGGGGTGGCCGAGGCGACCAAACGGGATTGACTTCAGCACCGCGTCGTACACCGGGGAGCCTTGCTCCTTGCGCTGTTCCCAACTGCCGCCGGGGAACTCGATCGATCCTGGCGCCACCGCATTCACCCGAATACCCTGCTTGGCCCACATCATCGCCTGGCTCGAGGTATATTGCACCACAGCCGCCTTAACCGCCGCGTAGGGCGCGGACCGGCCTGACGGGCGGTAGGCAGAAATCGACGAAACCGACACAATTGCAGGGGTTTCGGCCTTTTGCAGAAACGGCAACGCAGCCTGGCTCGCATGGACGACCGCCATGACATCGACATGAAAGCCCGCCGCCCAGCCGGCGGCATCATCGGTCATGCCAAAACCTGAGGCGTTGTTGATCAGAATATCAATGCCTCCGAGTGCCGCGCCCGCCGCAGCAATGTAGGCACGGATCGCATCGGCGTCGGCGAGGTCGCATACTCCAGCATGGGCCAGATTGCCGTGCGCGGCGAGCTCCTGACGAGTCGCTTCAAGCTGATCGGCGCCCCGGGCGCAGATCGACACCGCGGCACCTGCGGCCGCGAACCCCAAAGCGGTCGCGCGTCCGATGCCGCGACTGCCACCGCAAACCACGACCTTGCGGCCGGAAAAATCGATACCCATCATGCTATTCCTATATGGTAAGTGCCGCTGTGACTGTCGGCCAGAATGTCCCGTTCAGCAATCATGCCCGTCAATCAGCGATGCTGAACAGCGCATTTTCCATTGAGACGCTCGATACCGAGATAACCCCGCTAAAGGGATCCTCGTATTCTTTGATCAGAAACGCTGCCGATCCCAGGGTGATCGCCAGCAGAAACATGGACGCCACGACAATCGGGGTTGCCGGGGCGGTAAGGCCGAGACTGCCGAAGGTTACCATCAGCCAAACCACCAACGCCGCCGCCAGCCAGGGCGAAAGCGACGAACCTGTTGATTCAAAAATCATCAAGCGCGTTGCCACGATATCGCGCAGGATAACCCGTGCTTCGGCAATGAACTGCACCCGCGTTGGCACGAGCGCCGGCAAGGCTTCGAGCGCGTTGCGCAATTGTTCGCGCAGTTCGCCCGGCGCCAGAGGGCCGACCGGCAAGCGACTATGACGATCTGGCCAAGTATCTTTGATAATCCGGCTGGTATAGCGAAACAGCAAATCCCGGATCGGCGCCGCGTCGGGGCCGATCCGGCGCAGCGCCCGGTCGAGCTCGGTAATCTGGGCGGATAGCCGCTTGACATCACGATCCGCAGTGTCGAACGACGACTTCATTGAAACGGTGGTGAACCCGAGCATGATCGCCGTCATCAAGGTCAACGCAGTCACCATCCGCCGCAACAGCATGACGGTGCCCGGCGTCAGGCTTCCGTTCGGCAGCTGCTGACGGAGATACATCCCGCTGAGCCCGGCTGCGAACAGACATCCGGTCACCAAAGCGCCCGTCATCGGACCGTCCATTTTTCCCCGCTGTAACAATACTACACAAAGCCAATACCCCGCATATCACCCGGCGACAAGCATATGATTGACGTGCGGCACCAGCAGAGCGTCGGAACGAATTCTCACGTCATATCCACCGTCACCCCGCGCCCCAGCGCCTCAGCCCGCGCCAGGATCGCGTGGGCGGCCGCAAGGTCCTGGGCCGCGATGCCAAGTGACCGATACATTGTGATTTCGGCGTCACTTTGTCGCCCACCCCGCCCATCCAGCACAGTCCCGATTTCCACCGGCGCCGGGTCGAAGCCTTCCCGACGGGCTGCGATCACCTCGGCAGCCTGGGCTTCAAGGGACGGCAGATAATCGGTAAACAGGCGCAGTCGGCGCAGGCAATCGGTGTGGATTTCCTGCATCGTCGGAATGGATGCGCCGACGGCTGCGATATGCTGACCGGGTCGCAGCATTTCCGCGCGCAGGAATGGTTCCGTCGCAGGGGTGGCGGTTACGATGATATCGGCCTCCGCCACAGCGTCAGCCACCGTTGCGGCCTGGGTTGCGCCGTGCTGATGCGCAAAGGCGGCGGCCTTCAGCGGATTGCGGCCCCAAACCGTGATGGTTGTGATGGGCCGGATGGCGCGCATCGCCTCGATATGCACGGCGGCCTGTTCACCGCACCCGAGGATCGCGAGCCGGGTCGCGTTTTTGCGCGCCAGCACATCGGCGGCCATCGCGGACGCGGCGGCGGTGCGGATCGCCGTCAGCACCGCCGCATCCAGGCAGGCGCGCGCCAAGCCGGTTTCGGCATCAAACAACAGCATCAAGCCGGCATGGGAGGATCGACCATGCTTGGGATTGTCTGGAAACAGGCTCAAAACCTTAATGCCGTGCCCGGCCGGATCACCCAGCCAACCGCCCATCATGCCCATCATGTCGCGGCCCGGCAGGCGGACCATACTGCGCAACGGCAATTCCACCTCGCGGCGCGACACTGCGCGCATACAGGCCGCCATAGGTGCCATCAGGCCGGCAACGTCCGTCAAGGCCGCAATGTCGCGCCCACTCAGAATGCGCATGGGATTATCCTTCCTGTTCCAGCAAGCGCCGGGCTTCTGCGAGCCATAAATGATCATCCGCCGCAAGTTGGGGTGTACGCAGATTGAGGGCGGTCAAGGTTGCGACCATCGCCTCGACCACGATCAGTCTGGCTGCCCATTTGTTGTTTGCCGGCACGACATACCAGGGCGCGGTCTTGGTTGCGGTTGCGGCGATGGCCGCTTCGTACGCCATCATATATTCGTCCCACCGCGCACGCTCGGCGACATCGCTCGGGCCAATCTTCCATTGCTTGCTCGGGGTATCCATCCGGGCGAGCAATCGCGTGCGTTGCTCGTCGCGGGAGATATTGAGAAAAAACTTGATCACCACACATCCCTGGCGATCAAGATAGCGTTCGAATGACACAATATCGGCGAGGCGGTGCTGCCAGAAATGATCACCTTGACGGGCGTGGGGCAAGTGCTGCCGCGCGAGAATTTCGGGATGCAGGCGTGCCACCAGCACTTCCTCGTAATGGCTGCGATTGAAAATACCGATTTGACCGCGGGGCGGCAATTCGCGGCTGACCCGCCAGAGAAAATCATGCGCCAGTTCTTCCGGGCCGGGCTGCTTGAACGCATGAACCCGCACGCCTTGCGGGTTCACCCCCGACATCACGTGCTTGATGGTGCCGTCCTTGCCGGCGGCATCCATCGCCTGGAATACACAAAGCAGCGACCAGGTTCCCTCGGCGTAAAGGCGCTCTTGCAGCGTCGACAGCCGCGCAATGCCATCGGCAAGCAATTTCGTCGCAGCAGTTTCAGTAATGCCGCGCGGAACCGCCGCTGGGTTGTGGTCACGCAGACGAAAGCCTTTTCCATCGGTGATGATGGCAGTCTTCAGAAGTGTAGTGAGCTTTGCGGAGGAATTTTTCATGCCATGATTACCAAGGTCAGTTTCCGTTGCGTATTATAATGATAACCACCGGGGTTGTACCGGACCCGTTCCCCTTGAGTTTGTCCGTCATTGGACGCAGCACGGACAAGCACGCTTAAGGGGCCAGGCCGCACACTGGTGATCGCGTAGCGCCAGGTGCGGAAGGCATAGCGCCCGATGTCTGGCCCGAGGATTGCCGACCGCCAGCGTGTGCCGTCGTCAAGCGACACTGAAACTGACTGCACACCGCCGCCGCCCCAGGCGACCCCGCGCAGTTCAAGGCCAGCGAGCGGGACTGTGTCGCCGTCGCGCACATTGGTGATGACACAGTTCAGAACATTTTCAGTCACCGGGCTGGTGGTGGCGGTCTCCTGGCTCCCGAAGGCCCGATCAACCGGGAACAGGCCGCGTGGCACGCGGTATTCGGTGGTCATCCAGAATCCGTCAAAGCGGCTGCTGCGCAATTCCAGCGCGGTGACATGCTTCATCCAATAGGTCGCCGACCAGCCAGGGACAACCAGGCGCAACGGATAGCCATGAACCAATGGCAGCACTTGCCCATTCATTTCGGAGGCGAGCAAAGTCCCCGCATCCATCGCCACGTCGAGCGGCAGACTTTTGGCATAGGCCGGTTGTTGCGGGTTGAGCACAGAATCGACGCCGGTCAACACCACCTCCAACGCTTCCGGTTTGAAGCCGGTTTTGAGCAGCACGTCGCGCAACCGTACGCCACGCCAGCGGGCGCAGCCCATCGCCCCCTCCCCCCATTGAAGCCCGTCCGCTTGGGGGTTGAAGCGCGAACGTGCATTCCCCGCGCAATGACACAGGGCAACCACTTCCCGCGTGGGGAGCTTCCGGAGGTCTTCCATGCTAAATTGGAACGGGCGCTCGGCCGCATCACCGCCGATGCGCAGCGACCAATCCTTCAGGTCCGCGACACTTGGTGCCTTGGCGAGATTGTAGCGTACGAAAAATTTGTCATTGGGGGTAATAGGTTCGGCAAAGGCGCTGAGCGGCGCCTCAAGGTTAAGCGGCTCAACTTTGCGTAAAATCAGGCCGGGCTTGGCCGAAGTCGCGTCAGTCCCATCCGCACCAGGCGGTGCTGCGGCGATGGCCGGACCAGCAAGCGCCAGGCCCGCACCCGCCAGAAAACCCCGCCTCGCATAGGGTTTCGCGATCATCGCATTACAATTCCTTGCCGTCTGGACCGGGATACCACAGACGCGGCACTTTTGCGGGGATCAATACGCTCATTGCGGTGCAGTCACAGAGTTGCGCGGGGCGCCCCGCAACGCCCAGAGCACAGCCAATGCCTGCAAACCCAGCGACAGCGCCATAGCCCATGCATAGCCGCGCCGGTCCCAGCCATCGCCGGCCACACGCGGCCAAAGGTCGAGGATCCAGCCGATCAGCGATTGCAAGGCAAAAGCCCCGCCCAGCACGACGGTATTGATCGCGGTGCTAACCCTGCCCATCTGCTCAACGGGGAACATCTGGGCGATGGCCGAATATCCGGCCGGTGAGGCTGATGCGACCAGCGGCAGCACAGCCCACAAAAATGTTACGACCCACGGCGTTTGCGGCTGCCACAGAAAGCCGACCTGTACACCCATCAGCAGGATCGTGCCGATCCACGGCACCAGCATCGGCGAATGACCGCGGGCTTGCAGCCGACTGGCGAGTTGCCCGGCCACTAGGCTTCCGACCATGGTGCCGAGGGTATAGATGAACAGCGTCTTGGCCCGGGCAGCGCTATCGAGGCCCGCGACATCGCGCAGCCATGGGCCCGCCCACAGGCCTTGATAGGTAAAACTGAAGACCGCCATGAGCGAGACCATCGGCGTAAAACGCCAGAAGCGGTCATCGCACAAGATCAGGCGCACAACCTGAACTTCCACTGCCAAAGGTCGGCGCCCCTGGCTCCCCTTTTCCCGCACGCTGCTGAAGACCCACAGCGCCATGGCCAGCGCCAGACCGGTCAGACACCAAAACACACCGCGCCACCCGAGGCTTGGCAGCACGGCTTCCATCGGTGTTGAAACCACCAGCCCGGCCGAGGACGCGATCAGCATCGCAATCCCGGTAACGCCGGCAACCTGGGCGCGATTGAACCAAACCGAATGGGCCTTCAGCAGCGCCATCAGTCCGGCGGCGATCCCGATACCAATCAACAGGCGCGCGATCACAAACCCCAGCAAACCGTCCGACACCGCAAACAATGCGAAGCCCACAGCAGCGGTCAGCCCCATCAGGGTTTGCACCAATCGCGGTCCCCACCGGTCGAGCAAAACCCCGAGCGGCAATTGCCAAAGGCAGTAACTGGCAAAGGCTGCTGATGACAGGAAGCCAAGCTCGCTCGCCGAAAGCCCGTATTGCGCCGCGAGGACCGGCCCTACGACCGCCATCATGCCACGCGCGGCCTGGTTCACGAAGTTCATCCCGGCGAGGGGCAGGCTGATATGGAGAAACGTTTTGAACATGCACGCCCTTTTTTAGTCCGGCAGGCGAAAACGAACCGATACCGGACAATGGTCCGACAAGCGCGCTTTCCAGGCGGGGCCTTTTTCCTTGTAGACCAACACCCTGAGACTGTCCGCCTGCATCCAGGGCCGAGCTGCCCCGCCGGCAATGATGTGGTCGATGAAGCCGCCGCCGCCCCAGCATGGGCTGGTTTGCCCAGTGGTCGCCCGGGCCAAGGGGCCGGACACGGCAAGCCCGGCGTAGAATGGATCGGGGCCATCCATCCACCGATTGAAATCCCCGAGCAAGACGAACGGCACCCCTTCGGCACGGCGCTGCGCGATCCATCCCTGTAGCGGGACGAGTTGCCGGGCCAGGGTTTCACATTGCGGCCGCGACGATGTCAGCCGATCCTCGCGGCAACCGGTCTTGAGATGGACATTGAGCAAACGCAGCCTGCCGCCTGGCATGTCGAGGGTGATATCCGCGCCGCTGCGCAGCCGGTATTTCGCGTCGGGGTAGATGTCCAACCCGACCAAATCCGGATTGACAGTGAATTTTATCCCTTGCTTGACCGCAAAGCCGACGCGCTGGACGACCCGATCGGCGGTGATATGCAAATGATAGCTCGATGTCGGGAAGACATGGGCCGCCGCCTGCTTGCCATCAACCTCCTGGAAAGCCACAACATCTGCTGATAGCGTGGCGGCATAGTCGCGGAGCATGGCAATATCGGCGGCTAATTTGGGCTGGACGTCGCGTGGGAGCGCCGGATCGCCCGCCAGTCGATCCGTCAACCACTCCAGATTCCAGGTGGCGATTTTCAGGTCGGCCGCGGCCAGGTTGGTGCTGAACAGGGTCAGCCAGATCAAGACCAGGATGGGGTGCAGACAGCGCATAACGCCTAGTTTCGCCTGACACGGGCGCCGGGGGAAGGGGGTCTACCCGCACATCACGGTCAATGTCATACTGCATTCTCCGACGGCATCGCCTGTCGGGCAATTTCGGCGCCGGCGGCGCGAGGAAGCGGGGAGCGAACACGTCTTGCAGAACACCGATATCAGCAATCCGGACTATTTCCATAAAGTCGTCGATTGCCAGTGGGCCTGTCCGGCCCATACCCCCGTCCCGGAATATATCCGGCTGATCGCGGATCGGCGCTATGCCGATGCTTATATGATCAATTGGAAATCCAATGTTTTCCCTGGAATTCTGGGGCGGACCTGCGATCGCCCGTGCGAACCCGCCTGCCGACGTGGGCGCGTTGAGGAAGAACCGGTGGCGATCTGCCGGCTTAAGCGGGTCGCCGCCGATTATAAGGGCGACCTGACCGGGCGGATGCCACCCCCTCCGACAACGAAAAATGGCAAGCGCATCGCCTGCGTCGGTGCCGGCCCCGCCAGCCTTGCGGTTGCCCGCGATTTGGCGCCGGTTGGCTACGAGGTCACGGTGTTCGACAGTTTCGCCCGTGGCGGCGGGATGATCCGCAGCCAGATCCCGAAATTCCGCCTGCCCGAGAGCGTGATTGACGAGGAGGTTGGCTATATTGAGGCGCTCGGCGTCGAGACCCGTTATAATTCGACCGTCAGCAGCCTGAAATCATTGCTCGACGATGGCTATGATGCGGTCTTTGTCGGATCGGGCGCGCCGCGTGGGCGTGACCTGATCATTCCTGGCCGTCAGGAAGCCGCCGCCAACATCCATCTCGGGATCGATTGGCTATCATCGGTGTCGTTCGGGCATGTCGAGACCATCGGGCGCCGGGTGATTGTGCTCGGCGGCGGCAATACCGCGATGGATTGCTGCCGATCAGCGCGACGCCTCGGCGGTGATGATGTCAAGGTCGTGGTGCGAAGCGGGTTTGACGAAATGAAAGCCTCGCCCTGGGAAAAGGAGGACGCCCAGCATGAGGGTATTCCGATCCTCAACTTCCTGGTGCCGATCGAATTTTTGCATCAGGACGGCAAGCTGTTCGGCATGAGCTTCGATACAGTGCGCGCCGAATACGACGCCAGCGGCCGCCGCAACCTGGTTTCGACCGGTGAACCGCCGGTGCGGATCGAATGCGATGACGTGCTGGTGGCTGTGGGTCAGGAAAATTCATTCCCGTGGATCGAGCGCGATATCGGCATTGCTTTCGACCGCTGGGGCATGCCCAAGGTCGATGCGTTGACGTTGCAATCGACCAATGAACGCGTGTTTTTCGGCGGCGATGCGGCATTTGGCCCGAAGAATATCATCTGGGCGGTGGCGCATGCCCATCAGGCGGCGATTTCGATCGATAAATTCTGCAACGGTGGGGATTTACGCGATCGGCCGGCGCCGGATGTGACGGTGATCTCCCAGAAAATGGGTATCCATGAATGGAGCTACGACAACGACATCCGCAATGATTTGCGCTTCAAGGTGCCGCATCTCGATCTCACCATTGCGCTGAAGGATATCAAGGAAGAAGTTGAGCTTGGCTATGACGAACAACTCGCCTTCAAGGAAGCCCAGCGCTGCCTGAATTGCGATGTGCAAACCGTGTTTGCGCCCAAGCTTTGTATCGAATGCGATGCGTGCGTGGACATCTGCCCGGTCGATTGCATCACCTTCGCCGAAGATGGACCCGAAGCGGAACTGCGCACGCGGCTGTCTGCACCGGCGGTTAACCTGACCCAGGATCTCTATATTTCCGATGGGCTGAAAACCGGCCGGGTGATGGCGAAGGACGAGGATATGTGCCTGCATTGCGGCCTGTGCGCCGAGCGTTGCCCGACCGGGGCGTGGGACATGCAGCAATACCTGATCGATCTGGCGCAGGTGAGCCCGATCAAGACACCGACCACCAGGCAAGGGGTGATGGCATGAACGCGATCGATAAAATCCACCCGCACTCCACCGTGCCGGCCTTGCAGGCGGTCAATGAATTCGTGGTGAAGTTCGCCAACGTCAACGGCTCCGGTTCGGCTTCGGCGAACCAGCTATTTGCGAAAGCGATCTTGCGGATGGGCGTGCCGGTGACGCCGCGCAACATCTTCCCGTCGAATATTCAGGGTCTGCCGACCTGGTACGAAATGCGGGTCTCCGAAGCCGGGCATATGGGCGCGCGCGACGGCACTGATCTGATGGTGGCGATGAACCCGCAAACCTGGGACGAGGATATCGCCTCAATCATGCCCGGCGGGTACCTGTTCTACGACAGCACCAAGCCGATGCCGGCGTCGAAGTTCCGTGATGATATCAACGTCATCGGCGTACCGCTGACCGCGATCACCAATGCCGCGTACACCCAGTCGCGTGAGCGGCAATTATTCAAGAACATCATCTATGTCGGCGTGCTGGCGGCCCTGCTCGACATGGATGTCAAGGCGATCGAAGGCCTGCTCGCCGACCAGTTCAGGGGGCGCGACAAGTTGATCGCGGCCAACCATCAGGCGTTGCGTTTGGGCTATGACTACGCGCTGGCCAATTTGCAATGCCCGATCGGGCTGCGGTTCCGCCCGTCCGACCAGGTGGGCGACCGGATTTTCCTTGAAGGCAACGCGGCATCGGCGCTGGGTGCGCTTTACGGCGGTGCGACGGTGTGCGCGTGGTATCCGATTACACCGTCATCCTCGCTTGCCGAAGCGTTCATAAAATATTGCGCCAAATATCGCGTCGATCCTGACAGCAAAAAGAACCGCTTTGGTATTGTGCAGGCTGAGGACGAATTATCGTCGATCGGCATGGTGATCGGTGCCGGCTGGAACGGTGCGCGCGCCTTCACCGCGACCTCTGGCCCTGGCATCAGCCTGATGCAGGAGTTCATCGGCCTCGCCTATTTCGCCGAAATCCCGGCGGTGATCTTTGACGTGCAACGCGCCGGACCGTCGACCGGCATGCCGACGCGCAACCAGCAATGCGACGTGCTGTCCTGCGCCTATGCGTCACACGGCGATACCAAGCATGTTCTGTTGTTCCCGGAAGACCCGGCCGAATGCTTTGATTTTGGCGCCGATGCGATGGACCTCGCTGACCGGTTGCAGACCCCGATCTTTGTGCTGCTCGACCTTGATATCGGCATGAATGAGCGTCTGTGCCGTCCGCTGACCTGGGATGACAGCCGCAAGCTTGATCGCGGCAAGGTGATGACGGCCGAAGATTTGATTGCCGGCCGGGTGTTTGGCCGCTACCTCGATGTTGATGACGATGGGATTCCGTATCGGACATATCCGGGCACCCATCCGACCAAGGGTGCCTATTTCACCCGCGGCACCAGCCGGGACGAATATGCCCGCTATACCGAGGACGGTGCTGCCTATCAACGCAACATGGATCGCTTGGTGAAGAAATTTGAGACCGCCAAGGCGATGGTTCCCGCGCCGATCCAGCGTGATGCGGCGGTGCCGACCCGGCTTGGTGCGATCTATTACGGGTCAACGGCGCCCGCCATGCTCGAAGCCGCCGAGATCCTTGCTGGGCGGGGCATTCACCTCGATTTGATGCGGGTGCGTGGATTCCCGTTTGCGGCGGCAGTTGGGGATTTCGTTGAAGCCCATGACAGGGTCTTCGTGGTCGAACAAAATCGTGATGCACAATTGCGCACCCTGCTGATCAACGAGGAAGAGTTCAATCCGAAGCAGCTCGCCAAAGTGCTCCATTACGATGGCAGCCCGATTACCGCCCGCTTTATTGCCGAAACCATTGCCGGCCTGATTGGCTAAGGAACCCGCGCCATGACCTATCTCAGCAAGCCCAAAATGCACCATCCCGATTTGAAGGCCAACGCTTTGGGCTTCACGCGGCGCGATTATGAAGGCCCGGTTTCGACGCTGTGCGCCGGCTGCGGCCATGACTCGATTTCGGCCGCCATTATACGGGCGTGCTATCAACTCAATCTGCAACCGCACCGGATCGCCAAGATGTCGGGGATTGGCTGCTCGTCGAAAACCCCGTCCTATTTCCTTGGTGCCAGCCACGGGTTCAACTCAGTGCATGGCCGGATGCCAAGCGTGTTGACCGGCGCCAATATCGCCAATCGTGACCTGATTTATCTCGGCGTGTCAGGCGATGGCGACAGTGCATCGATCGGGTTGGGCCAGTTTGCCCATTCCATCCGGCGCGGCGTCAACATGACCTATATCGTTGAAAACAACGGGGTATATGGGCTGACCAAAGGGCAGTTTTCCGCCACCGCCGACAAGGGCGCCAAAAACCGCCGTGGCGTGCCGAACATGGACGAACCCATTGACATGGTTTCGATGGCCTTGCAGCTGGGCGCGACCTATGTCGGGCGCAGTTTTTCGGGCGACAAGGACCAGTTAGTGCCATTGATCGAAGGCGCGTTGATGCACAAGGGGGCGGCCTTCATTGACTGCATCAGCCCGTGCGTCGCCTTCAACAACCATGAAGGCTCCACCAAGAGCTTTGATTACGTGCGCGAACATAACGAAGCCGTGAACCGGATGGATGTCATTACTGGACGCGCGCCGATCACCGCCGATTATGCGCCCGGCGAGATGGAACTGGTGCGCCAGCACGATGGCACGTATCTGAAGCTGAAGAAGATTGCCACTGACTACGATCCGACCGATCGGGTGGCGGTGATGAACTACCTTCAGGAACATAAGGCGCGCGGTGAGATCGTGACCGGATTGCTGTATGTCGACAGTGATGCCGATGATCTGCATGGCTATCTCAATTCGATCGATGCCCCGTTCAATACGCTGTCGGACGCCGATCTGGTGCCGGGTGCGGCAGCGTTAGCCAAGCTCAACGCGTCTCTGCGCTGATGCAATATCGCCGCGCAGATGCCAAGGTTTTCGCGCGGGAAAATCTGCGCGGCGATTTCCATGATGATCCAGTCGAGGAATTCTTCTACCAGTTAAAGGGCGACATGGTCCTCAAGCGGCATGACGATGGCTAGAGCGTGATCCGTTCAGGTTGAATCGGTAGGCACGCTCTAGAGTCTTGTTTTCACGATCATCTTTATCCGATCGAATAGGCAAGCCGATCGGATGATGCTCCAGAGCCTTGACGTGCCGATCCGCCAGGGCGAGGTATTCCTGATCCCGCCGCATCTGCGCCATTCGCCGCAACGGCCGATGCCGGGTTCAATCGGTCTTGTCGTCGAAAGCGCGCGGGCGCCGGGCGCGAAAGATGGGTTCGAGTGGTTTTGCTTCGGGTGCGGCGCGCGGGTGCACCGGATCGAGCTTATGGTGACCGACATCGTAAAAGATCTGCCACCGCTTTATGAAACCTTCTATAACAGCGTTACACTGCGCACCTGCCGACACTGCGAGGCGATCCATCCGGGCAAGCTGCCGCCCCCTGGCTGGGTGAAACTTTAACAGGAGGATACTGCCATGGCCCTGACCCGTCGCGCTGCACTTGCTTCCGCTCTCGCCATGCCAATGGTCGCCCGCGCCCAGGCTGCTCCGGTGAAAATCGGATTGGTGACGACGCTGTCCGGTCCCGGTGGCTATCTTGGCGCCGATATTCGTGATGCCTTCATGCTGGCGGCCGATGGCGGCAAACTCGGCGGCGTGCCGGTTCAGGTCCTGGTTGAGGATGATGGGTTAAAACCTGCGCAGGCCAAGCAGACGGTTAACCGTTTCCTGAAATCCGAGGGCGTGCGCCTGTTCACCGGCGTGGTGTTCTCCAATGTATTGGAAGCGGTTGCCCCGGACGTGCTCGATGACGGCGCGATTTATGTTAGCCCGAATGCAGGTCCTTCGAGCCTGGCTGGCAAGAACTGCAATGCCAATTACTATGTTGTGTCCTGGCAGAATGATACGCTGCATGAAAGTGCGGGCGAAAACGCCAATCGGCTTGGCTACAAGAAGATGTTTCTGTTGGCACCGAACTACCCGGCCGGCAAGGATGCGATCACCGGCTTCAAGCGCTTCTTCAAAGGCGAGGTGGTGGGCGAAAGCTATACCAAGCTCGACCAGACCGACTACGCGCCGGAAATGGCTAATATCCGGGCAGCAAACCCCGATGCAGTGTTCCAGTTCCATCCGGGCGGCCTCGGTATCGCCTTCATCCGCCAGTATCAACAGGCTGGGTTGGTCGGCAAAATCCCGATGGTGCTGGCGGCACCCTCGCTCGACAGCACTATTCTGGGCGCTGTGGGGGAGGCAGCCATTGGCATGGATGTGACCTCGCATTGGAATAGTGACTTCGACAACGCGGCGAACAAGGCCTTTGTTGCAGCGTTTGTCGCGAAGTATCAGCGCCTGCCGACGGTTTATGCCAGCCAAGGCTACGACACCGCCTTGGCCATCGGTGCGGCCCTGCAAGGCTCGGGCGGCAACGTCAAAGACCCGGTTGCCTTCCGCAAAGCAATGCTGCCGGCGAATTTCCAGTCGGTTCGCGGCAAGTTCAAATTCGGCCCCAACCAGCACCCGGTGCAGGACTGGTTCGGCCTGCGGGTGGAAAAAGGCGCTGATGGCAAGTTGGCATTGGTGACCAAAACCCGCGTCCTGACCGATCGCGGCGATGCGTACTCGGAAACCTGCAAAATCTAGGGACCAATGACGCTTCTTGCCGAACAGCTTCTCAACGGGTTGCAGTACGGCGTGACGTTGTTTCTGCTGGCAGCCGGATTGACCTTGGTGTTCGGCATCATGGGCCTGATCAACCTTGCCCACGGGTCGCTTTACATGGTTGGCGCGTTCGTGGCCGCGCGCACCCAGGCGGGCAGCGGAAGTTTCCTGATGGCGGTTGGCGCCGGCATGGCGGTGGCAGCTTTTGTCGGCATGCTGATGGAAGTGACCATCCTGCGGCGGCTCTATTTCCGCGATCATCTCGATCAGGTATTGGCGACCTTCGGCTTGATCCTGTTTTTCAATGAGGCGATGGCGATGCTCTTCGGCCGCCAGCCAATGATGGCCGCCATCCCCGATTTCCTGTCGGGTTCGGTCACTTTCATTCCGGGGGTGCCCTATCCGATTTATCGGCTCGCTATCATCGCCGTCGGTGCAGCGGTTGCGGCAATATTGTACGGGCTGATCGTACATACCAGGATCGGCATGCTGGTGCGTGCCGGGGCGACGCATCGCGATATGGTGCGCGCGCTCGGGGTGCGTATCGGGGTGCTGTACACGCTGGTGTTCGGCCTCGGCGCCCTGCTGGCCGGGTTGGCGGGCGCGATGGTTGGCCCGCTATTGTCGGTGCAGGTCGGCATGGGCGACCGCATTCTGATAAGTACATTCGTTGTTATCGTGATCGGTGGCCTGGGCTCCATTCGCGGTGCACTGGCTGGCGCGATGCTGGTCGGCATGGTTGATACCCTGGCGCGGGCCTATCTGCCAGCGCTGCTCAAGCTGGTGATGGCGGCAAGCGACGCCGATGGATTTGGGGCGGGACTGTCATCGATGGCATCGATGATGCTGATGGCGGTGGTGCTCATCATCCGGCCGCGTGGATTGTTTCCCGGCCATGGTTGAAGCGATCCGCAGACGGTTGGTGATCGCCAGCACCGCACTGCTCATGCTGGCGCTACCGCTGGTCGCCGACCGGTTGGCAATGCCTGATCTGGTGGCACTCGGGACCCAGGTCGCGATCTATGCCGTGGCCGCGGTCGGGCTTGATTTGTTGATCGGCTACACCGGATTGTCGTCATTCGGCCATGCCGGTTTTTTTGGCCTCGGTGGCTATGTGGTCGGCATCCTGGCGTTCCACGCGGCAGATGGCAGCCTGTTTCTCGGCGTGGTGCCGGGCGCGACCGCGGCGTGGATCGCATGGCCGGCGGCAATTCTGATCTCGGCGCTGGCGGCACTGGCAATCGGGGCGTTGTCGCTGCGCACCAGCGGGGTGTCGTTCATCATGATCACGCTGGCGTTTGCGCAGATGCTGTTTTACCTATTCGTTTCGATCAAGACCTATGGTGGCGATGACGGGCTTGGGTTCCGCCGTCGCAACGCACTACCGTGGATCAATCCGCGCGATGATGTTGCGTTCTACTATGTTTGCCTCGCTGTGCTGGCACTTGTGCTGGCCGCGTGCCATCGCCTGGTGCGATCGCGTTTTGGCATTGTGCTGCTCGGGATCAAGCAGAACGAACGGCGGATGGCGGCAATCGGGCTCGATGGCGGCCGCTACAAACTCGCGGTCTTTACGCTGGCGGGCGCAATCGCGGGGCTTGCCGGCGCGTTGCAGGCCAATTTGTTGCGGTTTGTCAGCCCCGACATGTTGCATTGGACAATGTCGGGGGACTTCATGGTGATGGTGGTGCTCGGCGGGGTCGGGACACTGGTTGGACCGGTTTTCGGGGCGGCGGCGATGGTGCTGCTCCAGTCCTGGCTCACGCAATGGACCGAACATTGGATGATCGTGATGGGCCCGGTGCTGGTCGCGGTCATCCTGCTGACCCGGCGCGGCATCTGGGGTGCGCTGGCGGGACGGCGATGACGGCGCTGCTGCGTGCCAGCGGGCTTACCAAGCGCTATGGCGGGCTGCTCGCCTGCAATGATTTTGCCCTCGCGGTCATGCCAGGCAGCCTGCACGCGTTGATTGGCCCAAACGGTGCTGGCAAATCCACCGCAATCGGGCTGCTGGCGGGCGAGATCGCAGCCGATGCCGGCGACATCACCTTTGATGGGAACGATATTACCCAAGTTGCGATCCCGGCGCGGGTGAAACGCGGGCTGACCCGATCCTTCCAGATCACCTCGGTGCTGCCGCAGTTTACCGCACTGGAAAACGTGGCCATCGTGGCGCAGATTCGGGCAGGGCATTCATTCTGTTTTTGGCGCGACGCACGCGATGATCGGCGCTTGACCGATCCTGCGCGTGCCATGCTCGACCGGGTTGGACTTGGACCACGGGCCGCGATCCTGGCCGCCGACCTTGCCCATGGCGAACAGCGCCAGTTGGAACTGGCGATGGCGCTGATGACCGGGGCGCGAATGCTGCTGCTCGATGAGCCAATGGCCGGGCTCGGGCAATCGGAATCACAAGACATGACGGCGCTGCTCGCAGCACTTAAAGGCCGGGTGACGATTTTATTGGTGGAACATGACATGGACGCGGTTGCAGCGTTGGCCGATCGGGTCAGCGTGATGGTTTCGGGCCGGGTGATCGCAGAAGGCAGCTTTGCCGACATGCAGTCGGACCCGGCGGTGCGGGAAGCCTATCTCGGGGAGGCCGGCTGATGCTGGAGGTGCGCGGCCTGAAGGCGGGTTACGGGATGAGCGCCGTGTTGACCGATATTTCGCTCAGCATTGGTGCGGGGGAGGTTGCGACCTTGCTGGGCCGCAACGGCATGGGCAAGACAACCACGGTCCGGGCGATTATGGGCATGCTGGCGCCTCGGGGCGGTGAGATCTACTTTTCAGGACAGCGCATCGACGGGCTGACATCGGATGCAATTGCTCGGCGCGGGATCGGCCTGGTGCCAGAGGGGCGGTTGATCTTTCCAACCCTGACGGTGCGGGAGAATCTGATCGCCACGGCTGCCAACCGGCTGGGGGCAGTAATCCCCTGGACCCTGCCCCGGATCTATGGGTTGTTCCCGCGTCTGGCCGAACGCGCCGGGCAACGCGGTGGGACATTGTCGGGTGGTGAACAGCAAATGCTGGCGATCGGACGTGCATTGATGACCAATCCGCAGCTTCTGATCCTTGATGAAGCGACCGAGGGGCTGGCCCCGCTGATGCGCGATGAAATCTGGCGCTGCGTGGCAGGGCTGAAAGCCGCCGGCCAATCTATTTTGATTATCGACAAAAACATCGTCGCATTAAAAAAACTTGCTGATCGGCATCATATAGTGGAAAAAGGGCGAACGGTTTGGGTCGGGAACAGGGCTGAGTTGGAAACAGCCGGAGACATCGTGCGTCGTAGCCTCGGGCTGTAGGGATAGATTGAATGCCAGATATTGCTCGAACGGCGTGCGGCGATCTTCGTGGCGTGCAGGATGGTGGGGTGTTGGTCTTTCGGGGGGTTCCCTATGCCACTGCCAGCCGCTTCGCCGCGCCCAAGCCGATTGAGCGCTGGTCAGGTGCATGCGATGCAACCCAACATGGACCGATCGCTCCGCAACCGGCCTCCCGATTGCGGGCCGCGATGGGGGAATTTGCCCGACCACAGAACGAGGATTGTCTGACACTAACGATCGCCACGCCCGGCACGGATGATGCCAAGCGTGCGGTGATCGTGTTCCTCCATGGCGGGGCCTATGTGTCGGGCGCTGGTTCGCTGGATTGGTATGACGGGTCGGTTCTGGCTGGCGATGGTGATATTGTTGTGGTTGGGGTGAACTACCGCCTCGGTGCGTTCGGGTTTCTGCATTTGCCCGGAGTGGCGGCAGGTAATATGGGCCTTCTGGATATGGTCGCAGCGTTGCGCTGGGTGCGCGACAACATCGACGCCTTCGGGGGCGACCCGGCGCGGGTGACGCTCGTCGGCCAGTCCGCTGGTGCCCACGCGGTCATGTGCCTGTTGACCATGTGGGAAACCCGTGGCCTGTTCGAGCGCGCTATTTTGCAAAGCGCGCCGGCGGGCTGGGCGCCGCAAAGCCGGGCGCAAGGGCGGGCCAGCGCGGATGCACTGTGCAGGGCACTTGGTGCCACGCCGGCAGACCTTGTCACCATTCCGACCGCCCGCATCATTGCGGCCCAAACGCAGCTTGCCCGCGAAAATGCCCGGTTTGCCGACATCAAGCCGCCATTCCTGCCAGTGTTCGATACCCTTGCTGAACCGACGGCATTTCTGCGTGCGGCTGCGTCCGAGGCTGGGTCGCGGGATGTTGCGATAATTATCGGGACGTCGCGCGAAGAAATGCACGCCTTCTTTGCAGCCGACCCGGCGATGAACCCGCCCGACCCGGAGGCAATGGCGGCGGCTTTTGCCGAATTGACCGGCTCGGCCGATGCGGTGGCACTCTATCGGCGTCGGCGGCTGGGCGCGACCGAGCAGGAGCTTTTAGGCGATCTGACAACCGATCATCTGTTTCTGTTTCCGTCCCTGGCATTCGCCGATGCGGTGGCCGAGGCTGGGGCGGAAGCGTGGGTGTATGAATTTCGCTGGTCGCCTACTGGCAGCAAGTTCAAGGCCTGCCACTGTATCGAACTGCCATTTGTGTTCGGCAACTTCGCGGCCTGGGCGGATGCCGCGATGCTGGCAGGTGGCAACCAGGTGGAAATGGCGGCTTTATCCACCGCCATTCGCAACGCCTGGTGCGAGTTCGCCGAAAGCGGTGACCCGCATAGTCCGGGGCTGTTGTGGCCGCCCTATCTTCGGCCGACTCGGCAGACAATGTGTTTCGACACCGTGCTTGGTGCCGTCGGCGATCCTTCGGGGGCCGCATGGCGGGGTGGGGTTGAAGTCTGACCGGACGCCTACAGCAACATTGGGTGGCGCGTTTCGGGTTCAGATTTTGTCCCAGTTTGCAGCAGCGTGACGCCGCACGCCTGCAACAACCCGGCAATGCAGTCCAGTTGAACCGGATCACGGGTGCGGTCGGCATGATCGCCCCTTGGGACCCATATGACGGTCTGGTAGCGCGCCCGGGTCAGCAGTACACGATAAGTATTGGTCCGATGGGCAATCGCATCCGGATGTCGGTTCAACTGCCAGTCCGTGCCTTTGAACTTGCGGCTTAACCAGGCGCGTTGCTCCGGCAGCCACACCATATCTCCGCCCCAACATAGCCCGACATAATCGAGCTCCAACCCCTGACAGGCAAATTCGGTTGCGACTGTTTCAAGGGCTTCGGACGCGCGGACGTCTTCCGGCCAACGATTGAGAAACCAATGCGCAACAGCGTCTTTGTCGAGGTGATCCAGTTCAGCGCCGAGGCCATCGGCGCGTCGGCGTTTACCCGATGAACTGCCGATCAAGCCGCTGCGGCGTTCGCCGCGACAACTGGCGCGCAAATGCTGTCGCATAATTTCCAGGTCGCGGCACAGCACATAGGGCAAGGTCGGGCCAGCTTCGGCGATTGCTTTGGCGGCGTTGATTTCGCCGGCGAGGACAGCTTCCACCCAACTGGCCGCGGCCGCATTGCGGAGTGATCGCATTGGCACGGACAAATGCAGACTATCCTGGACGTCCATCCCGACCATCATCGGCAGTCTCTGCCGGGGCGAGCCTGCCTGCAATGTTTCCGGTGCCGCCACGACCTTCCAGCCCGGTCGCGCCAGCAACGCCGTGCCCCACTCGGCAAGGCCGCCCTCGCCATCGTGGATTTCCTGCCCGCCACCGATCAGGCAGATGATGGCCGCCCAGTCCGCATGCCGTGCCATGATATCGAGCAAATGCGCGGGTTCGGATTGGGTGAGTGGCACAGCACGGGTGGCGGTCGCCCGCACGGCCTGTTTTTCGTCCCAGGCACGCTGGGCTTCATCGATGACAATGACGTGCTCGGACGGGACATCACCGTTGCGCACGTATTCATCGCGGAAATCCGGCAGTTTCTGCACCGATGCCTTGGTTTTGAGATGGGCGGCGCGCAAACGGTCCCGATTGCCACCACCGGCATCGCGGGCAAGCGCTTCCCGCAGCACATGCACCAGGGTTGGATTGCCGGTCAGAAAAGTGGCGTCCAAGTCACGCCCCGCCCCGAAGACGGCATTTAATCCGCACAGGGTTTTGCCAGCGCCAGGAATACCAGTCACGAACAGAATAACATGGTGCAGGTTTTGCCTGGCGTCAGCGATCGCGGCCAGGATCGCGTCTTTGGTTGTGGTAAGGTTGTGCGCCTCGGCCCTTGCGGTGCTGATATCGGCGACGCCATGTTGGGCGTAGAGGGTGCATGCGGCATCGACAATTCCCGGCACCGGGCGATAGGGTGCGCGGGCCCAATCGGTGACGTCGATCGGGCGGGCGGATGGTGGCAACCGGGTCCAGATTTCGCGCAAAAGGCCGCCCAGGCTGGTGGATGAGGCGGTTAGGCTGGCATCGACGAAGCCGGGGAACATGAACGGCCAGGCAATCGAACCGGGGACGGCACTTGCAGCCACGACGATGGAGAAGATCGGATGATGGAGGCTGGCAGAATGAAATATCTCCAAGTCCAGAGCATAGTCATCCGCCTGGCGCCTTGCTTGGGCATCGGCAGGTGAGAGGCCGGTTTTGAATTCGAGCACAATGACCGCAAGCGGGGTAATCAGCACCGCGTCGAGCCGTCGGCCCAAGCGTCGCATGTCATACTCGAGCACCAGGTGCCAATCCGCCGCGACCGCCCATGCGCGCAGCGCCGTTTCCAGGATGCGAACTGTCTCGGCCCAGGCCAGAAGCTGCTGTCCTTGATTGCGCGAAAAGCGTTGCTGATCAGCAAAGGCGAGCCGTTCCACCAGCGCCTGCGGGTCAGTGGCAAGAAAATCCGCGACTGACAGCCATTCCACCAATGGACCTACTCAGTTCAGGCTGATGCGAAAATCTTATCAGTGTTGCTATATATACGCAACGACCATCCTACCTCAGAATGGCAATACCAGATCGAGCACTTGCTGGCCCCAGCGTGGGGTTTGCACGTCAGTCATCTGGCCACGCCCACCATAGGCAATCCGCGCTTCGGCCATGCGGTCATGCTGGACGGTGTTGTCGCTGGCAATGTCCTGCGGACGGATGACCCCGCTGACCGCGAGTTCGCGAAGCTCCGAATTCACCCGCACCTCCTGTTTGGCCGACACCACCAGATTTCCGTTGGGCAGAACCTGGGTGATGACGCCGGCAAGCTTGAGGGTCACGGTTTCAGTGCGTTTAAGTTCGGATGAGCCGACATTGGAATTGTTGCTGCTGGCGCTGATCAAACTCGAAGCCGAGGTGCCGAAGATATGCGGCACCGCGTTTTCCAGCCCAAGCATATGGGGCAATCCCATACCTTCAGCACTGGTGCGGGTGGCGGTGGTGCCGTTCTTCATATTCGCCGTATCGGTGATGTTGACGAACACTGTCAGGATATCACCGACACCTGACGCGCGTTGATCCTTGAAGAAGGCCCGGCTGCCGCTGCGCCACAGCGTGCCGACATCGGGGGAGGCGATCTGTAGCGCCGGCATCGGCATCGTCAGGGGGCGATAATTGGCGTCCCTGGTGGGGTCTGAAATCGGGGTCATCGCCGGTGGGCGGCCGACTTCGGACAACCGGGTAAGATTGCCGCAGCCGGCGAGGCAAACCGCAACCAGCCCGAGGGCGAACCGCGCCGTCATCGGAGCACCATGCTGGCGCCGAGCGCGGCGTTGCTGACCCTGGTGGCACCTGCCTGGACGATCGGGGCGCTGTCGGCGAGCACCCGAACCCTGCCCGCGCCAACCACCTCGGCTTCGATAATAGCACGTGAATTGGGGTTGAGCACGGTGATGCGATCGCCCAGTGCGCCCGATTCCATGGCCTGTCCGGTTGCCGAGATTACCAGAGCACCGCTTTGCAGCTGGACCGAAACCCGGGTGTTTTTTGCAACGATAAGGGGCTTGCCGAGATCGGCCAGTGCAATCGGCTGGCCGCGGCCCACCGTGCGCCGTATCGCAAGCCCAATGGCCTGTTCTGGGCTGCGCACCACCTCGGTGGCCAGAAGGGACGCGCGGAGCCGGCTTGGCTTGAGATCATCGGCGCGCACGATACTGCCAGGCTGCAACCGGTGGGCCAGGACCGGAATTTCAACCATTTCCGTGACCGCACCGCTGACCCTTATTTTCTGGTTGCTGATGCCCGGCCCGCTGATGGCAATTGTTGCACCAAAGCGGCCGTTGGCACCGTCAAATTCAAGCTGCTCAATAGTGATCTCAGCGCGCCCCTCAGCCGAGATCAAGGGCGGGGCGAAACCAGGGAGCTCAATATCTGCATCCGTCGGCGCACCGACATTGTCGAGCGCTGCGCGCAGCGCCGGCAGCACGTCATCGCGGCCAAGCGCGCGGCCGGGCCGGTCGAGCACCACCCGATCGGCTGGTGATGCCGGGCGCCAGTCAACCCCGAATTGGCGC
>JANYCX010000025.1 GCA_025360065.1 Acetobacteraceae bacterium | reverse complement strand
CATTCCGTCCGAAATTCTGACCGACATCCCAGCGCTTGCGACCAATATGGCGGCGACCGATCTGATCTTCATCGATCCCCGGGTTGCCGGGTGGGACCAGTTGGCGGCGGGTGCCGAGGCCAACGCGCAGGTCATCCTGATCGATCCGTCACGCGACGCGGTTGCGCAGATTACCCAGGCGTTGCAGGGGCGAACCGGGATATCTGCGATCAATTTGGTGGCGTATGGCTCGGCAGGGGCGCTCGATATCGGGGTCACGCCGCTGACGGCAGCCCTGGTTGCGGCCAATGCCGACCAGATCGCGACGTGGGGCGGCCATCTGGCAGCCGGTGCCGACATCAATCTTTGGGGCTGCGACGTGGCCGATGGCGATGGGCGCGCGTTGTTGGCGGGGTTGGCTGGCCTGACGGGCGCCGATGTTGCGGCTTCGACCGAGATTGTCGGCAATCCCGCCTTCGGCGGCGCGTGGATTTTGAACACCGCGACCGGGGTGATTGAGGCGGCGGTGCCGTTCGATGCGGCGGCGCGGGCAAATTTCACCAACGTTCTTGACCCTGCGAACCTGACGGTAACGATGACACCGGATAAGACGACGGCCCGCAGCGGGGAGATTGTCACCTACACCATTATTGTCGGAAACCCTTCAAGTCATACCGAAGCGTCCGGAGATCAATTGATCGACCTGACGGTTACTTTGTCCAATAGGCTAACTATTCTTGGGAGTATTTCGCAGACCGGCGGTCCGTTGACCGCAGATGCGCCAACCAGTGCAACGGAAATCACGGTCAATGCCGGGCAGTTGAATGCAGGGCAGACCTTGACCTTCCGCATTCAGGCAACGGTGAAAGACAATCTGCCCGCCCATCTTGCGATTGTCAGCAGCGCGCGTGCCGAATACACGGCGAACTACAATAATGGCACGCAGGACCAAACGAACACGATCGGTCCCAATGCGCTGACTGATGGAGCCACTGCGTCAGTGTCGGCGGTTACCTTCGTGCAGCCTTTCAGCGCCGGCATCTCCATCATCGGTGAAAGCAATGGAAACACGTCTGGTGTGGCGATAGCCACACCACTATCGACTGTTTCGGCCACGATCGGTGATATCGTGCGCGTCCACGCCTATGTCGCGGTGCCGGAGGGACAAAATCCGTCGACTGTCCTTGACGTCGCCTTGCCATCGTCGCTGCAATACAGCGCCGACGGATCGGCGAAGATTTCGTTTGTCAGCGCCGATGGCGTGCTGACGTCGACAACCATGGATGCGGCGGGCAGCTCGGCGGCCCAGGTGTCCGAAGCCGGCGGCCAGATCGACCCAACCACCACAGCGGCCGTGGCGGCGATCGCGAGCTTAGCGACCAACACCGATACCGCCACATCCGGCCATGTGAAGTTCAATCTGGGTACTTTGGCTAATAATGCCCATTCGGCGTTGGTCAACTACGTAATCGTCGATTTCAATGCGATCCTTACAAATGCTGTATCGGTGGTGAGCGGAAACAGCTATTCACTATCGGCCAACGTAACGTCGGCCTCGGCCCCGGGCGCATCAACCAGCATTTCATACACGGTTTCCACCGGCCCGACATTGACCGAGCTTGGGGCGGCGAACGCCACGGTGAATTTGCCCTTGTTTGACACAACGCTGGGAACCTTGAACTCGGCGCGCCTGACACTGAACGGGATCGTTGATACGACCGGGACGATCACCAACCAGGGTGCGTCGACCGCGGTCGCGACGGGCGGCGCGGCGAGCGCATTCAGCATTGTTGCACAAGGGCCAGCCACGCCCCCGGCGAACCTAACATTCACGATCACCAACACCGATGCCAGCCTGCATACGCTCGCGGCTGGAACATCGCAGGCTCTGAATGAGACTTTCGGATCGGGGGCGATTACGCGCTCGGTCGCAGCAGGAAGCCTGACCGGCTATAAGACCGCGGTTGCGGGGACGACGAGCGCCTTCAATCTGCTGACCTCGACCCAAATTGTGACCAGCATTGTCGGGGTAGGAAATGTGTCGGTTGCACAAACTACCCGCGCGTCCGGCACCATCACGGTTGCCTATATCTATACCGACCAGGCTTCCACCAATGTTACCTCCGCTGCCGCCACTATCACGGTCGTCGAACCACGCCTCACCCTGGCCAAAACTATCACCGCAGTGAACGCCACCACTGGCGCCATCACCTTCCAGGACGTCATCACCAATACCGGCAACGCGACGGCCTATGGCGCGACATTGAATGACCCGGAAGCCGCGACCAACGCCGGCGCGATTACCGGACTGACCGTGACTGGCGCCGCCACCGGCGCCACGGGCGCCGGCGCGCCGACCTTCGGGGTTTCCGGCGGCACGGCTGTGACTGGCGCATTCGCGCTGGCGCCAGGCGCGTCCGAAACGATTACCTACACGGTTGCCGTCACCGATCGCACCGCCGCGCTGCCGAATTCAACTGCGTCAGTGAATTGGAACAGTCTTAACGGCGGTCAGCAAACGGCGTTTGGAACCACCAACGGCGTGGTGGGAAGTGCCACCGGTTCGCGAACCGATCCTGTGACCGGGGTCGCCAACGCGGCTGTCAACACCTACACTTCCTCGGTGACCCTGGGCTACGGCGCGCTCAGCGGGCGGCTGTGGGACGAGCTGGGGCCGTTCAACACCACCTATAATCTTGGCGGTGATATCGATACGCCGTTGACCAGCGTCACGATTTCCGCAACCGGGCTCGATCCCAACACCGGCGGCGCGAAAACCACCACAACCACCACCGATGTCAACGGGCAATACGTGTTTTCGCCGGGCATATTCGGCAATGGCGCAGTCACCATCACCCTGCCTTCGCCAGGCGCTGGCGGTTTGGGTGCCACTGAGGCCCTGGTTTACAACGCAATCGGCGCCGTTACCTCCAACCCTGCGACCGCGAGCGCCACCATTGCGATTGGCACCGCCAATACCGGCCTCAATTTCATCTATCAGCGGCCGGACGTGGCGCCAGTGATCTCCGGCTGGGGCGGCACCAACATTGCCGAGACCGGCAGCACGCCGGTATTACTCAAAGGCGTCGGCGCAGGGATCGTCAGCACCCCGATCAACACGCTGGGCGGCAATTATCTCGGCACCGTGCTGACCGTGCAACGCACCGGCGGCGCCAATGCCACCGATGTCTTCACCGGTGACCTCACGCTGACGCTTTCGGGTGGTGCGGTGAGCTTGAGCAGCGTCCAGATCGGCACGTTTACCCAGACCGGCGGCGCACTGGTGATCACCTTCAACACCGCAGCCACGATTACTGCGGCCCAAGTCGCGGGGGTGATGGATCATCTGCAATATGCCAATACCTTTGCCAATGCTTTGCAGAACGGCGTGTCGATCACCGCGGTCCTGAACGATAACAACACCACCAGCTACGTCACCGCGCCCGGGCAAACCGGATCGCCGGGGTTCAATCTCGGCACCGGTGGGGCGCTCAACAGCAACGCTGTCGTTGCAACGATCAACATCACCCCGGCCACCCGCACGGTGACCTTCACCAAGCCGAACGACATCGCACCTGCCACCAACGCGGTGGCATTGAACAGCACGCTTGCAGTCGTATCCGCCCCCGACAGCGTGACACTCGCCATCACCGCCGGGTTCCGTGCGGGCGAAGACGTGCTCGGCGTTGCCAACACTGCCCTCGGCAGCACCCTGCAGGCGAGCTATAATGCCACGATCGGGGTGTTGACGATCACCGCAGTGGTGGGCCAGACGCCGACTGCGGCGGATTGGCAGACCGCATTGCGCGGGGTGACATTTGTCGATACCAATCCGATCCCGAACCTGCCGGCCCGGACCGTTACCGCATCTTACACCACCGGCGCGCTGGTCACCACCAGCACCGAAACAGTCAACGTGGTTGATCTTGATAGCTCCCCGATCCTTGGCGCTGGGGTGGCCAGCCTTGGATCGTCCAGTACCCTGTCGAACGCGGCACCAACCGGCGCGGTTGGCACCCTGGTCTCGTCATTGCTGACCGCGGTGGGGGTAACTGATCCGGATGGCAATTCGCAGACCAATGGCGGCACCCCGGCAACCGGCGGGCTGGCGGTGGTGGCGGTTGATACCACCAAGGGCGTCTGGTGGTATTCGACCAATGCCGGCACGACCTGGACCCAGTTTGCCGGCGGGGTGCTTCCAACGGTTTCGGCGACCAATGCGCTGCATCTGGTCGGCGATGCCACTACGCGGGTTTATTTCCAGCCTAATGTTGCCGCCGGCGCCGGCACGATTGCCACCGCGCTGACCTTCCGCGCCTGGGATCAGTACAACGCGGTCGGCAATGGCACGCTATCGGCAATACCCAGTGATGGAACGCTGGGTGGCCCGAGTGCTGCCGGCCCCAACGCGCTGGCGTTCAGCTATTCCAGCACCATCGCAGTGGTGCCGATTGCCCTGTTCACGCCGGGCGGCGCGGTCAGCGGGCGGGCGTGGGACCGGCTTGGGCCGGCCGCGAGCCTGGGCTTTGGCGCGCCGGGCGACGTTGATACTGCTTTGGCCGGGGTAACCGTCAGCGCCACCGGGCCAAAACCGGATGGCAGCCCGGGCACCGTTACCGCCACCACCACAACCGATGTGAGCGGCAATTACAGCTTCGTCGCCGGAACCTTTGGCGTCGGGACCGTAACAATTGCGATGCCGAGCGCCGGCGCTGGCGGCCTGCCGGCGACGGAAACCCTGGTTTATGATGCTTTCGGCACAGTTCCAGCCAATCCCGGCACCGCATCGGTTACCCTGGCGACGGGGAACACCAGCGGGGTGAACTTCGTCTACCAGAAACCCGATGTCGCGCCGGTTCTGGGCGGCTGGGGTGGCACGAATGTGCAGGAAACCGGCACCACCCCGGTATCGCTCGCGGGCCTGGGCGCGTCGGTTGTCGATGCCCCGCTTAACACGCTGGGCGGCGGCAGTGGCGCGGATTATGGCGGCACATTCCTGACCGTTGGGCGCGCTGGCGGCCCCAACACGGCTGACAGTTTCAGCGGTGACGGAACCCTGAACCTTGCCAGCGGCGTGGTGAAACTGGGCGTGACCACGGTTGGCAGCTTCACCCAGACCGGCGGCGTTCTGGTGGTTACCTTTGCGACCGGCACGACAGCAACCCAGGTCGCATCCGTGCTCGACCATCTGCAATATTCCAATTCAAACGGGAATTTGGTGCAGAACTCGATTTCGATCAGCGCGATCCTGAACGACCATAATACCACGAGCTATGCGGCAGCGCCCGGCAACATTGCGGGCTCGCCAGGCTTTAATCTTGGCACTGGCGGGGCATTGAACAGCAACGCCGTCATTGCGACCATCAATGTGGTGCCGGCCGCGGTAACGGTCACATTTACCAAGCCCAATGATATCGCCCCGGCGACCAATGCGGTCGCGCTCGACAGCACAATCACGGTCGCGACCGCGCCCGACACGGTCACGCTTGCCATCACCGGCGGATTCCGTGCCGGCGAGGATGTGCTGAGCATTTCCAACGTCGATCTGGGCGCGACCCTGCAGGCGAGCTATAATGCAACGACAGGTGTGCTGACGATCACCGCCGTTGCAGGCCCGGCCCCGACCGCGGCGGCCTGGCAGACCGCGTTGCGCGGGGTGAAGTACGTCGATATCAACCCAATTCCCAACCTGCCCGCGCGAACTGTAACCACGACCTACACCAAAGGTGCAGTGGCGACCACCAGCACAGAAACGATCAACGTGATCGACCTCGACAGCTCGCCCATTCTCGGCGCGGGTGTGGCCAATTTGGGCAATGCCGGCACCTTCGCCTATGCGCCACCGGCCGGGGTGGCGGGCACGTTGGTGTCCGCGCTGCTGACCGCGGTCGGGGTGACTGACCCGGATGGCAATTCGCAAACCAATGGCGGCGTGCCGGCCACTGGCGGGCTTTCGGTGGTCGCGGTTGATATCACCAAGGGGCGCTGGTGGTACACGACCAACGCCGGCGCCACCTGGACCCAGTTTGCCGGTGGCGGACAACCCGCGATCTCGGCGCTGAATTCGCTGCATCTGGTTGGTGATGCCACTACCCGGGTCTATTTCCAGCCCAATGTCGGGGCAAGTGCTGGTACATTGCCAACCGCGCTCACGTTCCGGGCCTGGGACCAGTATAATGCGGTTGGCAACGGCACATTGGCGGCGATCCCGACCGATGGCGTTCTGGGTGGCCCGAGTGCGACCGGGCCCAACGCGCTGGCGTTCAGCTATTCCAGCACCACGGCGGTTGTGCCGATTACACTGGTCGCGCCGACTGGTGCGATTAGTGGGCGGGTTTGGGATACGCTCGGGGCGGCCAACCTTGCCTTCAATCCGCCGGCCGAAGTTGATACCAGCCTGGCCGGCATCACGGTCACCGCGACCTTCACCGACGCGCTGAATGTTGTGCGGACCGTTACCACCACGACCGCTAGCAACGGCACCTATAGCTTCGCCGCCGGCACCCTGCCGGATGGCGCGGTGCGGATCAGTCTGCCTGTGCCCGGCGCAGGCGGGTTGGCGGCCAATGAAACCCTGGTTCTGCAACGGATTGGCGCTGTCGGGGCCGGTGCTGGTGCATCGTCGATCACGCTTGCCGGTGCTGCGGTCAACAATGTCGATTTCATCTACGAAAAGCCGGACATAGCGCCGGTGATCGCCGGTTGGGGCAGCACCAACGTGCCGGAAATTGGCGCGACCCCGGTGGCACTGAGGGGGTTGGGAGCAACCGTGACCGACGTGCCGATCAATACGCTTGGTGGAGATTACGGCGGCACCGTCCTGACGGTTTCCCGCACCGGAATCCCGGTCGGGACGGATGTGTTCGCCGGCAGTGGCACGCTCACGCTCGCCGGGGGCGTGGTGAGGCTTGGTGGCGCCCCGATCGGCACCTTTACCCAGACGGGTGGCAGTCTGGTTGTCACGTTCAATCCCGGCACTACGGCGGCACAGGCAGCGGGTGTGCTGGACAACATCACCTATTCGAACACCGCGCCGGTCACGGTGCTGGGCCAGACGGCGTCGATCACGGCCACGCTGAATGACAACAACACCACGCTCTATACCGGCATCGATCCGGGATCGACCGGGCGCAATCTTGGCGTGGGTGGTCCGCTGTCCGGTACCGCGATTGCGACGGTGGCCTTGGCGCCGGCGGGCAGCATCACCGGGCGGGTTTGGGACGTGCTTGGCCCGGCTAATCTGGTGTTTGGCACCGGGGGCGATATCGACATTGCGCTGGGCGGCATCACGGTGACGGCGAGCTTTGTTGTGGGTGGCATCACCACCACGATCACCACGACCACGGCGGCCGATGGCACTTACAGCTTCGCTGCCGGCACCTTGCCGGACGGGCCGGTTACCATCACCTTGCCGCGTCCTGGCAACGCCGGCTTGGGCGCGACTGAAAATCTGGTGCTGCAACAATTTGGCACGGTCGGGGCGGGGCCGGCGACCTCGACGATCACCCTTGCCGGCGGGCCGGTGGGCAACGTCAACTTCATCTATGAAAAGCCGGACATAGCACCGGTGATCGCGGGTTGGGGCGGGACCAATATTCCCGGCAGCGGTTCAATCCCTGTGGCCCTGCGGGGCTTGGGCGCGAGCGTCAGCGATACCCCAATCGATGCACTCGGGGGCAATTACGGCGGCACTGTGCTGACCGTGCAACGGACAACTGGACCCAACCCGGCTGATCTGTTCGGCGGCGACACCGCATTGCTGATCACTGGCGGGACCGTGACATTGGGCAACACCCTGATCGGGGTTTTCACCCAATCCGGTGGCAGCCTGGTCATCACGTTTGCCAACAACGTTACCGCACCGCAGGTCGCCAGCGTTCTGGATCATCTGACCTACGCCAACACCAGCCCTGACCCGAGCCGGGTCAACGTGATTTCAATCGGCGCGTCGCTAAATGACCAAAACACCACATCGTATGGTGGCACTTCGCCTGGGTTCAATCTCGGGACTGGCGGCCCGGTGACCAGCAATCTGGTGATTGCGACGATTGCGATCACGCCGCGGCCGCCGTCTCCACCGATCCTGACGCCACCGCCACCGGGCCTGCCACCCGATCCGATCCAGAAATTCGGCTTCGGCAGCGCCAATCGCAACCTGATCCAAGACCGGGTGGGGCGACCGGAAAACTGGCTAGTCGGGAGCGACGTGCGACGCTTCATCATCGCCAATCAGCGCTCGGTCGAACCGCTGCCGCCCGATATGTTCTACGATACCGACCCAAGCTCGCAGTTGACGCTAAACGCCATCCAAACCGATGGCCGGCCGCTGCCGGACTGGTTGATTTTCGACAGCCGCGCGCGGGTGTTTTACGGCACCCCGCCTGCGACATTTTACGGCCGGGTCGATATTGCGATCACGGCGGTGGATGAGCAGGGCCACCGGGCCCAGGGTGAGTATCGGATTTTGGTGGGACGCGATCTTGCGGCACTTCAGGAGTTGTTGAAGCCCCCCGGGGCAGTGCGTCCGCTGCCTAGCCTCAATGTCAGGGGACCGGTTTTGGCGCCGCTTGGCGAACCGATGGCGGTTGAAGGCCTCGCCCTTGCCGAAATCGACACACGGACGACGGTCGTGGTTGTTCCGGTAGAGCCTTTGCAAAATCCAGTTGACACGACGTCGTTCTTCGCTGCTCTAAGTCAACAATCAACTACCGGCGGCATGCGGGCGGGTTTCAGCCAGCAATTGCGCGATGCCGGGCGATCGGGACGGTTGGGCCAGGCGCGGGCGTTGCTCCGCACCTTGGACCTTGGCAACACCAGCCGGCCCGCGGCGTGACCCTATTCGACGACCAACGGAAGATACCCGCATGCGCCTGACCCTCGATCGCCGAACCAAACCATCTGCCACGGCACGCAGCGTGTTTCGTGCATCGCTGCTGGGAACAATCATGCTGCTGGGCGCTTGCAATTTGCGGCCCGAGGCGATTACCGCCGAGCAGCACCTCGATCGCGCGCGCAGCGATTTTGCGACGTTGCAAAAGAACTATATCCCGCATGAAGGTAAGCTCACTCTCGCGAACGCGATCGCGCGGACCTTGAAATATAATTACGATACCCAGCTTGCCAAAGCTGAAACGACCTTGCAGGAACGTCAGGTCGATCTCGCCTTTGCCCAAATGCTGCCGCGTCTGGCGGCCGATGCCGGCTACACCTGGCGCACCAGCCGAAACTCGGCGAGAAGCGTAGCTGAGCGCACCGGGCTTGAATCATTGGATTATTCCTATTCCGAGGAACCGCGGCACTATTACGGCAACATGGAATTGTCGTGGAACCTGCTCGATGCCGGGGTGAGCTATTTCCAGGCCAAGCAGCAGGGCTATCGCGCGCTGGTGGCGTTGGAACGGCGACGCAAGGTGATCGAGAACATCCTGCGGTCGGTGACTGACACCTATTGGCGGGCAGCAGCGTCCGAGGAACTGCTGCCGCAGGTTGAACCATTGCTGGCGCGGGCGCAAAAAGTGCTCGATGGATCGCGCGCAGCATCGCGCAACGGGTTGCAGCCGCAGCTGGCGACGCTCGATTTTCAGCATAATCTGCTGCAGGTCATCACCGAACTGCATCATATACGCGCCGACCTTATTGATGCCAAAATCCAACTGGCATCGCTGATCAACGTGCCGCCGACCCAAAAACTGTCCCTGGTGCCGGTGTCGGCCGCGATCGCGCCGCAAACCCTTAATCTGGATATAAGCCGGCTGGAAGAAACCGGCCTGGCGCTGCGGCCTGAATTGCGGATCGAGGCCTATCAGGAAAAGATCGACCGCCAGGACATTTACAAGGAAATGATCCGTATGATGCCGGGCATCGGCGTGCTCGGCAGCGTGAACTACGATTCCAACCGCTATCTCTACAACAACGCGTGGGGCTTGCTCGGGGTCCGTGCAACCTGGAACCTGCTATCGCTGATCCAGGGACCCAAGGCGATTGCGGTGGCCGAACAATCGCTTGAAATCACCCAGCAGCGCCGCCTCGCGTTGAGTGTTGCGGCGCTTACCCAAATCAACCTTACGTACCGGCAATATCTCGGCACCCTCGACGATCTCCGGATGGCAAAACAGGCCGACGAGGTCGAAAGCGATATCCAGAAATATGCCCGCAATGCCGCGCAGGCCGGCACGGAATCGGAAGCCGAGGTCTTGCGGCGCAATCTTTCGGGGCTGGTCGCCCGCTTGCAACGCGATCGCTCGACGGCCGCGGTGCACAGCTCACTCGCCGGCGTTTATTCATCGGTTGGTGTCGATCTGGTGCCGCCCAATGCCGATCTCGACGATCTGCCGACCCTGGTCCAGCGGGTGACGGTGGCGATTGCCGGCTGGGAGGCCGGGCAGTTGCCTGATCTGATCCCCGTCCAGACCGCCGCGGCCGACGCACCGACGACTATTCCGGCCCCGGTTGTCGCGGCAGCCGCGTCGCTGCCGGCTGCGGCCAAGCCGGTTTCGGTTGTGCGCCGCAAACCTGCCAACCCGGCGGGGGCACATATCGTTGCGTCGGCGGCGCGAGCGGGATAGTCGGCATGCCGGGCAAGGCGTGCGGACCGAGCCTGTCGCGCGGCGGTATTTTGGGTGCAGCGCTGATTCTGGCCGCCACAATGGCCACCGCCCAGCCAATACCGGCGCCGCGCGCATTGCCGCTCGATTCCGGGATCGGGGTGCAGGTTGTCGCCCGGCTCGACGCGGTGATCGGTGCGCCGATGGCCGGCCGGCTCAATGAATTTCCGTTGCGCGATGGCGATCGTTTTAAGTCTGGCCAGGTCATCGCACGGTTTTTCTGTGCCCAGATCGACGGTGTGGTCGCGCGCAGCAAGGCGACGCTCAGCAAAAAGCAGCGCCAGCTCGACATCAGTGCCAAGCTGCGCCAACTTGGCACCAACAACACCGCCGAGTATCAGCTTGCGGTGTCCGAGGTGGCCGAGGCGCAGGCCGATCTGGTCATCGCCGAGGCCAACGCCGAAAGCTGCGTGGTCCACGCCCCGTTTGCCGGCCGGGTTGGCACTGTTATGGCGCGCAATTTCGAATGGGTCGCCGCTGGTGCGCCCTTGCTGGAACTGGTCAGCGAACAGGAGCTCGAACTCGAACTCATTCTGCCATCGCGCTGGCTTGCTTGGTTGCGCGAGGGCACGGTTTTCACCGCCCATATCCAGGAAACCGGCAAAACCTACCAGGCCGCCATTATCCGCCTGTCCGGCAAGGTTGATAGTGTCAGCCAGTCGGTGAAGGCCTATGGCCGCATCAGCGGTGCGGTAGCGGGCCTGCTGCCGGGGATGAGCGGGCAGGCGGAGTTGAGCCCACCGCCCAGCGCGCCGTGATGGGCGACACGGTTTCGGCCGGCGCCAATCAACAGATGCTGCGCCTGTCGGCGGTGTTGCAGGTGCAGTTGCAGGCGCGGACCGCCAAGCGGGACGAGCTTGGCTTTCTGATGGTCAATGAGACCATTTCCATCGTGCCCTACATGCAGGCCGCCTTGTGGCAGCCCCACACCCGCAAGTTGGTGCTGTCCGGCGCTGGCAATCCGGATCAGGACGGACCTTACGCAACCTGGATGCGCGCGGTGCTGCGTCATTTGTCGCGCCTGCCCGATGCCGGCCAGATCCGCGCCTGCACGGCGGCCAACCTGCCGCCCGCGCTTGCGGCCAACTGGCCCGAGCATCTGCCCGAATGTGCCTTGTGGTGCCCGCTTACCTCCCCCGATGGCGTGCTTGCCGGCGGGTTGGTATTCGCCCGGCACGATCCATGGACCGATGGCGAGGCGGCATTGCTGCAAGCCCTGACTGCGAGCTATTCCCAAGCCCTGATCTGGCACGACCTGCGCCGCCGCCGCCGTCTGCCGCGTCTGCATCACGGGCGGCGCAATCTGGTTTTCGCAGCCCTTGGCCTGATGGCGGTGGCCGCGATGATGCTGCCAGCGCGCAGCTCGATTCTGGCCCCCGCCGAGGTGGTGCCGGTTGATCCCACCCCGATCCGCGCGCCCTTCGCCGGGGTGATCGAAAACGTGCTGGTTGCACCGAATGCCCTGGTTAAAGCCGGCGAGGCGCTGTTGACGCTCGATACCACCCAACTCGCCAGCCGGGTCGAGGTGGCGCAGAAAGCGCTCGAACTGGCGCAGGTCGAATATTCCCAGGTATCGCGCGAAGCCGTGGCCGATCTGCGGGCCCGTGGGCGGCTGGCGCTGCTGAAAAGCAAGATGGAGCAGCAGGCTGCCGAGCTCGGCTACCAGACCAGCCTGTTGCAACGCGCCCGGGTGGTGGCGGCGACCGACGGAATTGCGGTGTTCAACGATGCCAGCGACTGGATCGGCCGCCCGGTCGAGATCGGCGAGCGCATCATGCTGATCGCGGGCCCTGCCTCGCGGTTGATCGAAATGCAGGTGCCGGTTGGCGAAATCGCGACCTTTGCGGTCGGGTCCGAGGTCCAGTTTTTCGGCAACATCGCCCCCGACCAGCCGGTGGGCGCCAAGCTCAGCTTTGCAAGTTATGGCAGTGCGACGGCGGCCGACGGCGTGTTGTCCTATGTGTTTCGCGCCACCCTCGATCCGGATGCCGAGCCGCAGCGCCTGGGCCTGAAGGGCACCGCCAAGGTTTACGGCGAACCCCGCCCATTGCTGTTGTGGTTACTGCGCCGCCCGATGGCGACCTTGCGACAATGGCTGGCGTTGTAAGCCTCCCGTCCGGGATTGCCGGCCGGGTTGCGCGTCCGGCCGCCGCGTTGCCGGCATTGCGGCAGGATCTGCAATTGCTGCCCGGCCCGGCGGGCGCGGCCGGCATCCCAAGCTGGACCATCCACGACCCGGCGCGCCACCGCTTCATCCGCATTGGCTGGATGGAGTTCGAAATCCTGTCGCGCTGGGATCTGGGTGACCCGACCGCGATTGCCCAAGCGGTCAGCGCGCAGACCACCATCCGCGCCACGGTTCGCGATGTCGAGGTGATGGCTGGGTTTTTGGCCCATGCCGGGCTGGTTGTGCCATCCGGCCCGATCGGCCTTGCGCAGTTGATGGCCGAAGCCGGGGCCGGCAAGCTTGGCGCGGCGGGCTGGTTGTTGAAGAACTACCTGTTTTTGCGCCTGCGGCTGGTCAATCCCGATCGCGTGCTGGCAGCCTTGGTGCCGGCGACCAATTTTGTCTTCACCCAGGGCTTTGTCGCGGTGATGGCGGTGCTGGCGCTGGTGGCGTTCTATCATGTCGGCCGGCAATGGGATGGCTTCACCCATAGTTTTCAGGAGCTGTTTTCCCTCGAAGGCGCGTTCTTGGTCGGGGTCGCGCTGTCATGCGCCAAGGTCATCCACGAAATCGGCCATGGCCTTGCCGCCCGCCATTTCGGCTGCAAGGTGCCGGCGATGGGGGTGGCGCTGCTGGTGCTGTGGCCGGTGCTGTGGACCGATACCACCGATGCTTGGCGGCTGACCGATCGGCGGCAGCGGCTGATCGTCGATGCGTCGGGCATGGCCGCCGAACTGGTGCTGGCGGTGTTCGCGGCGCTCGCCTGGGCGATGCTGTCGGACGGATCGTTGCGCACCGCCGCCTTTTTGCTGTGCAGTTCGACCTGGTTGATTACGCTTGCCATCAACCTCAACCCGCTGATGCGCTTTGACGGGTATTATTTGCTGTCGGACGGGTTCGACATCCCGAATTTGCAGGACCGCGCCTTTGCCCTCGGGCGCTGGCGGCTGCGGGAAATCCTATTCGATTTTGGTGCCCCGCCACCCGAGATATTGCCTGCCCACACAGGCCGGCTGATGCTGGTCTATGCCTATTGCACCTGGGTTTACCGGTTTTTCCTGTTTCTTGGCATCGCGGTGCTGGTCTATCACCTTGCCTTCAAACTGCTGGGGTTGTTTCTGATGGCGGTGGAAATCTGGTGGTTCATCGCCCGGCCCATTATGCGTGAGATGCGGGCCTGGATCACCAGCCTGCGGCCACGCCGGATCAATGCCCGGACGTGGTTTACCATCACCCTTGCAGCCCTGGTTCTGCTGATCCTGGCGTTGCCCTGGCGCACCGAAATTTCCGCCCCCGCGGTGCTGCGCGCCAATCGCCAGGCCGCGATCTTCACCGCCACCGCCGGGGAGTTGCAGCGCGCCAGCCCCGATGGACGCAAAGTCGCCGCGGGCGAGGTTCTGTTCCAGCTCGGCTCCGAACCGCTGATATGGCGCCGCCGCCAAGCGCAGGCCACCGTTGATGGCTTGCGCGCCGATTTGCTTGGCCTCGCCTTTGACCCGAGCCGGGCCGGGACCCTCGCTGAGGCGAAAAAATCGCTCGAACAGGCGCTCGCCGAACTCCGCAGCATTGCCGTCGAGCAGGACGCGCAAACCATCGTTGCCCCCTTCGCCGGCGTGCTGACCGATGTACCATGGGCCTTGCGGCTGGGTTCGACCCTGCCGCGCCGCGAATTGCTCGGCGTGCTGATTGACCCGGCCGACCCGGTGGTGGAGGCTTATGTCGATGAGGGCGATGTTACCCGCTTTGCGCCTGGTTCGACGGCGCGGTTCTACCCCGAAGATGGCGGCGATGTGCTCGACCTTGTCGTGATCGCCACCAGCCCTGGGTCGGCGCGGGTGCTTGAAGCCCAGGATCTGGCATCCATCCATGGCGGTGGGTTGGCGGTGCGCCGCGATGCGGCCGGGCGGCTGGTGCCGGAACACGCGGTTTATCGGGTGCTGTTGCGGTTGCAGGCGCCGATGCCGGTGCTGCGCCGCCAGCGCGGGGCGATCAGCATCGATGGCGTCCGGATGAGCCCGCTGCGGCGGATTTACGATCGGGCGGTCGCGGTGGTGGTGCGGGAAAGCGGGTTGTAGCGGCCTCGGCGCGAAGAATGCTTGCCATGGCGGCACGAATATGTTAATAAAAATGCCATTACTACATCAAAAATCCCCTTCGATCTGCCCGACACCGCGCCAGAACTGGCGTGGCGTTTTGCTGCGATCATGGCGGGGCTGGGTGGGTTGATTGCGCGCCGGCTGCTGAAGATGCCGCATCTGGCGGGGATTACGCTGCTGCTGTGAGGCCGGCTCAACCGGGCGGTGCGGCGGTTTCATCGCGCGCCAACAAACTCTCCGCACGCGTCTGGGATACCTACGACGACATCGTCGAGGCGTGCAGAAGCGCCTGGATGTTCCGCATCAACGATCCTGATCGCATACGATCGATCGGAAAGCGAGAATGGGCGACGGTCAATAGATAGGGCACGTGGCATTACGTCACTCCGATAGGCTGACTCTTCCAGCCATTCGGGCGCTTGGTATTGCGCACCGGGTTGGCCGGCGGCGGTGCGCCAAGCAAAGACTTATAGCAAGCGCCGTTGACCCATTCTTCATGGGTCAACATCAAGGGCGCTTGGTATTAGGCATACCCCAACAAACCGAGCGCCTCGGCCATTGGCACCGCCCGTTTCGCCAGCACCGCATCCTCCAATCCACCGCCACCCGGCGTCACGCCAAACGGATCGGCCGGCGCGAGCCGCTGATCCACCACCAGCCTCGACAGCAGCAACCGCCGCGCATCGCCGCGTGCGGCATGAATTTGGCTGCCTTCCCAGGCGAGCGTGACAGCACTGGCAACATGATACAGCGTGCTGGTCGCGCGGCGCGCATCGCCCTCATGCGCGGCATCGCCCGCGACCTGTCGGGCAAAGCCAATCGCGCGATCGACCAGCCCGCGCAATCGATCCGCCCAGGCCTTCGGCACGTCATCGAGCTTGGCGTGCAGTTCCGCCAGCAGGGCTGCCTCAGCGCCATGGCGGCCCACCGCGCGGGTCAACGCATCGAGCGCCACGATATTGCCAGTGCCTTCCCAGATCGAGCCGAGATGGGCATCACGCAGCAATCTTGGGGTGACAAATTCTTCGACATAGCCAATCCCGCCACGAAATTCGAGCGCATCGCCGCAAACCTTGCGGGCATCGCGGGTCGCGCGAAATTTCAATACCGGGGTCAGAATGCGCAATAAAGTCGCCGCGTCCTGGCTGCCCGCCTCGGCGCGATCCAGCGCGGATGCGGTGGCGAAACACAACGACAGCGCCTGCTCCATCGGCAGCATGATTTTGAGCAATTGCCGACGTGCCAGCGGCAGATCGATGATGCGTTTGCCAAACACCACACGGCCATGGGCGACGGTTTCGGCGTCGTGCAGGGCGCGGCGCATCAGCGCAGTCGATTTCACCCCGTTGGACAGCCGCGACCAGTTGACCATTTCGGCCATTTGCACAAAGCCGCGATCCAGACGGCCGAGCGGATAGGCGATTGCGCCGTCAAATTTGATTTCGCCCGACGCCATTGACCGTGTGCCGAGCTTGTCCTTGAGCCTCACGATCCGATAATGGTTGGGGCTGCCATCATCCAAAATGCGCGGCATCAGGAATAATCCCACACCGCGCGTCCCGGGCCCCGCGCCCTCTGGCCTGGCCAGCAAAGTCACCACCGGCGCATCGGCGTTGGAACAGAACCATTTTTCGCCATAGAGCCGGAAATGATCGCCATCGGGAATTGCACGCGTGGTCAGTGCGCCGACATCCGATCCACCTTCTTTTTCGGTCATGAACTGGGCGCCCTGGGTCAGCAGCGCCATGTCGGTCTGGGTCAGGCCGTCGAGATATTTCGCCTTCAAGTCAACAGTGCCAAACCGCGACAGCAGCATCGCCGCGCCATCGGTGACATTGATCGGACAGCCCAGTCCGAACTCAGCCTGATTGAACAGATAGGTGAAGGCGTGCTTGGCGACGGAGGGGTAGGTTCCGGCCCAGCCAAGAATGCCCTTGCGGTGCGACATCGCATGGATGCCGAACTGCCCGAAGGCTGCCGCTTCAAGTTCGCGGTAGGCCGGGTGATATTCGATATGCTGGACGTCGCGCCCGAAGCGGTCGCGATGATGCAGTACAGGAGTATGGCGATCAGCCAGCCGCGCACACTCATCCAACCTGCCGCCGGCGAGCGCGCCGAGCCGGTCGAGATGCGGATCGATATGGGCGAACAAATCGGTGGGCAAATACAGCCGCAGCACATCCGCCAGCGACGGGTCGGCGCGGTAGAAATTCATCCCCGACGTATCAGGAGCAATCGCGGTCATGTGGGGCGCTTGCGGATGAGGTAGCGTTGCTTGCCGTCCATCACCAATTCGCCTTTCTGGTTATGCACCGTGCTGGCCAGACCGATCACGCCGGTGGAACGATTGGGGGCGATCTCGGCCACCTCCAGCGCGCCATACAACGTGTCGCCAACATAAACCGGCGCAAGGAACCGGCTCGACTGATCGAGGAAGCCCATCAAGCTATCCTCGACCATGAACGGAAACATCCCCGCCCCGGCTGCCGTCTGGATCAGCACCTGATACCCATGCGCCAGCATATGCGGCATGCCGCGCGCGCGACAGAATTCGACATCATAGTGGATCGGGTGATTATCGCCGCTCGCCGCCTGGAAGGCGAGGAACAGCGCCTCGGTCATCGTCCGGCTTGGTAACAGGAACCGTTCGCCGAGGCTGAAATCTTCGAACCAGCGCTGCGCCGCCAGCCGATGCTGGGCCGGATCAAACACCATGTTTCTGCGCCCGGCGGGCGGCGGCCGCAGCGAGGAAATGGCCGAGCGCCTGTTTGGGTTCGTCGCTGTCGAAGGCTTGGGCGAAACTGTCGATGCCAGCCTGGATCGCCTCGGCGAGCGGCAGTTTTTCCCAACGCCGCATCAACGCCTTCTGGCTGCGCACCGCGCGCGGCGTGCTGGTGAGCAATTTGCCCAGCCAGTCATCGACCGCCGCATCAAGTGCTGCATCCGGCACCACCCGCTCCACCAAATTCCACCGCGCCGCGTCGGCTGCCGAAAAAGTCTCGCCCAGCAGCAGCATCTCCCGCGTCCGGCCCCAGCCGACTATGCCTGGCAGCAACGCGGCCTCAATCACGCTGGGGATGCCGAGTTTGACCTCCTGCATCCCGAAACTCGCGCTGTCACCTGCCACCCGCAAATCGCAGGCGGCGGCAAGCTCCAACCCGGCGCCGAAACAAAAGCCCTGGATGCGGGCGATGACCGGCACGGGCAGGGTTCGCACCGCGTCGCAGCAGCGATGGATGCTGGTGATGAAGGCGCGCGCCTGGGCGGGGGTTCCGATCGCGCCCATTTCGGCAATATCGGCGCCGCCAACGAAACTTTTCGGGCCGGCGCCGGTGAGCACCACGGCGCGAAGATCGGGATCATCCGCCAGTTGCGCAAATACCCCGATGAACTCGGCAATCAGCGCGGAGTTCATTGCGTTGAGCTTGGCGGGGCGATTGATGGTGACGCGGGCGATCTGGTTTTCGATCGATAGCATAACAAGACTCATTGAAGACTCCAGGGAAGGCAAGCAGTTCTTTTTGTGAACAAAAAGAACCAAAAAAACTTTTTATCCATGGTGCACCGCGGCCGGTGCGCACTCGGGACCAAAGTGGGAAGTTTTTTTGCTTCTTTTTGTTCACAAAAAGAAGACCTTCCTTGCCCTTACGTCTTCACCCCAAGCCCTCGCATAAACCGATCCCGCAACTGCGGTGGATCGCGCTCGGTCTGGCCGAACGGTTTCTGGTCATCGGTGCGCACCCCCACCAGCATCGGTGCGTTCGTCACCAGCGCCTGATCCATCAGCGCCGCAAAATGCGCCTCGTCGCGCGCCCATTCCGCCTGCACGATGCCGGCGCCGCGCGCGATGGCGACGATATCCGCGCCCTGCCCGGTCGCGGTAATTTGCCCGCCGGTGATCTGGTAGGTGCCGTTATCCATGATGATGATGCACAGATTGCCGACCGCACGGTTTGCAACCGTCGCCAGCGCGCCAAGCTGCATCAGCACCGAACCATCGCCTTCAAGCGCGAACACCTTCCGCCCTGGCTGGGCAATCGCCACCCCCATCGCGATTGGCACCGCAAGGCCCATGCTGCCGAGCATGTAGAAATTCTGCGGCCGCCGGCCAGATGCCCATAAATCCCAGTTGGTGTGGCCGATGCCGCCGATGACAGCCTCGTCCTTGTGCAACTTGGCAACCAGTGCCTTGGTAATTTCAAACCGGCCCATCACCTTGGCCTGATCGCGGGTCAGCGTTTCGTTTCTCATGGTGCCTTCCCCCCGGTCAGCAAGGGCGACAGGATCAGGCAGGCCGGCTGCTGGGTGGTCACCGCCTGGCGCACCGTGCGTTCGACGATGAACGCGACCTCATCAAGTCGGGTCAGGGTGTGGTGTTCGATGCCCATTGCATCCAAAGCCGGGCGCATGGTGCGGGCGACCATCGCTTGTCCGATATTGAACTCACCAAGGGTGCCGCGTTCGGACACCACCATCAGCACCGGGATCTGATACGGCACTGCAAGGGACGCCAGCACGTTGGGCAAGGTGGCAAAGCCCGAGGTCTGCATCATCACCACCCCGCGCATCCCGCCCATCCAGGCGCCGGCGACAATGCCGACGGCTTCTTCCTCCCGTGTGCAAACGAAGGCGTTGAAGTAATCATCTCCATGGATTGCCTTCAACAGCGGGTTCAGCACGTTGTCGGGCACGTAGGTAACCAGCTTGACCTCGCTGGCCTTGAGCGTATCGCGGATAATCTCCCACCACACGCTCATCCGCGCAGTTCCGGGATGATCCAATACGCGGTTTGCCCGCGCGCCACGCGCTCGACATTATCGAACGCGTTGCGAAAGCGCTTGGCGCGATTTTCATAGGTCGGGCCGGCAAGATGCGCGGTCAAGATGCAATTCTCCAGGGTGAAGAGCGGGTTGTCCGGCGGCGGCGGCTCCTGGTCGAGCACATCCAACCCCGCCCCGGCGATGACATTATCCTGCAACGCCTTGATCAACGCAGCCTCATCCACCACCGGGCCGCGGCAGGTGTTGATCAGGAAGGCCGATTGTTTCATCAGCCCGAGTTCGCGGGCGCCGATCATGTGCTTGGTGTCAGCCAATAGCGGCACGTGCAACGATACCAGATCGGACGTTGCCAGCACTTCGTCCATCAACCTGAAGCGCGCGCCGATTGCGTCCTCGCCGTCTTCGTTGAGGCGGATGGTGTCGTAATACTGCACCCGCATGCCGAACGCCTGGGCCAGCCGGGCGACCTTCTTGCCGATCGTGCCAAGCCCGATAATGCCGAGCATTTTGCCTTGCAGTTCATAAACATGCTTGTCCTGCCAGTCATTGCCGCGCCAGACGCCCGATGACACTGATTTATGCTGCCACACCAGCCGGCGGCTGATCGCCAGCATCAGCATCAACGCGTGCTCGGCAACCGCGACCGCGTTGGCGCCGCCATTATTGGCGATCGGCACCCCGGCGCGGCGGGCGGCTTCGACATCGCATTTGTCGTAACCAGCGCTGAGCAACTGGATCAGCTTCAGCTTCGGCGCCATCTTAAAAAATGCGTCGTTCATTTCAAGCGCACCGAAGCCCACCAGAAATTCCGCATCGGCGAGATGGGCGTTCATTTCGGCAGTGCCGAGCGCACACTCAATCAGCGCGTAGCCGGCCGGCACCAACCCGGGTGCAATGTCGCGGTCGGCATCGCCGCTCGGGGCGTACAGGATTTTTTTCGGCATGGGGGGTCCTCCAGATTCTAGAAAGACTTTAGCTTGGGTGGATCGGAGCGCAAGCGGTTGACCGGGCAATCAAAACACAAAGCGTTCGTCGGCCATTGACACGATTTCTGCTATATTGGAATATTTCCGTTATGACGGATGAACCTGACCTAAACGCCCATATCGCCACCAGAGTTCGGGCCTTGCGCGGCGAGCTGGGCCTGACATTGGACGGCCTCGCCGAGCGCAGCGGGGTCAGCCGCTCCATGATCTCGGCCGTGGAACGTGGTGAAACCAGCCCGACGGCGGTTCTGCTGGAACGCCTCGCCGCCGGGTTGAATGTCACATTGGCCGCCTTATTCGACCGGCCAAACCATAAGGCTACCCCGGTGGCACGCCTTGCCGATCATCCACCGTGGCGCGATCCGGCATCGGGTTATATCCGCCGCAACGTCTCGCCGGCTGGACTATCCACCCCGATCCAGATCGTCGAGGTCGAAATGCCAGCAGGCGCGCATGTTACCTACGAAACCGGCCCGCGCGATGCGCTGGTGTATCAGCAAGTCTGGGTCTTTGAGGGCGCGTTGACGGTGACGGTGGGGGAGGTATCGCACCAGCTCGGCGCGGGGGATTGCTTGGCCTTTGTGTTGGATCGGCCGACCGGGTTCCATAACCTGACACGCCAGCCGATACGCTATGCGGTGGTGATCGTCAGCCAGACCGATTTCAGGAAATAGCGACATGGTCCGCATTCGCCAGATCACCGCGCCGAGGCAAACCGAGCTGGCCCAACTCGCCGACATCCTGATCGATTGTGTTGCGGGCGGTGCGTCGGTGGGCTTCATGCACCCGCTGTCGCAGGACCGTGCGCTGACGTTCTGGCGTGATGTGGCCGACGATGCCGCAGCCGGGCGCAGGGTATTGCTGGTCGCCGAGGATACAACCGGCATCATCGGCACCGTGCAAATCGTGCTCGACCAACCCGAGAACCAGCCGCATCGCGGTGATATTTGCAAAATGCTGGTACATCGCCGCGGCCGCAGGGCCGGGATTGGCGCGGCTTTGATGCAGGCTGCCGAGGCGGCGGCGCGCCATGCTGGCAAAACTTTGCTGGTGCTCGATACTGCCAACGGTGACGCGGCGCGGTTGTATGAACGCGCCGGCTGGACCCTTTCCGGGGTCATTCCCGACTATGCCCTGCTGCCGTATGGCGGGCTTTGCGAGACCGCGATCTACTACTGCCGGCTTGTCTGATGGCGCTGTCCCTGGTTGCCGCCGCCTTGCTGAGCGCATTGTTGCATGCCGGCTGGAATGCCGCGGTCAAGGCAAGCGCGCGTCCAGCAGAAACCATGACCGCGCAAATGCTGCTCGGCGCGGCCATGGTTTTGCCCGCGCTGTTCTGGAGCGGTCTGCCGGCAATGGCATCCTGGCCCTGGATTCTGGCCACGACCCTGACCAACACCATAACTGTCACCGCCTTGCTGCGGGCCTATGCATTGGCCGGATTCGGGGTGGTCTATCCGGTGGTGCGGGCCATGTCGGTGCTGCTGGTGGTGCCGCTGGCGGCATTCCTGGCCGGGGACCAGTTGGGCATCGGTGCGCTCGCCGGGATTGTTTTGATTGTTGGCTCACTCGGTCTGCTTGCGGTCTCAGCCGGGCGCGATACCAGCTTTCCGCTCCCCGCGATGGTGTGGACCGGCATCGCCGGGCTGTCGACGGCGGTTTATGTGCTGTGCGATGCCCGAGGGGTGCGGGCATCGGGTTCGGCCATGGCTTATGGTTTCACTGTGTCGATCGGCAACGCCGCCGCGATGTCGTGGCGGTTGCGCAAGACCGGATCACCATTGGCCATCATGCGCGGCAACTGGCGCATTGGGGCGCCGGCGGCGGTGGCGTCAATGGCGTCCTATCTGTTGATCTTGTGGGTATGGACCCAGACCGCAATTGCGCCGGCGGCGGCCTTGCGCGACACCAGCGCGGTATTTGCCATCCTGATCGCAGCGATCTGGTTGCGGGAACGTTTCACCGTGCCCCGGTTAATCGCCGTTGCCTTGTCCGCAATCGCCGTGCCGTTGCTGCGCCTGGGTTAATCAGGCCGCGCCGACAATCCAGCCGCGAGCGTCGGACGCCGACCACCAACTGACCACAAGATGCGGGGCCAGGGCTGCGATCCGGATCGCCTGTTCGGCATCGCTTTCGACATAATGGGTGCAGCCCCAGCGCGTTGCCGCTTCGGCCTTGTAGCGCGTCACGCTCGCCAGATCATTGCCGATATCGGCCGGGCGCGATTGCACCTGCAACCCGCCATGGCCGTGGCCGGCGAGCCATTCCTCGGTCAACGCCTGGTCGCTCGCGGGCCGCCCGGTGATTACTACCGCCCGGTCAGGTGCAAAGGCCGGCAGGGTCGAGAATGGCGGCAAGCTGTGCCGCCGTTCCAACGCAGTCGCGAGATCGGCGTCGTATTCCGCTAACGGGATGTCGGGCAGGAACACGCCATCCAGGTCGAGCCCGACAAACGGCGCCTCATAGGCCATGTTCGCTGGCTCCCCGAGCATCCGCCGCGCGCGCGCCGCAGGGGTTGCTTCGCCACGTTCCCACGGCAGGCGAAAAAACTCCCGCATCGGGTGGGACAAATCCGGAATGTAGCCGCTGGTTTCCGGATCATGGACAATGGTCAGGCTCAGCGCCGGTTGGTCGAGGGATGCCAGCACACCGCGCATCGTCGCCCCGGTGGCGCAACAATCATCGACCACCAGCAGCCGTCCGGCCGGTTTGGGGCCGAGCCAGCTTGCCCGCCCTGCCCCACGATCCCACGCCACCATCGCCAACGGCCGCGCCAGCATCGAGGCCGCCATCGTCGCCGGCACCAGCCCGCCGCGCACAATCCCGACCACGACATCCGGGTGCCAGGCGGCGGCGCGGTCCATCAGGGCGGCGACCATGCGCTCGGCCTGATCATAGCCGATGAAATGCGGCATCCGATCGGTCGCGAGGCCTTTCCAGGGTGCGATTATCGCTTCAACTCCATGCCGACGCGGCGATTGACGAAGCGGGTGGTGTAGGCTTTCGACAAATCGATACCCGGCTTGTAGACGCCGACCGCGGCCATGGACTGGTAAAATTCGGCCCAGCGCGCATCGGTCATCGCGCCGATGCCCATGGTTTCGGTGTCGCCGCTATCGACGATGCCATGGGTAATCATGATGGCGCGGCCATAATCGAGCATCGCCTGGGTCATTTCCGGGTTGGTGTCACGGATGATCTTATGGGCCGGCGTTGGGTCGCCGTAGAGATACGAATACCACCCCTCAAGCGAGGCATCGATGAAGCGCTGGGCGAGGTCGGGTTTGTCAGCAATCAGCTTGGCCGATGTGGTGATGATGTTGGCATAGCCGCGATAGCCGCCATCGGACAACAGCAGCACGCGCGGTTTGAATTTGGCCTCGGTTTCGATCAGAAACGGTTCCGAGCCGAGATAGCCTTGCTGGATCAGGTTTTTGTCGGCCAGGAACGGCGCCAGATTGAAGGTGTACGGCCTGATCTGGCTGTCACTATAACCGTATTTGGCGGCGAGGAAGCGCCACCAGCCATTGCGGGTATCGGCGCCGATGGCGATCGGTTTGCCTTTCAGGGACGGGAAATCATCGCTGCCGACGCCGGGATGGGCGATCAGCACCGCCGGTTCCTTTTGAAAGATCGCCGCGATCGCCGTGTACGGCAGGCCCTCGGCGGCGAACTCGATGGCCCGGCCGCCGCCCAGGTTGAAATCGAGCGCGCCGGCCATCAATAACTGCATGTGGTTCACCTGCGGCCCGCCCTGGCGGATGGTCACCGACAAACCGCGCTTGGCGTAGAAACCGTTGGCAACAGCCTGATAATAGCCGCCATATTCGGCTTCTGCGACCCAGTCGAGCCCAAACGTCACTTTATCCTGGGCATGCGCCGAAACGCTGAACACCATCAGCACGGCGGCGAGTAAACGGATGAGCATGGCAGGAACCTCCTTAGCAACGACGCCGAACTGTAACCACTACCACCAGCCGCCGTCGACCACCCAGTTTTGCCCGCTGCACATCCGGCTGTCATCGGCGGCGAGCCACAAAACCATGCGCGCAATATCGGGCGGATAGAGCATTTCCTTGAGGCATTGCGCGTCCAACGTCGCGCGCTCGGCCTCCGGCGTCAGCCACAATTGCTTCTGTCGTTCGGTGATGATCCAGCCCGGAATGATGCAATTGACCCTGATGCCTTCTGGCCCGAGGTCGCGGGCGAAGCTGCGGGTCAGCCCCTCCACAGCTGCTTTGGCCGAGGTATAGGCCGGCATCCCGCCCATTTTCAGGTGCCAGGAAATCGAGCCGAAATTGATGATCGACCCGCGCTTTGCTGCCTGCATCGCGGGTGCGACCGCCTGAATGGCAAAGAATTGATGACGCAGATTGACCGCCTGGCGGTTGTCCCAAAGCTCGGGCGTGACATCGCGCCAGTCATGCCGCTCATCATGGGCGGCGTTGTTGACCAGGACGTCAATCGGGCCAAGCTCAGCGGCGATGGCCGCAATCGCCACCCGGGTCGCGGCAATATCGGTCAGGTCGCAGCGTTGAAACGCCGGCGGTGCCAACCCTTCGGCGACCAGTTCGGCCACCAATCCGCCGCCATCCTGGATATCGAGAACCCCGACCTTGGCGCCCTGGCGGACAAAATGCGCGACGATGCTGGCGCCAATCCCCGATGCTCCGCCACTGACCAGCACCACACGGTCTTTCAGGCTGGGATAAATCGCATCTGACATTGTTGGTTCTCCGCTATTGCGTCCGTCATCGCATAATCGGAGCCGGATTGTCAGCCCGGCGCAGACAGGTGAAGATGGGTGCAACAATCGGGAGCCTCAAGATGGAAGATCGTTATCTCCGCACCGGCGTATTCCTCGCGCCATTTCACGCGATGGGAGAAAATCCGACCCTGGCGCTCGAACGCGACATGGAATTGCTCGAACATCTCGACCGGCTGAATTATCACGAGGCCTGGGTCGGCGAACATCATTCCGGCGGGTTTGAGATCATCGCCTGTCCCGAAATGTTCCTGGCCGCCGCCGCACAGCGGACGAAAAATATCCGGCTCGGCACCGGGGTGGTGTCCCTGCCCTACCATAACCCGTTCATGCTGGCGTCGCGAATGATGCAGCTTGACCACATGACCCGCGGGCGGGCGATGTTTGGCGTTGGACCGGGCGCATTGGTGCACGACGCGGCCAAAATCGGGCTCGACCCGGCCGATCAGCGCAAAATGATGAATGACAGCCTCGATGCGATCATGACCTTGATGCAAGGTGGCATCGTCAACATGAAAACCCCATGGTTCGATCTGCGCGATGCCCAGTTGCAGTTGAAACCCTACAGCCAGCCGATGATGGAAATGGCGGTTGCCTGCGCGCGCTCCCCGAGCGGTGCGCTCGCTGCCGGCCGCCACGGCATTGGCATGCTGTCAATCGGCGGCACGTCGGATGAGGCCCTCGCCCAGCACGCATCCAACTGGGGGGTCTATACCGAAAGCGCCCAGGCCGCCGGCAAAGCCGTTGATCGGAGCAAATGGCGCATCGTCAATTTCTGTCACATCGCGCCGACCCGGGAACAAGCCCGTGCCGAAGTCGCCTATGGTCTCGCCGATTACTGCAAATACTTCACCGATGTTGCCACCTTCCCGATTATCCCGCCCGGCATCGAAAACCCGCTCGACTTCCTAACCGAAAACGGCATTGCCTGCATCGGCACCCCCGATGACTGCATCGCCCATTTCGAGCGGCTCTGGCAGGGCTCGCAAGGCGGCATGGGGGCGATTTTGCAATTGGCGCATAACTGGGCGGATTGGGAGGCGACCAAGCGCAGTTATGAGTTGATGGCGCGTTACGTTCATCCGCATTTCCAGCGCCAGTCGAACAGTTTGCGGGTGCGGAGCTATGATACTGCGACAGCTAGCCACGGGACTTATGGGATTGCTTCGGCGCGGGCGGTGGAGGCGGAGATCCAGCGTTACAAGTCAGCTAAGGCAGGGTAAGGAAGGGTCTTCTTTGTTTGAAAACAAAGAAGCAAAAAAACTTTAATACTTTGTTGCCGTTGGCGTGCCACTCACCGCAGTCCCACGCCAACGGCCACAAAGTATTAAAAAGTTTTTTTGGTTATTTTTGTTCACAAAAAGAACATTTTCCTGTTTTCCTCGCTAGGCGCCCATTGAACATCCACGTCCCGCCAGATCCGCCCCCCTCCCGCGCAAGCCTCGTCATTGAGGTCGTGCACGATCTTGTGTGCCCGTGGTGTTATCTCGGGGTGCGGCGCCTGGCCCGCACCCTGGCCCGGCGTCCGGATATTGCGGCCGACCTCATCTGGCGGCCATTCCTGTTGAACCCGGACATGCCACGCAGCGGTATGGCACGCGATGACTACGTGTTGCGCAAGTTTGGCGGCGAAGATCGCGCCCGCCGGCTCTATGCCTCGATTAGTGATATTGGCCGGGCGGAAGGCATCGATTTCCGCTTTGACCGTATCGTTCGCACGCCGTCATCGGTGGACGCACATCGGCTGGTGCGCTGGGCGAGCCTGCAGCAGGCCGGCACCGCGATCGCGAACGCGGTGTTTCGCGCCCATTTCACCGAGGGTTTGGATATTGGCGATAAGCTGACCCTCGCCCGGATTGCCGGTGCCTGCGGGCTGGCGGCAGACGCAGCCTACGCGTGGTTGAGCAGCGACGCCGATGCCGAAATCGTGCATGCCGATAATCTGCGCGCCCATCGGCTCGGCATCAACGGCGTCCCGTGTCTGGTGATTGACGGGCGTCACGCCATCGCTGGCGCGCAGGATGCCGAGGTCATCGAACGGCTGCTCGACGTTGCAACTGTGGCCGCGATTGAGTTTTAAGGCCCCGCGAGAGTCGGGATGCGAACAGCACGCTGGGCGGCAGCGGCGGTGAGGACTTTGTTGTTGACGTCGTAGCGGAACCAATGCCCGGCGGGCGGCAACGGGCGGGCAATCACCGGCAGCGTGGTCCACTGCACCTGCGCCAGCGGCAGCGTCAGATGGGCGCGATAGGCCGGCCGTGTGGTCAGCATGTCGTACCAGGCGCGCAGATGCGGCATTGCCGGCTGGCCGGGGATGCGCAGCGCGAACCAGCGGTGCAACGTTGGACCGAAGGCGATATCGGCGAGGGTCAATTGCCCGCCAGCGATGAAGCGGGTCCGGGTCAAACGCATTTCGAGGGCGCGCCACTGGGCCGACCATTCCCGCAACGCCGCCGATATGGCCCCATCATCACGCGAACCGATTTGCACCATCCCGGCAAAAACAATTTGCGCCGGAGCCTCCATAGCTGTTGCCTCGAAATCCAACCACGCATCAATGTCGGCGCGGGCGCGCGGATCGGCCGGGTACAACGGCGTTCCCGGCGCATGGGCATTGCACAGATAGCGCAGGATTGCGTGGCTTTCGCACAAGGTGAAATCCCCATCCTGCAAGCACAGCATGGGTTCCTGGCTTCCAGCCGTCGTGCCGCCCCGCGCTGCCGCGACCACGGCCGGGCCTGGTGGGCCATCGGCACGATGATAGGCCAGGTTCAATTCCTCCAACGCCCAAACCGCTTTCAGCGTGCCGGTCGCCATTGGTCCGCCCCATAGCTTCAACATCACCGCCTGCTCCCCAACCGGGCCTGCCCATGCAGCCCTGAGGCAGAGTGTTGCCTGGGAAGGGTTAACAATCCTTTGCGCAATTGGACATGCACACCCTTGCCGACCGAGCCGGGGTGGGCGATATGCAAAATTATGATGGTTCCCCGCTTGAAACTGGCCTTGGTGTTGGCCGCCCTCGCCAGTGCAGCTGTCCTTGGCAGCGCCATTGGCTCCGAAATTTGGGGCGGGTTGGTGCCGTGTGCGCTGTGCCTGGTCGAGCGCTGGGCATGGTATGCGGCCATCGTGATAGGGCTGATCGGCGCAATGCTGCCGCGCATAGCTCGGATCGCCATGGCAGTTCTGGTCTTGGTGATGCTGGCGGGCGCGGGCGTCGGCGGCACCCATGTCGGGGTTGAGGCTGGATGGTGGAAAAGCCCGTTGCCGGCATGCGCGTCCCCGCGCTTCGGTAGCGGCACCATCGCCGAACGCCTGGCGCGGATGCCGGACAAACCCGCCAAACCCTGCGATGAACCAGCCTACCTGATCCCGGGCCTACCGGTTTCGATGGCAATGATGAACCTGCTGGCGTCCCTTGGCCTTGCCGGTGGGGTGGCGTGGTTCTGGGCAACAACCCGACGGAGCGACCCATGACCGATTTACCCGGCAACCCGCATCAATCCGCCAAAATCGCCCGGATGATCCGCGTTGATCACGCCGGCGAATACGGCGCCACACGCATCTATGCCGGGCAGTTGGCGGTGCTCGGCCGGGGCGAGCACGGCGATACGCTGCGCCATATGCAGGCGCAGGAACAAGTCCATCTTGACACTTTCGCCAAGCTGATCGCGCGGCGCCGGGTGCGCCCGACAATGCTGCTGCCGATCTGGCACCTCGCCGGCTTCGCGTTGGGCGCCGCGACCGCGGCCATGGGGGCACGCGCCGCGATGGCCTGCACGGTCGCGGTTGAGGAAGCGATTGACGAGCATTATCAGGCGCAGGTGACGGAGCTAGGCGATGCCGAGCCGGAGCTTGTTGCCACCATCGAAAAATTCCGTGCCGAGGAACTCGAACACCGCGACATTGGGCTGGCCAACGACGCCGAGCTCACACCCGGCTACAGCGTCCTGCGGGCGGCGATCAAGCTCGGCTGCAAAGTGGCGATCGGGTTGAGCGAGCGGGTCTGACCCGCCAAGAACAAGCAGGCCGTTCTTTTTGTGACTTTGTTGCCGTTGGCGTGGCACTGGCGAGGAACCGGAGCCAACGCCGACAAAGTATCAAAGTTTTTTTGCTTCTTTGTTTTCAAACAAAGAAGACCTTCCTTCGCGTTACGGGCTATTCCAAACCTGCTCCCCCGGCACCCAGGTGGTATGAAACCCCGCCGAAATCCGATGCGGGATGCGCACTTTGGCGATCGGCCCGCGCGAGATATCGGCGGCATCAAATACCAGGCACGCCGATGACCAGTCATTGGTATCGGTGGTAAATGTTACAACATAGGCCGCATCTTCCGGTGCATCGGGCGTGCTGCCGCGCTTGGGGGCCACCGGCGATTCAGCACCAAACACGCCATCGCCATAGTCAAAGCGCTGGCGAATTCCGGTGTCGGTGTCGTAGCGCACCAGCGCGTCGAAGGTCTGGCAGCGGCCGGACAAACCTTCCTCGCCCGGTACTGGCAGGTATTGGTTGAACGCCAGCCGCGATTTATGGCCAAGCCGCCACGGATTAAGCCGGGGGAACTCGGTGTTGAGGTCGTCGATTGCGGCTTCGCGGACCTCGCCGGTCACCAGGTTGAACGACCAGCGATAAAGCTCATGGATACGCCGGCGGTATGACATCGCAGCCGCCAGCTTACCGTCCACCGGATCGAGCTTGCTGCCGGGATTGGCGATGCGGCAGCCGATCTGGTGCAGCCAGTCGCCTTCCTCGTAGCAATTGACGATGTGGAGGATGTAGCAGGGTTGGGCCTCGAACCAGCGCACATCCTTGCTGCTGCCGTAGCGCGGGATCACCCCAAAGCGTGCTGGCACATCGCGGTGGAAGCGGATCACCCGGCGGTTTTCGCGCGCCAGCAGATCGGCGTCCTGAAATAGCGGCAGATCGTGCAGCACGCAGTAATTGGCGCTGAGACCCATGTCGTGCGGTGACCGCGGGCCGGGGATATCGATCGGCACATCGTGCAGCAATTTGCCATCGGCGCTGGCCACGCCATAGCGCATGTAGGGCGCCTCGTTGCCATAGGTGAAGAAGAACAATTCGCCGGTGCGCGGATCGACCTTGCTGTGCGCCGACAGGCTGTGATTGAGCTGGCCGCCGAATTTTTCCCGACCTTTGGTTTCCAAGGTGATGGCATCGATTTCGTAAGGCTGGCCGGCCATGTACCACAGGCTCAGCAGCTTGCCGTTGTAGAAAATCACGTCGGTGTTGGACGAATCCTTGATCGGCGAACCCGGCAGCATCGGGTTGAACGGCCCCGCCAATCCCGGCCAGATTGATTTGCCGGCGATGTTTTCGACGGTAAATGCTTCGTTTCTGATCCAGCGCTGGCGGAAGCTGGCGCGGCCATCACGGAAATAGATCGCCCGCAGCATCGCATCGCCATCGTAGTAATGATAGCGATTGGCCGGGGTAAAACGCTGCGACGGGCCGTTCATCACATAGGCGCCATAGAGATCGGCCGGCAGCGTGCCCTCGACCACCAGATTATCGGCATCGTATTCACGCGCGGTGGGGGCGAACCAGCCATGGAGATACGGGTGATCGGTGCCCCAGATCCAATCCGGCGCATCCGGCGGCGGCGTGCCATCGGGCGCCAGCAGCCGCACATTGGCGCGGGTGATCGGCAGATCGGTCAGGGCGTGGCGCAAATCGTGGTCCATTTTTTTGCTCCCCAAGGCAGGCAAGTAAGGTGTTCTTTTTGTGAACAAAAAGAACCAAAAAAACTTTTTGACACTTTGTTGCCGCTGGCGTGGGACTGCCGAGGGTTCGCACGCCAACGGCCAGGAATTATTAAAGTTTTTTTGCTTCTTTGTTTTCAAACAAAGAAGGCGCTTCGCTTGATCTTACACCAACGCAGCCTTCCGCGCAGCAGCTTCTTCCACGCTTCCCACCCCGCCATGCGCCTTCGACCAGGCAACCGGGTTTTCCAGGAATTTCCGCACTTCCGACAGCGCGCTTTCCGAAAAATACGGCCGTTCGCGGCAAGCTTCCAGCACGTCCCACCAAGTCGCGAGATAATGCAGCTTGAGGTCGATCTTCTTCAGGATATCCGCGCCACCCGGAAACACGCCGTAGAAGAACACCACGAAAGTGTGGTCGCAGATTGCCCCGGCATCGCGGAGCGCCTGGCAGAACTGCACCTTGCTGCCGCCATCGGTGGTAAGGTCTTCGACCAGCAGGGTCCGTTTGCCTTCTGGCACATCGCCCTCGATCAACGCATCACGGCCGAAGCCCTTAGGCTTTTTGCGCACATAGGCCATTGGCGCATTCATCCGGTCCGCCATCCAGGCAGCGAAAGGAATGCCCGCAGTCTCCCCACCGGCCACCGCCTCGATGGTTTCAAAACCGATATGGCGGTCGATTTTTTCGACCGCCATATCCATGATCTTCGACCGGGCGCGGGGGAAATAGATGATGCGGCGGCAATCGATATAGACGGGTGACTTCCAGCCCGAGGTGAACGTATAAGGTTCCTCGGGGCGGAAATTGACCGCCTTGATCTCCAACAGGATTCTGGCCGTGGTCAGCGCGGCGTCACGATCCCAATCGGTCATGTGCATTCCGGTCATGGTATTTCTCTCTCACTTCGGCGGCAATTGTTTGATGGTTTCTCCTAGCCGCGCGGCGGGCGCGCGTCCATGACAGAACTGCGATCGCCGTCGCCCGCCACGTCCGGCAAAGCCGATGCCGCCCATCCGCGCATCTGGGTGCTTGATGATCCGCGGCCGGGCACCTCCGCCCAGGCGCTGGGGATTGCCGAACGCCTGGGCGAGCCGTTTCGTCGCATTAAGCTGATATGGAACTGGAAAACCCATTTTTCCGGGCTGATCCCCGGCGGGTCGCTGATGGGGCTGGGCGAGCCGGGGATCACGGCCACCGATTTGGCGCACCCGCCCGAACTGGTTATCTCGGCCGGGCGCCGGTCGGCGGCGGTGGCGTTGTGGATGAAGGCCCATACCGGCTGCCGGATCGTCCATTGCATGTCGCCGGGTGTTGCAGGCCTGCTACGGCGGTCGGAGTTTGACCTGCTGGTGCTGCCTGCACACGACCACGCCGCAGCAGCGCCCAATGTCTTCACAATCCTGGGCGCCCCGCATTGCATGTCGCCGGCCGCCCTCGCCGCCGCGCGCGAAACCTGGGACGAACGGCTTGCCCATTTGCCGCATCCCCGGGTGGCCTTGCTGATCGGCGGGCCGCCCAAATCAACCGACATGGCCCCCGCGCTCGCCCATCAAATCGGCCAGCGGATCGCGCGTCTGGTCGCGGTCACCGGCGGCTCGATCATGGCAACGACCTCGCGCCGCACCGGGCGGGAGGCGACCGAGGCGCTGGCCGCAGGCCTCGGGCCCTGCCTGCATGTGCTGTATCGCTGGGGCGAGCCGGGGGAGAATCCCTATCGTGGCTTCCTCGCCACCGCCGACGTGATCGTAATAACCGCCGACTCGGTTTCGATGATCTCGGAGGCTTGCGCCACCCGCGCGGCGGTCTATGTCGCGTTGCCCGAACTGGCGTCACGGCGCCAGCGACGCCTGTCGAAATCGCTGTTCGATGCCGGCCAGGCGCGCCCGTTCAACACATCCATCGTGCCCTGGCAGCGCCCGACCATGGATGAGGCGGATCGTGTCGCCGCTGAAATCCGTCGGCGCTTCGGGCTGGGCTAGCCTGCCCGGCGGTACTGCGCGATAAACCCGCACAAGATTTGCGGAGACACAGCGCCATGACCAGGACCCATCGCATCGCCGTCATCCCCGGCGACGGCATCGGTAAGGAAACCACCCCCGAGGGCCTGCGGGTGATGGACGCTGCCGCGCGCCGGTTCGGCTTTGACCTGAAGCTCGACCATTACGACTGGTCCTGCGAAACCTATAGCAAGACCGGCGCGATGATGCCGGAAGACGGCTTGGATCAGCTTCGCACCTCGGACAGCATCTTTCTCGGCGCGGTCGGCTGGCCCGGCGTCCCCGACCATGTCTCGCTCTGGGGCCTGTTGATCCCGATCCGCCGCGGCTTTGACCAGTATGTCAATTTGCGCCCGTGCAAGCTGCTGCCCGGTGCGGTCACGCCCTTGGCCAACCGCACCGAAAAGGACATCGATTTTTACGTTGTGCGGGAGAACACCGAGGGCGAATACAGCAATGTCGGCGGGCGCAGCTTTGTCGGCACCGACCGCGAATTCGTCACCCAGCTCACGGTGATGAGCCGCACCGGGGTTGACCGCATTCTGAAATACGCCTTCGAGCTCGCCAAGACCCGCCCGCGCAAGCATGTCACCTCAGCCACCAAATCCAACGGCATCATCCACACCATGCCGTATTGGGATGAACGCTTTGCCTTGATGGGCGCCAATTACCCCGAGGTGAAAACCGCGCAGTATCACATCGATATTCTGTGCGCCCATTTTGTCCAGCATCCTGATTGGTTCGATGTCGTGGTGGGATCGAACCTGTTCGGGGACATCCTGTCCGATCTTGGCCCGGCCATCGCTGGTTCCATCGGCATCGCCGCCAGCGCCAATATCAACCCCGAGCGCATCTTTCCCTCGATGTTCGAGCCGGTGCACGGCTCCGCCCCCGACATTGCCGGCCGCTTCATCGCCAACCCGATTGGCCAGATATGGTCGGGCGGGATGATGCTGGAACATCTTGGTGAGGTCGAAGCCGGCCAGACCATCCTGCGCGCCATCGAAACCCTGCTGCGCGATGGCGGCCCGCGCACCCGCGACATGGGCGGCCAGGCGGGTACGGTC
>JANYCX010000235.1 GCA_025360065.1 Acetobacteraceae bacterium | reverse complement strand
GCCGGGGCGACAGTGGTGGCGGCAACCGTGGTGGTTGTCATCGTCGGGGCGCCGAACGCGTAACGCAGGCCGATCATGAAGCTGTGGTTATATTGCGAACCGGTGTTCACAGTGCCCGAAAGGCCGCCGATGGTTGCGCCGTTGTTGTCATTGGAAACGCGGGCGAGCATGCGGTATTCGGCGGTTAACGATAGGCCCGGTACGGCGATGGGGATGCCTACGCCGACAATGCCCTGGAGGCCGAGGCCGCCCTTGCTTCCGGTCAAGTTAGTGGTGCCCACATTGCCACGCAAAGCAGACATTTCGTAGCCGACCCCGGCGCCAACATAGGGGTAGAACATCGGGCTGCCGATATCAAAGTCGAACAATCCGTTGACCATCGCGCCGTAGGCCTGCTGCTTGCCGCCATTCAGGGTGAAATTGTTACCGCGGATGGTCTGGGTGCGGTAGTTGCCTTCGAGTTCGACCCGGAGACCATTGCCGAAGCCATAGCCGAAGCTGCCGAGGCCAACGATACCGCCGCTGCTGGTGGTTTTGCTGCCGCCAAACGCGGTGGTCACGCCGCCAACGGTCTGCGAATTGACGTTAACGCCACTCAGAATGTTGTAGCCAACGCCGCCGGCAACATAGGGGCCGCTGATCGGCTGGGCTTGAACGGCGCTCGCGGCGACCAAAAGGCCGGCGGCAAGCAATCCAGTGTTGAGTTTCATGACTACACTCTCCTTATTCATTTTTCAATCACAGCACCGTCGGCACTGCCGCAAATCCAGGTCAAACCGCTCGGCTCGACGATTCGGCGTATTCACAACTTAGCAGTCGGCGTCTCCGTGGCTAGCCTGCAAAATGAGGATGTGGCATGCAAACAATGATATTTGGCCCATCTGTGGCGAAAATATCACAGTTTGATCTGGCACTGGCTCACCAAGCAGGTTAGTCTGCCGGTGGAGGAGAAGCGGCCCCGGTGGGCCGGCCGGCCTTCAAAGCCGGTTGGGGCTGCCCAGCGGCCCTGGGTGGGTTCGACTCCCGCTCTCTTCCGCCAATCGCCTTATGTCGGGCAGTAGCTCAATTTCATCGGCTGGCTGACCGCGAGTGCGGTGGCTGTGGCGTTTAGCTCGATTGAGTTTTTCGCCGCGGCGAGTTCGGCAAAATAGGTCGATGCGTTTTTGCATTCCGAGACGCTGTCATAGCCGTAGCGCTGCGACTGAGCGTTGGCGAGGCCGGTGTCGTAGTTGTCCTTGGCCGCCTGCGCGCCGCCTTTGAGCTTGGCGCGGGAGAAATACCCCACAAGGGCCTTGTCATGGGCGCCGAGCGCCGGCCGGTTCTTGGTGATGAAGCCGTTATATGCGTCGATCATGCCGCAATTACGGGCCAGCACATAGGCGCGGACTTTCGTCGCCGCCATGTTGAAAGCAGCCATTTCCGCCGGTTTCGCACAAATTGGCGCAGTTGGGCTTGGGCCTTCAACATAAGGGGGCGTCGGCAGCATGACCTGCAATGGTGCCGGGAGTTTCGCGCAACCCACCAGCAGCAAAGCAGCAATCAAGGGAATTCCAGCGCGCATGTCACGACTCCGTTTGCGAAAATTTGTGGTGGAGGTGTGCATACCGGTGCTGCGCCTGGGCGACAACAGGGTTTAGAGTGAACGCAACCGACGGATGGCCGAGATAATTTCAAATGATCAAAATGCCGTCATGAACATCATCTCCGACCCGAATTGGGATTTGGTCCTGCGCCGCCAACCGGCGCCGTTCCTTTACGCCGTGCCCAGCATGGGCATTTATTGTCGCACCATCTGCCCGTCGCCGCGGCCACGCCCTGGCAATGTGCGCTATTTCGCCGATGCACCGGCCGCCGAAGCGGCAGGGTTTCGCGCCTGCAAGCGCTGTGACCCTAAAGGCACCCGCGCGGCGCTCGCGCGCGCGGTGGTTGAAGACGCCTGCGCTGCGATGGCGGCGGCCGACACCATTCCCTCGCTCGACGCGCTTGCGACCCGCGCGGGCTATTCGCGCTTCCACTTCCTCCGCATGTTCCGCGACCATACCGGCCTCACCCCACGCGCCTACGCCGAAGGGTTGCGGGCCAGAAAGCTGCAATCGGCCCTGGTCGGCGGCGTGCGGGTCATCGATGCGATCAACGATGCCGGCTACGGATCGGAATCGCGCGTCTATGAAGATACGGGCAAGCTCCTGGGCATGACCCCTGGGGCGCTGCGGCGCGGCGGGCACGGCGAAACCATCCGCAGCGCCCGTGCTGACAGCCCATTCGGTCGGCTGCTGGTCGCCGCGACCGGCACTGGTATTTGCTTCATCGGGTTCGGGGAGCCCGATATTGCATTGGATACCGACCTGCGGCGACGCTTTCCCAGGGCTGCGATCGTGCTCGACGATGCCGGGCTCACCGCCGAACTTAGCGCAGTGATCCGGGCGATGGTCGAACCAGTTGAAGGTATCGCCTTGCCGCTCGATATCCGCGGTACGGCATTTCAGCTTCGGGTCTGGCAGGCGCTCATGACCATCCCACGCGGGCAAACCCGGTCCTATGGCGAGGTTGCCGCGATGATCGGCGCGCCCAAGGCAATGCGGGCAGTTGCAACAGCTTGCGCGGCCAACCCGGTTGCACTCGCCGTGCCGTGCCATCGGGTGATCGGCAGTGATGGCCATATGCACGGCTATCGCTGGGGCGTAACCCGCAAACAGGCATTGCTGGCGGCGGAGGCGGTCAGATAGTCAGAGCTGCCTATTTCGGCGCCGACCAGGCAACCCGCCCCGCTGCAATCGTCGCGCGCAACACTGGCGTGGGTCCGCTGCCATCCACCAGCACCAGATCGGCGCGCTTGCCGGGCGTGATGGTGCCGCGATCAGCCAGCTTGCCCGCTCGCGCCGGATTTTCCGAAATCAGCGCCCAGGCCTGCGGCAGGCTCAGCACGCCGCGCCCGGCCAGGATGAATGCCGCCCGCAGCATCGCCGGATAGTAATAATCCGACGCCAGCACCGAACAGACGCCGGCCTCGGCCATCTTCGCCGCCGACGCCCAGCCGAGATGCGATCCGCCGCGCACCACGTTGGGCGCACCCATCACCACAGCCTCGCCAGCCGCGATTGCTGCCCGCCCCACCGCTTCCTCCATCGGAAATTCGCAAATCGCCGCTCCCAGTGCGCGAAAATGCGCACGGGTTTCGACGCTGTCATCGTCATGGCTGGCCATCGGCAGCCCGGCCCCACGGGCGGCTGCGGCAATGCGGTCCCGTGCGGCCGGCACTTCGGCGGCACGTGCAGCCACCGCGTGGCCAAGCGCGCGAAATCTGTCGAGCGACATATTGCCGCGCTCACTATATCTACTCGCTTTGGCATCGTCGCCGAGGCGCCTGACGATCGCCGGTGTGTGGTCATTGAACGCCAGCAAATGCACCCGCCCGGCGGCGACGTCGGCCAGTGCGGTGTCCAGCGCATCGAGATTGAATGCTTCCCAGCGCAAATGCACCCGCATGTCGCAGGCGCTGTCATGGGCATCGAGTGCATCCAATAACGCGCGCCAGGTTTCAATGCCGCGCAGCCCAGGCTCCCATGACAAGGTCACGCCATGAAATGCGGTGGTGATGCCGTTGGCCAGCAATTGCCGTTCGGTGTCAGCCAAAGCCAGCTCGATCGGGAAGTTGATGCCGGGGCGCGGCTGGATCTGACGCTCGAAGGCGTCGCCATGGATGTCGACAATGCCGGGGAGCACCAACAGGCCGGTGGCGTCGATCACCTGGGCACCTTGCGCGGCGGTTTCAACAATCGTCCCGCTCGCAACGAAAATATCAGCTTGAATGAGCGCGCCGTCGAGCAGGGCGTGGCCGTTGGTGATGGTGAGGGTTGTCACGAAAGATTCCTTGCTGAATATGGTTCAGGGGGGGGCTCGGTGGGCACGCTCACGGTTCAAAAACAACCTGCACCCTGGGCGTCGGATAACGCGCGATCCCAAACTCCACCACCCGCCCGGCGCCGTCGATATTGATGTTCTCGCCGACCAGCAGCGGCCGCGAACGTGGCATGCGCAACAAAGCCGCCTCCGCCGCCGTCGGCATCCGTGCCGAAACCCGCGTTACCGCACGGCGATAGTCCAGCACGCCGACGGATGCCAGCGCCTCCGATATCGCCGGATTGGCTTTCAGCGCGGCAAACAGGCCCGGCAAAGCGAGGCTGGAAAAATGATGGCTGCCGAGGCTCACCGGGCGGGCATCGGCGAGGCCCAGCCGTTCCAGCAACACGACGGGCGCGCCCTTGGGCACCTGCAACGCCAAAGCGACATGCGCCTCGGCGGGAATTTCCTCCAGCCGCAATACTTCGCCCGACGGCTCCTTGTTGTGGCGTCGGATCCATTCCGAAAATCTGGTGCGGCTGGAAATCCGATAGTCAAGCACGTCTTCTGTGACGAAACTGCCGCGCCCGTGCTCGATTCGTATCAAGCCATTGCGCGACAATTCTTCCAGCGCCCGGCGTGCGGTGTGGCGGTTGACTTTGAATTGGGAGGCCAACTGTGCCTCGGTCGGCAGCCTTGCACCGGGAGGTAGCGTGTCGCTCTCGATCTGGGCTTCGAGGCTGCGCATGATCTGACGCCAGCGCGGCAGGTCATCGTCAGGCGACGATTGTGTCATGCGAAATTCATCCTTGGCAGCGTCCTGTTGGTGCAGATTGCCTTGACGATAAGCGAATGCGAAGGTATTTGTCTAGATGTCTATACAAATACGGAGTGCGTCTTGTCCGATCCTTCTGTTGCGGCCCGCCAACGCTGGATGGCGGTTCTGGCCCGTGCCAAGCTGGCGCAGATAACTGCGCTGGTCGCCGATGTCGCACCGCTTCCCTCCCATGTCGTGTTGCGTGGTCCGGAAAACGGACTGGTGATGCTGCGCGGCCGGGCAGGTGGCGCGGGCGGGCGTTTCAATCTTGGGGAGATGACGGTGACGCGCTGCACCGTGCGCAATGCGGATGGCTATGTCGGGCACGCTTATATCCAAGGACGGGAAAAGCCTTTGGCGGCTCTGGCTGCGGCACTTGACGCCGCCTTGCAGGACCCGGCCCGCCATGATGGCTTGCAGACAGCGGTAATCACACCCTTGGCCAATGCACAGGCCGCAGCCCGCGCTGCCATCGCCCGGCGTGCCGCGGCGACCAAGGTTGATTTCTTCACCCTTTCAACGATGCGGTCTTAGAAAATGCCAGTTGCTCTCGTGGGATTTGCCGATCCGGTACTCGATGCCCAGGCCTGCTTCCGGGCTGTGCTTGATGCGATGGCGCGGCCGGGCAGCATCCATCAGGTTGGCGGCACTCTCGTCGCACCCGCATCGCTGTGCCCGGCCGCCGCAGCCGTGGTTTTGGCGTTGGTTGATGGCGAGACCAGCATCTTTATTGATCCCGCCTTCGCCGATGCAGCGGACTGGGTGCGTTTTCATTGTGGAGTGGCGCCAACGCCCGATGCCAGTGTCGCCGCCTTTGTATTGGCGCCCGACCTGCCGGATCTTCGGAGCCTCTCCTGTGGCAGCGATGAGGGGCCGGAAGACTCGGCAACCGTGATCGTCCAGGTCGCGGCCTTGGGCGAAGGTGCGGTCTACACCATGATGGGACCGGGCTTGCAATACCCTCGGACCTTTCGCGCCACCGGCCTGCCGGTCGACTTCGTCGCGCGTTGGGCGGAAAATCATAAATTATTCCCGCGCGGGATCGATCTGATCTTGTGTGCGGGCGATCGGCTGGCCGCTTTGCCGCGCAGCCTTTCCATCACGGGGGGCTGAGCGATGGCTTATGTTGCCGTCAAAGGTGGCGAGCGCGCCATCGACAATGCCCATGCCTGGCTCGCCGAGGAACGCCGTGGCGATTTGGGAATTTCGGCTATCGGCCTTGCGCAAATTACTGAACAATTGGGCCGCTCGGTTGATCGGGTGATGGCGGAAGGGTCGGTTTACGATACGGACCTCGCAGCGCTGGCCATCAAGCAATCGCAGGGTGATCTGATTGAGGCGGCGTTTCTGCTGCGCGCTTACCGCACCACCTTGCCGCGCTTTGCCATCGCCGAGCCAGTCGATACGGCCAATATGCTGATCCGCCGACGGATTTCGGCGGTCTACAAGGATTTGCCGGGCGGACAAATCCTTGGGCCGACTTACGACTACACCCATCGCCTGCTCGATTTCGCCCTTGCCGCCGGCACTGTTCCGCCGCCCGCCGCCGAAGCCATCGCCCCAGAGGCCGCAATGCCAAGGGTTGCCGATATTCTCGGGCAAGAAGGATTGATCGAAGCCCATACCGATGACGGGCGGGAACCCGGCGACCTGACCCGTGAACCGTTGCGCTTCCCGGCCACCCGCGATGTCCGCTTGCAGGCGCTGGCGCGCGGTGATGAGGGCTTTCTACTGGCGATGGGCTACTCTACCCAACGCGGCTATGGCGGCAGCCACCCGTTCGTCGGCGAATTGCGGGTTGGAGACTGCAATATCGAGATTACCCCGCCTGAGATTGGGTTCGCCATCGACATCGGTGATGTGATGCTGACCGAATGCGCGCTGGTCAACCAGTTCGCGGGATCGAAGACGGTGCCGCCACAATTTACCTCCGGCTACGGCCTTACCTTCGGCCACGCGGAACGCAAGGCGATGGGCATGGCGCTGGTCGATCGGGCGATGCGCGCTGAAGAATTGGGAGAAGACGCGAACGCCCCAGCGCAGAATATAGAATTTATGCTGTACCATTCCGACAATATCGAGGCGACCGGCTTCGTCGAACATCTCAAGCTGCCGCACTACGTTGATTTCCAATCCGAGTTAGAAACCATTCGTCGGATGCGCGCGGAGACCGGCCAATGAACGAGATATTGCAAGGCTATAATTTTGCCTATCTCGACGAGCAGACCAAGCGGATGCTGCGTCGGGCGCTGTTGAAGGCGGTCGCCATCCCCGGCCATCAAATTCCGTTCGGCAGCCGCGAAATGCCGCTGCCCTATGGCTGGGGCACCGGCGGCATCCAGGTGACGGCCGCGGTGTTGGGGCCGAACGATGTGCTGAAAGTGATCGACCAGGGTGCGGACGACACCACCAATGCGGTGTCCATAAGACGTTTTTTCGCCAAGACAGCGGGGGTCGCCACCACCACCGATACTGCCACCGCCACCATCATCCAGACCCGTCACCGCATCCCGGAATTCCCGCTCAGCGAAAACCAGATCCTGGTCTATCAGGTGCCGCAGCCGGAACCTTTGTCCAAGTTAGAGCCGAGTCGGGGCGAAACCCGCCGGATGCACGCGCTCGCCGAATATGGGTCGATGCATGTCCGGCTTTACGAAGACATCACCCGCTTCGGCCATGTTGCGATCAGCTATGATTACCCGGTCATGGTCGGCGGCCGCTATTTGATGGCGCCAAGTCCGATCCCGGCTTTCGACAATCCAAAACTGCACATGATGCCCGCCTTGCAGTTGTTCGGCGCCGGCCGGGAAAAGCGCATCTATGCTATCCCGCCCTATACCAATGTGCGCAGCCTCGATTTCGATGACCATCCGTTTTGCGCTGGCCGCGCACCGCATCCGTGCGGGCTGTGCGGGTCTGAAACATCCTACCTCGATGAAGTCGTGGTCGATAACAAGGGCGGTCGGCTGTTCGTGTGTTCGGATACCGATTATTGCGAAACCCGGCGCGCTGCCGGCCATGTCGGAGCCGACGCATGATCGCGGATGACAGCCTGATTGCGGCGCGCAATCTGTCGCTCCATTTCGGCAGTATTCCTGCCCTGGTCGATGTCTCGGTCGATCTCTGGCCGGGGGAAGTGCTGGCGGTGGTCGGCGAATCGGGATCAGGCAAAACCACCTTGCTCAACGTGCTGTCCGGGCGGATGCGGCCCGATGAAGGCGTGGTGTGGTATCGCGACCCAGCCGGCTCGCTCGCCGATGTCCACACTATGCCAGCGCCAGCCTTGCGCGCGTTACACCGCTCGGACTGGGGTTTTGTCCAGCAGGACCCACGCGCCGCCTTGCGCATGGCGGTCACCGCCGGCGGCAATGTCGGCGAACGTCTGATGGCGCAGGGCGCGCGCCATTACGGCAATATCCGCGCTGAGGCGATTGACTGGCTGCGTCAGGTCGAAATCGACGAAAACCGGGTTGATGACCTGCCGCGCAATTTCTCGGGCGGCATGCTGCAACGCTTGCAAATTGCCCGCACCCTGGTGACCCATCCGCGACTGGTGTTCATGGATGAACCGACCGGGGGTCTGGATGTCTCGGTGCAGGCGCGACTGCTTGATCTGATCCGCAGCCTGGTCGCCAGGCTCAATCTGGCCGCCGTGCTGGTCACCCATGATCTGTCGGTCGCGCGGCTGTTGGCGCACCGGATCGTGGTGATGCAGCGCGGGGTGGCGGTGGAAACTGGCCTCACCGATCAGGTGCTCGACGACCCGCAGCATCCTTACACGCAATTGCTGGTCAGTTCGGTGTTGCAGGCATGAACATGTTGGAAACCCAAGCCCTGTCGAAACGCTTCGTGCTGCATCTGCGCGACGGCATTTCCATTCCGGTGCTGGATGCGGTGAATTTCTCGGTGGCATCTGGTGAATGCGTGGCGCTCGTCGGCCCATCGGGCGCGGGTAAAACCACCTTACTGCGCAACCTTTATGGCAATTACCGCGCCGATTCCGGTCGCATCCTGGTGCGCCATGATGGGGCGATGATCGATATCGCCAGCGCCGCGCCGCGCCAGATCGTGGCGGTCCGCGCTGGCACCCTGGGCTATGTCAGCCAGTTCCTGCGGGTGGTGCCGCGGGTGCCAGCGCTCGACATCGTCGCCGAGGCGGCGCGTGGCATGACGCAGGATCACGCCCGCGAAACTGCGCGCCACCTGCTGCTGCGCCTCAACATCCCCGCCCGGCTGCACGCGCTGCCACCAGCTACGTTCTCTGGTGGCGAGCAACAGCGCATCAATCTCGCGCGCGGCTTTATCGGGCGCCATCCGATTTTGCTGCTCGATGAACCGACCGCCAGCCTTGACGCCGCCAACGCCGAGATCGTCATCACGATGATAGCTGAGGCAAAGGCGGCAGGGGTTGCCATTGTCGGGATTTTCCATGATGCCAACGTGCGCGATCGGGTCGCCGATCGTGTGTTTCAGGTCCTCCCATTGCAGGATGCCGCATGAGCGATTTTGTTCTGACCAACGCCAAACTGGTGCTGCGCGATGAGGTGCTGACCGGCACCGTCCATGTCCGCGACGGCCGCATCGCTGACGTCGCCAGTGGCGGCACCGGCGTTGCTGGCGCGATCGATTGCGACGGCGACTACATCATCCCCGGCATTGTCGATGTGCATACCGATAATCTCGAACGCCAGGTGCTGCCACGCGTGTCAGCGCGCTGGCCGTCGCGGTCGGCCATGGTGGCGCATGACGCGCAATGCGCGGCTGCCGGGGTTACGACGGTGCTCGATGCGCTCTGCATTGGCGATTTGGGCTTTGATGGCGAGCGCATCCGCACCTTCAAAGACGCAGTAATCGACCTCAACGTTCTGGTGAAAACCGGATTATTGAAGGCAGAGCATTATCTGCATCTGCGCTGCGAATTGCCGGCGGAGGACACGCTCGAACTATTCTTCCCGGTTGCCGATGATCCGCTGGTGCGGATGATTAGCCTGATGGATCATTCCCCCGGCGTCGGCCAATACGCCAACCTCGATGCCTATCGTGCCATGCGCACCCGCGATGGGGTGGCCGCGTCGGTCATCGAAGCACGGATCGAGAAGCTTTCCGCCCAGCGTGTCCGGATGCGTGGCCCGAACCGGGCGGCGCTGCTGGCCAAGGCGTTGACCCTGGATGTGACGCTCGCGAGCCACGACGATCGCACGATCGAGGAAATCAACGAGAACTTTGCCGATGGCATCCGCATCAGCGAGTTCCCGGTGACGGTGGAGGCCGCGATCGCGGCGCGCGCACTCGGCATGACCACGATCGCCGGCGCCCCCAACATCGTGCGCGGCGGCAGCCATTCCGGCAATGTGAAGGTTACCGATTTGATCCGTGCTGGCGGCGTCGATGCACTCGCCAGCGACTACGTGCCGGCGGCCTTGGCGGAAGCTGCGTTCCTCGCCGCCGAGCAAACCGAGATGTCATTGCCCGACGCGGTGGCCATGGTCACTGACGCGCCAGCGCAAATGGCACGGTTAGCCGATCGTGGACGGATTGAGGCCGGGTTGCGCGCTGATCTTGTGCGGCTGCGTTTGCACGGATCGCTGCCGATTTTGCGTGAAGTCTGGCGCGCCGGCCTGCGGGTGGCGTGATGACCGCCCGGTTTGCGCTTTATTACGCGCCAGAGCTCATCGATCCGTTGCATCATGCGGCGTCTGGCTGGCTAGGGCGTGATGCCGACAGCAACGCGCCGTGCGCGCAGCCTGATCTGCCTGACATCGCTGCCATCACCAGCGATGCCGGCAATTACGGCTTCCACGCCACGTTGAAACCGCCGATGCGGTTGCGCGATGGCGTCACCTGGGATGAACTGCTCGCTGAAACCACAGCGCTCGCCGCGACCATTCCCGCTTTCGACCTGCCGTGCCTAGCGGTTGCTGATTTGGACGGCTTCCTGGCGCTGCGCGAAACCGCGCCAAGCCCCGCGTTGCAAGCACTCGCTGACGCCTGCGTCGCCGGCCTCGATCATCTGCGCCGCCCGCCCGATGCGGATGAACTCGCCAAGCGCCGCAAATCCAGACTCAGCCCGGTGATGGACGCGAATCTGGTGCGCTGGGGCTATCCCTATGTGTTCGCCACTTGGTTTTTCCACATGACGTTGACGCGCCGACTGACCGAGGCGGAACGGGCAATGTGGATGCCGGCCGCAGAGGCGCATTTTGCGACGTCCCTTGCCCCATCGCGCCGGGTGACGTCGATTACGTTATTCAGTCAGACAAGGCCAAAGGCGGCGTTTGTGATTGCGGCCCGTGTGACGTTGGCGGCGTGACGGCCGGCGGCGGTGCGCCAAGCAAAGATTTATACCAAGCGCCCAGGCTCCCCCAATCACGTCATTGCGAGCCCAAGCGACGCAGTCCATCATTGCTTGGGCTCGCAAGGACGTGTTTGCGCTGCGCCAATCAACCGGCAGGCAAAGAAATGTCAACGATATCGTGAAAACCTGGGCAGTTACCGTTATTTCAAACCTGCCAGAAACCCCGCCACCCGTCGGATTGCATCCTGCGCGGCCACCGGGTCACCGCCGACATGCACGCTGTGGTCCGCATTTCTGCTGCGCGGGATATTGTGCTGCACCCGCACCGGCACCGGTGCATCAAAATCATGATAGGCGCCGGGATAGCTGATGTAGTCCAATTTTGCGCCAACCTGACCCGCAAGGCGGCGGCACGGGGCGGCCGGTGTCCAGTCATCGGCCTCACCGATCAGGATCATCAAATTGGCAATCGGTTGCCAACCGGATTTACCGGCGGCGACCGAACAACCCGGATAGAAAGCGATCATCCCGCGTATCAGCCCGGCTGAAGTGTCCGGCCGCATTTCCGCAGCGGCGAGAACGGTGCTGCCGCCATCGGACCATCCCAGCAGCACAACGCCACCCGGCTTTACCCCAATTTGTGCCGACAGCCAGGTCGCAGTTGCCAGGGCGTCCAAGCGGCGCAACCCGTTGGCGGTCGCAATCCGGTCATGCACCCGGCATTGAGATTTCAGCCCGCGAGAGCCGAAACTATCGGGGAACACAACGATGTGGCCCGCTGCGAGAAAAATCTCGCGCCATTGGCTGTCGCGCGCCGGAAATGCGCCGCCGCAGCCATGCAGGGCGACAATGGCTGGGACTGGTCTGGGACTGTCGGGTCGGAATAATTCCGCCTGCAGGGTGATCCCATCGGGACCGGGGATATGAACCCGCTCGGCACGTGCCGCCATGGCGACGAGCAAAACGGCCTACACCAATCCAAGCCGCATCCGCTATTTCCTTTTGGTCAGAAGAAGTCGACCCCAGCGGCACCCGCCAATAAAACCGCATTCAACGCCAGAACCGCAACCGCCGCAACCACTGCCGCGGCCTGCACATATCGACGATTGGCGAAACTACCCATGACATCGCGCCGCCCGGCCAGCACCAGCAACGCGATCATCGGCACTGGCAAGGCAATGCTCAGCACCACCTGGCTCATCACCAGGCTGTCGGTCGGGTCGGCGCCGATCCACACCACCACGAACGCCGGCGCCATAGTGACCAGCCGGCGTACCCAAAGCGGGATGCTGAAATGGACCATGTCCTGCATGATCCCTTGCCCGGCCAGGGTGCCAACCACCGAACTCGACAGGCCCGACGCCAGCACGCTCAACAGGAAGACAGATGCCGCGAACCCGCCGAGCAACGGGGTGAGGGTGGCATAGGCGGTCTCGATCGTCGCGATTTCCGGGTTGGTAGCATGGAACGCCACCGCGGCCATGATGATCATTGCCATGTTGACCATGCCGGCGAGGCTGAGGGCAATCAGCACCTCGCGGTTGGAATAGCGCAGGATACGACGGCGTTCGCCATCGTTGGCGGCTGGCATTCGGTTCGCCGTCAGGCTCGAGTGCAGGTAGA
>JANYCX010000181.1 GCA_025360065.1 Acetobacteraceae bacterium | reverse complement strand
GACCAGATCAAGCCGGCCAATACCGTTGGCGCGGCCGAGTTCGTTCAGCTTGGTCAGCAGCATCGCCGGGGACAGTTTTACCCCGTCGATCGCCACCGGATCGCCGTTGACGAAATCCATGCTGATGACGGTTGCCTTATCGGGCGCGTCCTCGGGGCGGATGGTGCGCTGATAAACGCTTTCATCGGCTTCGATGGCGGGGTCTTCGAGGATTTTGCCCTCGCTCGACGAATGCAGCAAATTGGCATCGACGCTGAACGGGGCTTCGCCGCGCTTGTCGCGGGCGATGGGGATCTGGTTGGCCTCGGCGAATTCGAGCAGGCGGGTACGGCTGGTAAGTTCCCATTCGCGCCACGGGGCGATGATTTTGATATCGGGTTTGAGCGCGTAATAGCTGAGCTCAAAGCGGACCTGATCGTTGCCTTTGCCGGTGGCGCCATGGGCGACAGCGTCGGCACCGACCATTTCGGCAATCTCGATCTGGCGCTGGGCAATCAACGGCCGGGCGATTGAGGTGCCGAGCAGATATTGGCCTTCATAGAGGGCGTTGGCGCGGAACATCGGGAAGATAAAGTCAGCGGTGAAGGTTTCGCGCAGATCGTCGATGAAGATTTCCTTCACCCCGGCCGCTTCGGCTTTCCGCCGGGCGGGCTCAAGTTCCTCGCCCTGGCCGAGATCAGCGGTGAAGGTCACCACCTCACACTTATAGGTGGTTTTGAGCCAGCGCAGGATCACGCTGGTATCGAGGCCGCCGGAATAGGCGAGCACGATTTTCTTGACGTCTTTCACGCGCATGGGGGGAAGGCTCCTGGATCACATTTTATGGGGGGAGGTAGCGCTGGGCGGGGCGGGAAGGCAAGTGGGGCGTGCGCTACTCCGCCATCAGCCTGGTAACCGCAACCGCCCGCGCAGCCAAATCGCCAACGCCAGGATCAACGCCGCATCGATTATGAACGCGGTCCGGTAGCTGAAATGCGCGATCAGAAACCCCATGCCCAACGCGCCGACGCTTTGGCCCATGAAAAGGGCGAGCGCGAAACTCGCCACCGCAGTGCCACGGGCGTTGGGCAGCATCTCGGTCGCCTGGGCCTGCAAGACCGCGTGCAGCATGTAGTAGCCAAGTCCGAGCAGGATTTGCACGACGATGAACGCCTGCCAGGCGGGGGAAATCATGCCGACGGTCAGCACAATCGTCATCAGGATACCGCCGGCGATAACAAGCCCCGCCTCACCTAGCCTCGGCAGCAAGTGCCGGGCGGTGCGCGTGTAAATCAGCGCGCCCACGCCGAAGCAGGCCAGAATCAAGCCGATGGCGGCGTAAGGCAGGGCAAATTCCTCGCGCAGATAGGGGGCGAGGAAGGGAAACGCGCCCATCAGCAACGCCCCATCGATGAAGCCGGCGAGCAGGATGATCCGTGGCAGGCCGGGCTGGGCGAGGGTGATGTAGTTGGTGAGCGTAAACGTTGCCCCCTCGCGCTTGGGGTCGGGCAGGGTTTGCAGCCGCATCGCCAGCGCGATCACCACGGCAAGGGTCGCGGCGGCCAGCGCGATGAACACGCCGCGCCAGCCAAAATATTGCCCGAAGATGCCGCCCACCGGCCCCGCCAGAATCTGCGCCAAAACGGTGCCGTTGAGGAATTTGGTCAACGTGATCTGGCGCTGCGCATAAGGAACCGCGTCGGCGATATAGGCCATGCCAATCGGCACCGCGGCGGCACAGGTGGCGCCGGCGAAGACCCGCATCAGGGTCAGCATCGGCAGACTGGTCGCCAGCGCGCAGCCAATCAGGGCGACGATATAGGCGCAAAGCGCAAACAAAATGATGCGCAGCTTGCCAAACCGGTCACCCAGCGGGCCGAGCACCACCTGACACAATCCGTACGGCAACGAAAACGCCGCAACGATCACCGAAACCGCTGGCACAGTGGTGGCGAAATCGGTCGCCACGACATGCAGCAACGGATCGATGATCCGGGCGGCAGAGGCGCCGAGGAACGCCCCAGCCGCCAGCAACCCAATCGGCAGGTCCGGCTTCAACCGCGCTTGTAGCGGTAGTGGAACCGGTCCCCGTCAGACGTCACTAGCCCGGCGGTTGGTGAGGGGAAATGCACCGGCAGGATCAGCGTATCGGTATCGGCGACAGACGCCAGGAAGCTGCGGCGCGAGCTAGCCGCCATCTTGGCATCCCAGTCGAAAATGGTGGACAGGTCCGGGTCTCGGCATTGCAGTGCGTGATGCATCATGTCGCCCGTCACCACAGCGCGCTGGCCGCCGGAAAAAATGTTGACGCAGCAATGGCACGGCGAATGGCCAGGGGTCGGCGTCAGGGTCACGGTGTCATCCAGGGCGAAATCATCATCGACCAGCAGCGCCTGGCCGGCTTCGACGATCGGCAGGCAGTTCATCTGCCACACCTGGCCCGGCGGTTGCTCGCCACGCGCGGTCGCCGCCGCCCAGAAATCGTATTCGCGCTTGTGGAAAATGTATTTCGCATTGGGGAAGGTTGGCACCCAGCGCCCGTCGCGCAACACGGTGTTCCAGCCACAATGGTCGATGTGGAGATGGGTGCAGAACACGTAATCGATATCCTCGACCCGCAATTTCGCCGCCGCCAACCCATCGAGCCAGGGCTGCTTGGGGAAATCCATCGGCGCCGGATAGCCCTTGTCTTCACCGGTGCAGGTATCGACCAGGATGGTGTGATGCTTGGTGCGGACCACGAAGGTTTGGTAGGTGATGACCATCTTGCCGGTGACCGGATCGAAGGTCTCGGGTTCTACCTCGGCGAGATATTTCGCACCGATGATCGGGTCGTAGCTCGGGAACATCGCCGCCGGGGTGCGCCAGGGGCCGTCACGCTCAACGATGCTGGTGATGGTGACGTCGCCGATTTTCAGTTCTTGCATAAATAAGACTCCAAGAAAGTTGTTTTTTTTGTGAACAAAAAGAAGACCTTCCTTCAATGCGCTTCCGACCAGTTCTTGCCTTTGCCCGTCTCCACCACCAAAGGCACCGACAGCACGGCAGCGTTTTCCATCACCGTTTTCACCAAGTCCGCCAGCGCATCGGCCGCCGCTTCCGGCACCTCGAACAGCAATTCGTCATGCACCTGCAACAGCATCCGCGCGCCGAGGTTCGATGTGGCCAGCGCAGCCGGCAGCTTGACCATGGCGCGTTTGATGATGTCGGCGGCACCGCCTTGCAGCGGCGCATTGATCGCCTGGCGTTCGGCGTAGCTGCGGCGGGCGGCGTTCTTGTCGGCGATGCCGGCAATCCAGACCCGGCGGCCGAACGGGGTGAGCACGAAGCCGTTTTCGCGGGCTTCATCGCGCACCCGCTCCATATAAGTGCGAATGCCGGGGTAGCGGGCGAAATAGGCGTCAATGTAGCGGCGCGCTTCGCCGGGATCGATCTGGAGTTGGCGGGCGAGGCCATAGGCAGAAATGCCGTAAATGATGCCGAAATTGATCGCCTTGGCGCGGCGGCGGGTGGCGCCGTCCATCCCGACCATGGGCACGCCGAAAACTTCCGACGCGGTGCGGGCGTGGATGTCCTCGCTGGCGGCGAAGCTTTCCTTCAGCGCCGGCAGATCGGCGGCGTGGGCGAGCAGGCGAAGTTCGATCTGCGAGTAATCGGCGCTGACCAGCACATTGCCGGGTTCGGCGATGAAGGCGCGGCGGATGCGGCCGCCTTCTTCGGTGCGGATCGGAATATTCTGCAAATTGGGATCGGTGGATGATAGCCGGCCGGTGGCGGCGATCGCCATCGCAAAGCTGGTGTGGACGCGTTTGGTTTCCGGGTTGATCTGGGCAACCAGCGCGTCGGTATAGGTCGATTTCAGCTTGGCGAGCTGGCGCCATTCCAGAATGCGAACGGGAAGCTGATGGCCCTGTTCGGCGAGCCCTTGCAGGACCGACGCATCAGTGCCCCAGGCCCCAGTTTTCATCCGCTTGCCGCCGGGCAGGCTCATCTTATCGAACAGGATTTCACCAAGCTGTTTGGCCGAGCCGAGATTAAAATTCTCACCAGCGAGCACATGGATGTCGGTTTCCATCACCGCCATGCGGGTTTCAAAATCTTTCGACAGGGCGCGGAGTTCAACTTCATCAACCTTGATGCCGGCGCGTTCCATGGCGAGCAGGACCGGGATCAGCCGGCGTTCGACCTGTTCGTAAAGCGCCAGGGATTTGTTGATCCGCAGCCGCGGGTGCAGCGCCTGCCACAGCCGCAATGTCACATCGGCGTCCTCGGCGGCATAGGCGGTGGCGCGGTCGAGCGGGATTTCGGCAAAGGGCCGCCGCCCCTTGCCGGTGCCGGTGACGCTGTCGAACGAAATCGGGGTGTGGCCAAGATGCAGCGTCGAAAGTTCATCCATGCCATGCCCGTGGGCGCCGGCATCCTGGGCGAAGGATATCACCATGGTGTCATCGAGCGGCGTGGCGTCCGGCGCGCCGGCGCGCCCGAGGATCAACAGGTCGAACTTGGCGTTCTGGAAGATTTTCAGCACCGACGGGTCGACCAGCAAGGGTGCGAGGGCGGTGACGGCCTGATCGGCGGTGAGTTGCTGCGGGATTAGCGCTTCCAGGGTCGCGATATGGCGCACCGGGATATAGCAAGCCCGGCCCGGCGCGGTGGCCAACGAAATTCCCACCAGATTGGCGCGCAACGCGTCGAGCCCATCGGTTTCGGTATCCACTGCGACAATGCCGGATAGGCGTGCGGCGTCGATCCAGCCTTGCAGGCCGTCCAGCGTGGTGATGGTTTCGTAAGGGCCAAATCCGGGCGCATCGCTTGGGGCAACCGGGGCAGCCTGCATCGGCGCTTCCGGCGTGGAGGCCGGGATGTGCTTGTCGAGGCCCAACCGACCGATCGTGCTGCGGAAACCCTGGGCGAGCAGGAAGGCGATTAGCTTGGCGGGGTCGCTGTCGCGCATCACCAGCGCCTCGATCGGCAGCGGCAGCGGCGCGTCATCGCGCAGGGTAACCAGAATACGGGAAATCCGGGCCTTTTCGGCATGCTCGATCAGCAGATCGCGGCGTTTGGACGGCTTCATCGACGGGGCGGCGGCAAGAATGCCCTCAAGGTCGCCATGGTCGTTAATCAGTTGTGCCGCACCCTTGGGGCCAATGCCGGGGACACCGGGGACGTTATCGACGCTATCACCGATCAGCGCCTGGGCGTCGATCAGCTTTTCGGGGCCGACGCCGAATTTTTCCATCACCTCGGCAAGGCCGATGGGCTTGTTCTTCATCGGGTCCTGCATGGCAACGCCAGGTCGGATCAGCTGCATTAGATCCTTGTCGGATGACACGATGATCGCAGTGCCGCCGCATTCGGTGGCGGCGCGGGCGTACGATGCGATGAGGTCGTCGGCCTCCCAATCCGAAAGCTCAATCGCCGGGACGCCAAATGCTTCGGTGGCTTGTTTAACCAGGGCGAATTGTGGGGCAAGGTCGGGCGGGGTTTCCGGGCGCTGGGCCTTGTAGCCCTCGTAAAGCCGGTTGCGGAAGGTATAACGGCCGGCGTCGAAGATCACCGCGAAATGGGTGCCGACATGGTCCTTCAGCAGACGCGCCAGCATGTTGGTGAAGCCGAAAACGGCGTTGACCGGGGTGCCGTCCGGTCGTGACATCGGCGGCAAAGCGTGGAAGGCGCGGAAAATGAAGCCCGACCCGTCGATTAACACCAGATGCGGGGGGGCGGTCATGTCAGTGGTCCGCGCCGTGGCCGGCACCTTCGTTCAGCACGTAAAGCCGGGAGCAATACGGGCACAAGACTTGGGTTTCCGCGATGCGCAGGAACACCCGAGGATGGCCCATCGCACCGTCCCCGCCATCGCAGGCGATGGTGCGGTCGTCGACATGGATGATCTCGGTCGGGGTGGGCGCGCCGTCTTGCATGGGGCATCCTCGGGAGGGTCGGGAAATAGTCGGCACTAGATAGTCTGCCGCCGCACGGCATGATAGCCATGGCCGCGATGGTTTCAACCTCACCCCGTTTCGAAACTTTGTCGCGCCGGGCCGCCATGCTGGGGGCCGGGGCGTTGGCTGCCTGCGCATCGCCGCTGCCGCCGGTGCCAGTGAAAGGTCCCGCCGATTTGGATGCCAACGCCTTCATCATGGCCGATGGTGCCCGCTTGCCCTATCGGGCTTGGCTGCCAGATGGCGCGCCGCGCGCAGTCGTGGTGGCGCTGCACGGCTTCAATGACAGTCGCGATGCCTGGGAGTTACCGGCGCCGATTTTCGCCGCGGCCGGCATCGCGGTTTACGCCTACGATCAGCGCGGCTTTGGTGGCGCTCCTTTACGCGGGATCTGGGCCGGACATCCCATCATGGTCGCTGATGCGGCGGAAATCGCTGAACTGCTGCGCCGTCGCCATCCGGGGTCCGAACTGGTGGTGATGGGGGAGAGTATGGGCGGCGCAGTGGCGATGTGCCTCGCGGTTTCAGACCAGGCGCCGGCTGGCGCGCGCTACGTGATGTTGGCCCCCGCGGTTTGGGGGCGGGCGCGGATGAACATTTTCATGCGCGCTGGGTTGTGGCTGGCGGCAAATATCATCCCATCGGTTTCCCCCAGCCGCCCGCCACCCGGTATGCGCATCGTGCCCACCGATAATATGGAGGCCTGGATCAGCCATTCGCGCAATCCGTTGACCCTGCGCGGGGCACGGTTTGATACGGTGCGTGGGCTGGTGGACCTGATGGACGCGGCGCTGGCCTCGGCGAACGGTTTTCCCGCAACTGCACTGTTTCTCTATGGCGGCAATGACATGTTGATCCCGCAGGAGGCGACCCGCACAGTTTGGCGCGCGCTGCCCAAGGCCACCACGCGGCGCGCCTATTATCCGACCGGACATCATTTGCTGCCACGCGATCTCGGGCGGGCGGTGCCGATCGGCGATATTGCCGGATGGATTCTGGATGCGACCCACCCAATCCCGGCCGAGGCTGCCGCCGAAAAATGGCAGACCTTGCAGGATTAACTAAGCATTCCCCTGCACCTCCATCCCGCTATCCTGCGACACAAGCAGCACAGCGGCGAACAGGCGCAGCGCGTCTGGCCCGCCCCGGTCGGCCAGAGCGCCGTTTTCCATTTCGAGTGCCAGCATCTCAGCTTGCCCCGCCACGGTTTGTACCGCAAGGACCAACGCGGCGCGGCTCAAGGTAAGTTGGGTTTCATCGGACAAAATATGCCAGTCATGCGAAGACATGGCGGGCGAAACATGCGGACGGAGCATTTTGGATAATCCTGCTCGCGCCGTTTTGGCGTCAGGGAGCCGCGGAGACGTCATTACGCGCGGTCAAAAAGGACTATGCCGCCGAGAGGTTAAGGGAAGGTGTCGCGCCCAGTCGTCTACCAGCCATTCACCCGTGGCCAGATCGCCTGGACAGTGTCGCTGCCGTCGACAACGTAGTAGCGATCATGCGCGGCACTGGTCAGGCAGGTATGGTTGGGCGCAACCCGCAGCTTCGTGCCAATCGGCATGGCGGGCAGTTCCACCGTCGGGTCTAGGTCCACAATCCCGTGTTCCTGGTTGGCGCGGCTGATTATGCTGTGGCCAAGCGTCGGGTGGCCATTGATATCGAGCACCAACCCAAAGCCATAATCGATCGGCGCGGCCTGGGTGCTGCGATCCTTGGACAGTGCCAGCGCGCCAGCATCAATCAGCACCCGTCGCTCCGCCTTGCGCCGGCCGATCACGCTGGCAAGCACCGTCACCGCAATCGCATCAAGCGCGTTTGTGCCGATCTGGGCCTGAAACAGGTCGCCGAACATATAAACCCCCGGGCGGGTTTCGCTGACCCCGTCGAGGGTTGCCGCATGCAGCGCGGTCGGCGTGCTGCCCACGGAAATGATTTCAACCGCGAACCCGGCGTCCCGTAAATGTGCAACGGACCGCAACGCGGCCTGGCGTTCGAGTTCCGCCAGCGCCCGCATGTCAGCCACGCTCCGCCCCGCATAGGAATGTCCGGCATGGGTCATCACCCCGGCAAAGCGGGAGCCGAGCCGCTCGGCGATCGCGCGCAAAGCCGGATCATTCGGGCTGATGCCGCCGCGCGCTTCGCCACAATCGATCTCAATCAGGGTTTGCAGCTTCGTGGCATGGCCCGCGATGGCGCTGGCGACATCAAGATCATCGGTCACCACCGTGATCGCGGTGCCTGCGGCATTAAGCTTGGCAATCTGATCGAGCTTCTGCGGGGTAATCCCCACCGCATAGAGAATGTCGCCAATGCCATGGGCGGCGAAATACTCAGCCTCCGCGATAGTTGAAACCGTGATCCCGCCCACGGCTGCGTCCTTGCTTGCCATTGCAAGCCGCGCAACGTCGATTGATTTCGCGGTCTTCATGTGCGGGCGTAGCGCCACCCCATGGCGGGCCACGGCGCGTGACATTGTATCGAGATTGGCTTGCAAAATGCCACGATCGAGCACCAGGCAAGGTGTCGGCAGATCATCCAGGATCACAGCGCAATTCCCATCAATTCGGCGATGCGGGGCGTCGCCTTCAAGCCGCTGCCGGTCAGCACCAGCACTGTTGTGTCTCCCGGAGCGATGGTACCAGCGGCGAGTAATTTGGCGAAAGCGGCGGCCGGTTGGGCGGCGGTTGGCTCGACATAATGGCCCATGCCGGCCAGCATCATGGTCGCGTCAATGATTTCCGCCTCGCCGAGCCGCACGGCGCCGCCAAAGCTGGCGCGCAAGGCGGCGACGATTTCCGGCAGGCGGATCGGCTGGGCGATGGCGGTGCCTTCGGCGATGGTCGGCTGTGCCGGTGCCGGCGCAACGCCGAGGAAGTCGGACGCAATCGGCCCGCAATTCTCCGGCTGCACCGCGAAGATGCGCGGCATCCGGCTGATCTGGCCGGCGCGCAGCAATTCCCCGAACCCGATCGCGCAGCCCAGCACGTTCGACCCGGCGCCGCATGGCACGATGACATTGTCGGGCGCCCGGAAGCCAAGATCCTCCCATAATTCATAGGCGAGCGTTTTGGTGCCGTGCAGAAAAAACGGATGCCAGTTATGGCTGGCGTAGAACAAAGTTTCCGCACGCGCCTCGGCGGCATCCGATGTTGCTTGGCGGTTGCCGGGAATAAGTTCCACGGTTGCCCCAGCCGCGCGCATCGCCACGGTTTTTGCCGGGCTGGTGCTGGATGGCGCCATGATAGTCGCGGCCATGCCTCCGGCCGCTGCATAGGCTGCAATCGCCGCGCCACCATTGCCGGAACTGTCCTCCAGCACCGCGCCGATGCCTTGCTGGCGCAGCAGCGACAGCATCAGGCTGGCGCCACGGTCCTTGAAACTGCCGGTCGGCATGAACCATTCGCATTTGAGCAGCGCCGCGGCCCCTGCGATCTGGCGTTCCACCAGCGGCGTGCAGCCTTCCCCCATGGAAATCGGCGTCGCACAGTGCATTGGGAACGCCGCCCGATAGCGCCACAGGCTGCGCGTGCCAGTCTCGATATCCGCCCGCCCGATCCCCGGCAGATCGCTGAGCAACAAAGGCGCGCGCCCATCGCCACACCAGCGCGGTTGATCAAGCGGAAAGGTTTGCCCGGATCGCGGGTCGAGATAGACAGTGTTCATCGCCGGAGGCTGGCGCGATGGGCCGGTTCGGTCAACCATGCGCCTCGGAGGTCCTTATGTCTGATCTAATCACCCTCGCCGCCGATCTGGTGCGCATCGACAGTCGCAGCTTTGTCTCCAACCTCGCCGTTGCCGAACGGATCGAGGCCGAGCTTGGCGGTTTTGAGATCGAACGCCTGGACTATGTCGATCCGGCCGGCGTCGCCAAGCGCGTGCTGGTGGCGCATCGCGGCGGCCCCGGCGGGCTGGCGCTATCGGGGCACATGGATACCGTGCCGGCAACCGGCTGGGATACTGACCCGTGGTCCGGCCAGATTGCTGATGGGCATGTGCATGGCCTTGGCAGCACGGACATGAAAGGCCCGGTCGCGGCGTGCATCGTGGCGGCGCGGGCGCTGCCGGATGGGGTGCCGATCACGCTGTTGCTGACCACCGACGAAGAAACCAGCAAACAAGGCGCCAGGCTGATCGCCACCGCTTCGGCCCTGGTGCGGCAGGTCAAACCGACCGCGATCCTGGTCGCCGAGCCGACCAGCCTGATCCCGGTGCGCGGCCATCGCAGCGCGATCGGCTTTGTCGTGACCGCAACCGGCATTCAGGCCCATTCCAGCACCGGGTTGGGCCGCAACGCCAACTGGGCGCTGGCGCCGTTTGTGCTCGACATGCGCGCCATCTACGAAAGACTGCGCGATGATCCGACATTTCATGACGCCGGCTACAATCCGCCGTTCAGTGACTTCAACATCGTGATCGATAATTTCGGTGCCCCGGTAAACATGACGGTGCCCAAAGCCGAAGCGCGCATCAAGTTCCGCTACTCGGCGCGCATCGACCCGACGCCGATTGTGGCGGCGGTCCGCGACGCCGCAACCCGTCATGGCCTTGGTCTGGTGATTGCAGCCGAAGGCCCGCCGCCGGAATTGCCGCTCGATCATCCGTGGCTGCTGATGTGTGTGGACATGCTCGGGCGGGCGGCGACGACCGCGCCCTACGGTACCGAGGCCGCCGAATTACAGCCGATCGCGCCGTGCGTGATCCTGGGGCCAGGGGATGTCGCGGTGGCGCATCGGCCGGCGGAGACGGTGGAGATCGCCCAGTTAGAGGCGGCGGTGGACGTGTTCAAGAAGCTCGCGGTGCAACAGTCGCATCTCTGAGGGAGAATTTCGATGTCATTACCCAAGCGCGTGAACCTGGTCGAGGTTGGCCCCCGCGAAGGCTGCCAGTTTGAAGGTATTGGCGACCCAACGCGGATCACCACCGCATCAAAGGTGCAACTGATCGATGCGCTGGCGGCAACCGGCGTCGGTGCGATCCAGATGGTGAGCTTTGTGTCGCCCAAGCAGGTGCCGCAAATGGCGGACGCAGAAGCGGTGTGCGCGGCGATTACCCCACGCGCCGATGTGCTTTATTCCGGCATCTACCTCAATGATGCAGGGCTGAAACGGGCGATGCAGGCCGGCGTGATTGAGATTTCGGGCAAGCTCAGTTTCACCGCGTCGGACGCGTTTTCGATGCGCAATCAGCGGCGGACCCATGCCGAAGATGTGGTGATGCAGGGCAAGATCGCCACATTGTATCGGGCGGCAAATATCGCGATCACGCATGGCACTATCATGGCCGCGTTCGGGTGCAATTTTGAAGGCCAAATCCCGCTTTCGCGCGTGCTGGACTATATCGCGGAATTACAGGCGATTGCCGATGGCGGGCTGAAATCGGTGTCGCTCGCTGATACGATGGGCTGGGCCGATCCGGAAATGATCCGCCGTGCGGTGGGTGAGGTGCGAACACGCTGGCCGGATATGCGGGTGGCGTTGCATTTGCACGACACGCGGGCGCTGGCGATTGCCAATGTCTATGCGGCGCTGCTGGAAGGGGTGAGCGATTTCGATACAGCCGTCGGCGGGCTGGGCGGCTGCCCGTTCGCCGGCATCCAGGGGGCTGCCGGCAATGTCTGCACCGAGGAAGTGGTATTTCTGTGCCGGCAATTGGGGATCGAAACTGGGATTGATTTGCCGGCGATGGTGGAATGCGCCCGAATGGCGCAGGATATTGTTGGCCATTCCCTGCCAAGCAAGCTGATCAACGCCAACCTGGATTTGCCGACATGACCGCTTTAGTTCCCGGATCACATATTCATTTCAGCCGCGACGAATTCGCCGCACGCAAGGCGGCAACCATCGCTGCGATGCAGACGCAGGGGATTTCAGCGCTGCTGATGTTCCGCCAGGAAAGCATGTACTGGCTGACCGGCTACGACACGTTTGGCTATGTCTATTTCCAGTGCTTGGTGCTGACCGATGATGGCCGCCTGGCGCTGCTAAACCGCGCGCCGGATTTGTTGCAGGCGCGGTTTACCTCGGTGGTGGAGGATATCAGGGTTTGGGTCGATGGACCGACCGCAACACCGGCGGTTGAGCTGCGCGAAATGCTGCGGGGCATGGGGCTGGCCTGGAGCAAGATCGGGGTTGAATGGGACGCCTACGGGCTGACGGCGGCGAACGGCCATAAGCTGAGTGCCGCGATGACCGGCTTTGCCGATCTTGAAGATGCCTCGGGGTTGATTTCGGGATTGCGGCTGATCAAGTCGCCGGCCGAAATCGCCTATGTCCGCCGTGCCGCCGAATTGGCCGATGCGGCGCTGGATGCGGCCGAGGCGGGCACCAAGCCGGGCGCGTTCGAGGGTGATATCCTGGCCGACATGCAGGCGGCAGTGTTTCGTGGTGGCGGTGACGATCCGGCCAATGAATACATCATCGGATCGGGGCCGGGCGCGTTGATGTGCCGCTATTTCTCGGGCCGGCGGCATATTGATGCGGACGATCAACTGACCCTGGAATTCGCCGGTGCGTATCGGCATTACCATGCCTGCCTGATGCGAACATTTCTGATCGGGCGCGCCGATCCAGCATTGCTGTCGATGCATGCCGCCTGCGAAGACGCGCTGCACGCGGCCGAAGCGGCGCTGCGTCCGGGTGAACCGTTGGGTGCGGTGTTTGATGCCCATGCCGCGACGCTCGATGCCGCTGGCCTGCGGGCGCAACGGATGAATGCCTGCGGCTATTCGCTCGGCACCACGTTTGCGCCGAACTGGATGGACACGCCGATGCTTTATGCTGGCCAGCCGATCTTGGCAAAGCCGGGGATGGTGTTCTTCATCCACATCATCACGTTTGACGCCGAACGCGGGCTGGCGATGACCTTGGGGCGGACGTCCCTGGTGGGCGATCGCGGAGCCGAGCCGCTGAGCCGTGGGTCGCTGGCGCTGGTGCGGCGCTGAGTTTGCTTGATCGGCAGTCTACGGACGGCGCATATATCACCCGTTCCCGTCAGGAGGTTGTGATGGATGCCGCCTACGAGCAGGATTTCTTTGCCTGGGCCAACCAGCAAGCCGCGCTGTTGCGCGCCGGTCGCCTGTCCGAGGCAGATATTGCGCATATCGCCGAGGAGATCGAGAGCATGGGAAAGAGCGAGAAGCGCGAACTCGTCAGTCGGCTCAAAGTTCTGATGATGCATTTGCTGAAATGGCAGTCCCAACCGACCGGACGATCCACATCGTGGCGGCTGACGGTTGAGGAGCAGCGCCGGGAAGTTGTCGATCACCTGGCGGACAACCCAAGCCTGCAATCACTGATGGATACAGCGCTGGCATCTGCGTACGGCAGCGCTGTTCTGGCGGCAGCCCGCGAGACGGGGCTTGACGTCGCACTATTCCCCGAGGAGTGCCCTTGGTCGTACGCTCAGATTATTGATCGCGCATTCTGGCCCGAGGGTTAGCCCTTATCGTTTTTCGAAAGTCCACAAATGACCAACCCAATCATCGACCACATCACCCCCTATGTTGCCGAACTGACCGCGATCCGGCGCGATATCCATGCCCATCCGGAACTCGGGATGGAAGAACATCGCACCGCCGATCTGGTAGCCAAACAACTGGAAGCCTGGGGGGTCGAAGTGCATCGCGGCGTCGGCAAGACCGGCGTTGTCGGCGTGTTGCGCAATGGCGCAGGGCCGGCAATCGGGCTGCGGGCGGATATGGACGCGCTGCCGATCCACGAGCAAACTAATTTGGAGTATTCGTCGCGCAATCCTGGCGTGATGCATGCCTGCGGACATGATGGGCACACAACGATGCTGCTGGGCGCTGCGCGCTATCTGGCAGAAACCCGGAACTTCACCGGCACGGTCAACTTCATTTTCCAGCCCGGCGAAGAAGGCATGGGCGGCGCGCTCGCCATGCTCGAAGACAAATTATTCGAACGTTTCCCCTGCGAGGCGATTTTCGGGATGCATAACGCCCCAGGCATGCCGGTCGGGAAATTCGGGATTGCGCCAGGCATCGCGATGGCGGCCGGCGCGTTTTTTGACATCACCATCACCGGGCGTGGCGCGCACGGCGCCCGGCCCGAGGAAAGCATCGATCCGGTGCTGGTGGCCGGCACGTTATCGAGCGCGCTGCAATCAATCGTTGCGCGCAATATCTCCCCCTCCGATACCGCGGTCCTGTCGGTCACGCGGATGCTGGTCGGTGATGCTTATAACGTGATCCCCGAAACCGGGCTGCTGGGCGGCACGGTGCGGACGATGAAGCGGGAGACGATGGCGTTGATCGAGACAAATATGCGCCGCCTCGCAACCTCCATCGCCGCAGGTTACGGGGCGGAAGCGAAGGTCGATTTTCGGTTGATCTTCGCGCCCTTGGTGAACGACGCCGCGCAATTGACCGTGGTTGCCGACGCCGCCGCATCGGTCGTCGGCGATGCCGAGGTCAACCGCAGCCGCCCGCCGGTGATGGCGTCGGAGGATTTCGCCTTCATGATGGAAAAAATCCCCGGCGCGTTCATTAATCTCGGCAATGGTGGCGATAGCGCACCGGTGCATAACCACCAGTATAACTTCAATGATGCCGCAATCCCGTACGGGGTGGCATTGTGGGCGTCGGTAGTGGAAAGCAAGCTGGCAAAGTAACGCGGTGAAGTTGGGTAGATTCCGATCCTGTTTGCGGACATGGCCTTCGCTAAATTAATGGCAAGCGGGTCTCGCTTTGACCCGCCCCATTGTTTACGGAGAGTTGTTATGTCCCGCACAACCCTGTCAGTCGCCGCGCTTCTGTTGACCGCGTCCGCAGCGGTCGCCCAAACTTACACCGCGCCATCAAGCCCAATGTCGACTGCACCTTCGACGTCGGTGCCCATGGTGCCGGGAAGTCCGATGTCGAACTCCCCGACGACGCAAATGCCAGCAACCCCGGCTGCGCCGCTTACCGCAGTCCCACCGGCATCGCCAACCCGATCGCCAACGATTGCGACCGGAGACAGCAAAAATCAAACCACCCCAGTCGGGCAGGGAGCGATTTTTGCAGTGGTGCCAACGAACGATGAACTAAGCTCAAAGCTTATCGGGCTGGAAATATACAATAGTGCAAAGCAGAACATCGGAGAAATCAAGGATATCTCCTTCAATGCTGGGGTGATTAACGCCTACATCGTTGGGGTTGGCGGATTTCTGGGGATGGGGGAACATTATGTTGCCATTCGCCCGTCTGCGGTAAACCTGAGCTATGATGCCAGCGCCAAAAAATGGCGTGCCACCATGGACACCACTGTCGCGCAACTGCAAGCTGCGCCGCAATATAAATACGCCAACAAATAATCGAGATCTGTTTGGCCGCAGTTGCAGCCGGTCGAAACGAGCAAGCTAACGTCGGTGTGGTGCCGCGTGCCCCACCGACGGATAGCTGCGTTGAGTGCCTTTATGGCTGATTTCTGCCCACATCGAGGGTTCCTTATGTCCCAAGATATCCCAACCACCCGTCGTGCTCCCGATCCGCCCGCGTCCGATACGCCTGGTCCAGGGAACAGTTTTGGCAGGATAGTGTTAGGTATTCTGCGCTTCCCCGGAAACCTGGTTGCGTCGCAACTCCAGGCAAAAACCGGAGAAAGCCAATTCGGTTTGGGCGAAGATCGCATGATTATGCGGACCCTGATCGACACCGTGGTGTGGAGCGTGATCTTTGTCTGCATTGCGTGGATGATTTATGCCTAAATCATGCATGCCCCTTCGCCTCCGCCTCGGCAATTCCCGATGGTGTGGCACTATGGGCGTGGGTGGTGGAGCGAAAGCGGCGCGCGGCTAACCTAATGCCGACCGTGCGGCCTCCAGCAGCAACGCGCGGTCGGCTTCAGGCACCAGGTGCAATTTGTCCGCAAAGGATCGCTGCCCCATCGGAATGAGGCGGCGGACCGCGCGGGCGTACGCCGCCGGTTTGTCGTCCTGCATGGACGCATGGATCAGGCCAGTATCGATTGCGGCACCGATATGGCCGTGGATTTCGAGCATCCAGGTCAGGTGGAACCAGTATTGCGGCTGGCCTCGTCGTGCTGCCCGCGCCAACGCGGTGAAATGCCGATGATCGTAGCGGCCCTCGATCAATGCCAGCGCGACAGCGGAAACCAGACCGATTCGGTTCAGGTAGTCGAATGATGGATGTCCGCTGAGCGGAAACTTGATCTCTTCGAGCGCGATATCCTGTTTGATGCGATCGATGTGACGCGCATCCCAGGGGTTGATCGGATCGAACACCGCAACGTAGCGGCAGGCAGCGCGTGCCTGGATTAAGGGCTCGTAGATGAAATCGATCGCGCGGGCTTCGTCGTCATAGCGATGCTCCCATGGCGCCATGGCGGGGTCGATGGAATATTGCGGCGATATCGCAATGGCGCCTGCCGCCCCCAGCGCACCCGCATAACGCAAGGCGGCATAGCCCCCCATGCTCGACCCGTAGGTGATCACACGCGGCCAGTCAGCGGCAAAGCCGGCAATCACTGTCAACGCTTCTGCCATTTCGGGGTATTGCCACCACGCATTGGTCTGGCACCGCACACAGATCACATCGATGGCATGGCCGATGGCAAATTCCTCGGCGAAGCCTGGGTCCTGGTCGTCATGCGCCGGGCGCCAATGATCGAAGGCGATCAACACCATCTGCGATGGCGGGTCGCCGCCATTGAGATAGACGGTAAGATTATCTGACCGGTAAATCTCGTAGCGCGACATCCCAGCCCTATGGCTTGATGTCGAGAATGGCTTCGGCCTCGACCCGCGCTTCGACCGTTACATTGGTGGCCTCGGCGACTGGGGCTGGCATTTCGCGCCCGGCCATCGGCGGGGGCATCGGCATGGCGACCATGGCGCGTGGCATGGGGCCCGACCCTGGGTCGAGGTTGACCGCGCGAAATGACACGAACACCATCCCGAGGGCTGCCGCAACGGTGTCAGCACGGCCGCGCAGCTGGGTGACGGCAAGCCGGGTTGCCTCGGTTTGGGCCGCCCGCGCGGTTGCTGGTGCCATCTGCCAGCCGAGTTGCTGCATCGCCAGGCCCTGTGCCTGCAACGCGCCGACCAAACTGAGCAAGGTGGCCCCGTCGCTGCCGGTGAGGTTGATGATCTGCGAGCCCTGCCAATGCTTGCCCGCCTGGGCCGTGGCCTGCACTTGCCAGACATTATAGGCACCGGTGACGACGGTGATGCCGGCGGTTTTCCTGGCGAGATCGACAGCAGTGGCAATCGCGGCGTTCACCCTGGCTTGCACGTCAGGCGCGGCCGGCCCATTAATTTCGAACCGCATCCCTGCCACCAGCCGGTCTGGCCGAACGCTGACAATGCCGGTTTCGGACAGGCGCAAGACCGTCTCAGCTTGGGCCGTTGATGCCAATAACAGGGTGAGCAGCGCCAAAGAAAATCGCATGTCCATCTCTTAATACTACAGCCAGCAGTATGGGTGCCAATCGCGGCTTTCGCGAGGCAAACCTTGGCGCAGCCCAGCCACATTCAGACTCCCCTTGCACCGCGCCGCGCCACTGATTAACCCTCCGCCAACTTTACGATAAGGAACGGTTTGCCATGGCCTTCAAAGTAGCGGTTGTCGGCGCCACCGGAGCGGTGGGCCGCGAGATTCTGAAAACCTTGGTTGAGCGCGATTTCCCAATCAAGGACGTCGTGGCGTTGGCGTCGCCGCGTTCGACCGGGCAGGAGATTTCGTTCGGCGACAAACGTGTGCTGAAGGTGCAAAATCTTGAGAAATTCGATTTTGCCGGCTGGGATATTGGTCTGTTCAGCCCAGGCGCGTCGGTTTCAGCGATTTACGCCCCGCGTGCGGCCGCGGCCGGGTGTGTGGTGATCGATAATACCAGCCATTTTCGGATGGAGCACGATGTGCCGCTGGTGGTGCCGGAAGTGAACCCGCAGGCGCTGGGCAAGATCCGCCGTGGCATTATCGCCAATCCGAATTGTTCAACGATCCAGATGGTGCTGGCGTTAAAGCCATTGCATGACCGCTACAAAATCAAGCGCGTGGTGGTTTCGACCTATCAATCAGTGTCCGGCGCCGGCAAGGAAGGCATGGAGGAGTTGCTGCTGCAATCACGCCGCAGCCTGGTGCATGACCAGGTGGTGCCGCAGGAATTTACCAAGCAGATCGCCTTCAACGTGATCCCGCAGATCGACAAATTCATGGATGACGGCGCCACCAAGGAAGAATGGAAAATGGTGGTCGAAACCAAGAAAATCCTCGATCCCGATATCGCTGTCTTCGCGACCTGCGTCCGGGTGCCGGTGTTCATCGGCCACGCAGAATCGATCACCGTGGAATTCGAACGCCCGGTAACGGCGAGTGAAGCGCGTGACGTGCTGCGCCATGCGCCGGGGATTATCGTGCAGGATACGCGGGAAGACGGCGGCTTTGTCACGCCGCTGGAATGTGCGGGTGAAGACGCAACCTATATCAGCCGCATCCGCAAGGACCCGACCGTGCCACACGGGCTGGGTTTCTGGTGCGTGGCGGATAATTTGCGCAAAGGTGCGGCCCTTAACGCGGTGCAGATTGCCGAGACGCTGGTCGCGCAGGGGTATTTCAAGAAGGCCGCTTGATGGCCGCCACTGGATCAGCGTTGTAGCAGCGCAATCACCCCATCAAGCTGATCCAGCGATCGATACATAATCCGGATCGAACCGCCTTTGCCATCAAATGCAATATCCACCTTCAGCCCCAGCGTTTCAGACAGGCTGTGTTCAAGCGCTTCTGTTTCCGGATCCCTCGCCCGGTTTGACGGCTGGGCTTTGCTGGGGCGTTGGTTCAGCGCCTCAGTCTGACGCACATTGAGGCTACCGACGATGACCTGGGCAAGGGCTGCTTCCGGGTTGGGATGGGTCAGCAAGGCGCGCGCGTGCCCGGCGGTGATGGTGCCTTTGCGCAACTCAGCCTGCACCGTTACCGGCAAGCTTCGCAGCCTCAGCGTATTGGTGATGTGACTGCGGGATTTTCCAACTGCCTCGGCCAGCACTTCCTGGGTCATGCCGAATTCATCGAGCAGGCGCTGGTAACCCTCCGCTTCCTCCATGGCATCGAGGTCGGCCCGCTGCAGGTTTTCAACCAAGGCGGCTGCCATCGCTTCAGCGTTGCTAAGCGGGCGTATGAGCACCGGGACGCCATGCAAGCCGGCAATCTGGGCGGCGCGCCACCGCCGTTCCCCGGCTATAATCTGGAACCGATTGGGTGTATCCGGATGCGGACGGACTAACAAAGGTTGCAGCACACCACGCGCACGGATCGAATTGGCCAGATCCTGCAAATTGTCCGGGTCTATGCTGGCGCGCGGTTGAAATGGGCCGGGTTCCAGATGCTCGACAGGAATTGTGGTGATCCCGCCTGCCATGCCCGGCGACAAACTTGGTGCAGTTTCGCCCAGCAGTGCGGCAAGGCCGCGGCCAAGCCGGGGGGAGACTTCTTTCGCGCTCATGCTGTTGTCCTGATATCACGTTCGCGGATGAGAAACTCTTGGGCCAGCCTCATATAGGCTTGTGCGCCGGGGGAACGATCATCGTACGTTACGACGGGTTTCCCGTGACTGGGCGATTCAGCAATTCGAATATTGCGCGGGATCACCGTCTCATAAATCTGTGCACCGAAAAAGCTGCGCGCATCTGCCGCGACCAGGTCTGAAAGATTGTTGCGACGATCAAACATGGTCAGCACGATTCCTTGCAGGCGCAATCTCGGATTTAGCGCAGTCCGCACTCGTTCGATCGTGCGCACAATCTGGCTGATCCCCTCCAGCGCAAAGAATTCGCATTGCAGAGGCACCAGTACAGCATCCGCCGCCACCAACGCGTTAAGGGTCAGCAAACCCAGGCTTGGGGGGCAATCGATCAGAACGAAACTGTCCGGGCTATCCGCCAGCGCGTCTGCGAGCCGAAACTCCCGCCGCTCAACACCGGAAAGCTCAATTTCAGCGCCCGCAAGATCCTGGTCGGCTGCCAGGATCGAGAGATTGGCGATGTTCGTCGCACGGCGAATGGTCGCGAGGGGGATGCCTTCCAGCAGCATGGCATAGGTGCCGGTTGCGCGATCTTCCCGGTCAATCCCCAAGCCTGTTGAGGCGTTGCCCTGTGGATCGAGATCGATCAGCAACACCCGTTCACCTGCAGTGGCTAGCGCGGCAGCAAGATTTACCGCAGTCGTGGTTTTGCCAACACCGCCCTTCTGGTTGGCGACGGCGAGGATACGGGGACGAGAAACGTTAGGGCTGGAAGCCGACACGGGCGATCTCGCTGATACGAAGGATACGGGCGGAGGGGTCGGTTGGGCTGGGCGCCGCCACGACATCCATTTGCCATTCCAGGCGGGCTGCCGTCAATTCATCATTCGCCGTCCGACCCTTCGGAAACAAACAAAAGCCGCCGGGCGCTAAATGGGGTGTCGCCCATGCCAGCAATGTGGCCAACGGCGCGACAGCTCGCGCCGTAATTACTGGTGCCGGCGGGGGATGTGCGGCCTCAACCCGCGTGGCATGTACCGTGATCGGCAAAGCGAGTTCGCGCGCTGCCTCACGCAAGAAAGCGGCCTTTCGCTGGTCGGATTCAACAAGGTGAAATGGACGGCCGGTGACGATCGCCAACACCACGCCGGGAAGTCCTCCGCCGGAGCCTATATCGATTGCGTGGGAAAACTCGGCCGGCAGGAAGGATGCCAGCGCTAAGCTGTCGGCAATGTGGCGGTCCCAAACCAGCGCCTCGTCGCCACGGGAAATCAAATTAATTGTGCCGTTCCAGCGCAACAGCAGCGCGACATAAGTTTCTAGCGCGGCTAATGTTTCACGTGAAACATCGATTAGCGTCTTGGAGCTATGTTTCACGTGAAACATTAGTTGTGGGACGCCGTCGGACATGGGCGACCAACGCCCCAAGGGCGGCTGGGGTCATCCCTTGAATGCGTGCGGCGGCAGCCAGGGACGCAGGTCGGGTGGCATCCAGTTTGTCGCGGAGCTCAGTGGATAATCCGCCGATGAGGGCGAAATCGACATCGCCGAGTCCCACAGCTTCCTCGCGCCGATACGATTTGATGTCGGCATCTTGTCGTGGGAGGTACCCAGCATAAAGAGCCTCGGTTTGCACGTGGGACCAGACCCTGGGTGGCAGGTCGCGGAGCCAGGGAAACGCGGAAGTAATGGCATCATCTGAAACTTGCGGGTGGGCGAGTAGCTCCAAGACGGTGCGGCTGCGGCCATCTGCGCGAATTTCTGCGCCATGGGCGCGAAGGGCGCTCGGGGTCAGGGTCTCCGCCCGCGCGCGGACAAGCGCGTCGGCGAGCGCAGCTTGATGGGCCGTGAACAGCTTGCCACGTTCCGCACTGACACAACCCCACGCCATGCCGGCGCCAGTGATCCGCAAGTCGGCATTGTCTGCGCGCAGCGTCAAACGGTATTCCGACCGAGAGGTGAACATCCGATAAGGCTCGGTAACGCCATCGCGAGTCAAATCATCAACCAGAACGCCAATATAGGCCTCAGCACGGTCAAACTGAACCGCGGATAAACCACTGGTGAGCCGCGCTGCATTGATTCCGGCAAGAATGCCTTGCGCCGCCGCTTCTTCATATCCGGTGGTGCCATTAATCTGCCCCGCCAAAAACATCCCGGGAAGCACACGAAGTTCGAGCGATGGCCATAACGCCCTGGGATCGACATAGTCATATTCAACTGCGTAGCCTGGGCGGATAACGCGCGCGTTGGCTAAACCAGGGATTGTCGCCAGCATCGCGATCTGAACCTCGGCGGGCAGGCTGGTGGAAATACCATTCGGGTAGACGGTGTTGTCGGTTAGCCCCTCCGGTTCCAAAAAGATTTGGTGGCGCTCGCGATCAGCAAACCGCACCACCTTGTCTTCAATCGATGGGCAGTAGCGCGGCCCGCGACCGGCAATCTGGCCCGCGTATACGGCGGAAAGGTGAATATTTTCGCGGATAACCGCATGGGTCGCCGGCGTCGTTGCGGTAATCCCGCAGGCAATCTGCCGATTTGGAAGTGATGTGGTCAGCACACTGAACGGTTCAGGGGTTGCGTCGCCCCAATCTTGATCTAGCGCCGCCCAGTCGATGGTGCGTCCATCAAGTCGTGGCGGCGTGCCGGTCTTCAACCGCCCGAGCGGAAGGCCCAACCGACTGAGCGCTTCGGCCAGCCGAACCGATGGCGCCTCGCCGGCCCGTCCGGCTGGTTGAGTTACAGAACCAATATGGGTCATTCCACGCAGGAATGTGCCAGCAGTCAGCACGGCAGCGCCGCACGCAATGCGCGTGCCGTCGCCACACATCACGGCGGCCAGACGCCCATCAGCGTCGATTTCGAGGTCATCGACCGATGTCTCGCGTATTTCCAACCCCGGCTGGGCCGCGAGCGCCGCTTGCATCGCCGTCCGATACAGCGCGCGATCGCATTGTGCGCGTGGGCCACGCACGGCCGGGCCTTTGCTGCGATTGAGCACTTTGAAATGGATGCCGGCCTGGTCCGCCACCCGCCCCATCAATCCATCGAGCGCATCAATTTCCCGCACCAGATGGCCCTTGCCGATCCCACCGATTGCGGGGTTGCAAGACATCTCGCCAATCGTCGCCAGGCGGTGGGTCAGCAACAGCGTGCGGGCACCCATCCGCGCTGCCGCTGCCGCTGCCTCACAACCGGCATGGCCGCCACCGATTACGACAACATCAAATTGTGTATTCATGCCACCCTTTTACTTCCCAATGCAGAACTGGCGAAAGACCTGATCGAGAATATCTTCCACGCCTACAATGCCGGTGATGCGACCGATCGCCCGCAATGCCATTCGCAAATCTTCGCCGCGTAATTCCGGTAAAGGCGCATCCAGCGCCGCGTCGAGGCGTTCGGCAGCCTGGGACAATGCCGCCCGGTGGCGCGCCCGGGTCAAAGGCGGCGGGCCCTCCCCTTGCGTCAGCCTGTGCGCGGCCGCGGCCAGCACGTCCCGCAAGATATCCATTCCGGCGCCGGTTGCAGCACTGACCGCCAACCCCTCCCCGCCACTAAGATCAGCTTTGGTATGGACGCGGATAATGTCGGTCACGTCGATAGGCTCAAAAAACCCATCATCGGCAACCTGCACCACAAGATCGGCCTCCGCCATCCGTGCCCGGGCGCGCCGAATACCTTCGGCTTCAATCGGATCGCGCGCCTCTCGCAGCCCGGCGGTATCAAGCAGCGTTACCGGCACACCGCCGAGATCGAGCCGTACCTCCAGAACATCGCGGGTGGTGCCGGGTGTCTCCGACACAATGGCAACCTCGCGGGCGGCCAGGCTGTTCACCAAGGTGGATTTGCCGGCGTTTGGTGGGCCTATAACGGCGAATACCAAACCGTCACGCAGCCTCTCGCCGCGTCGGCCATCATCCAGCATCGCGGAAATCTCGGCGAGAACGCTGGAAATCTCGCCCAACATCGATGCTTCGACTTCGGGCGGCAGGTCTTCGTCAGGAAAATCGATCAACGCTTCTTGCTGGGCCAGCAAGCGGGTCAGTTGTCCGGCCCAGCCATGCAGGACATCGCCCAGCCCGCCCTCCATCTGGCGTAAAGCCTGGGCGCGTTGCGAGCTTGTTTCGGAGGCGATCAGATCAGCCACGGCCTCCGCCTCGATCAGATCCATCCGTCCGTTCAGGAATGCCCGGCGGGTAAATTCTCCAGCCTCGGCCGGGCGCGCACCGAGGCGCACTAACGTGTCCGACACCGCAGACAATACCGCCCGGCCGCCATGCAAATGAAGTTCAGCACTGTCTTCGCCGGTGTAGCTTCCCGGACCCGGCAGCCACAGGACCAACGCATGATCGAGGGTGGCACCGTCCGCATCGCGCAGCTTTCGCAACGACGCGACCCTTGCCGTGGGGCGCGCGCAAACGCCGTCAATCACTGCGCCTGCCTCTGCGCCACTAATCCGCAGCAGGGTCACGGCTGCGCGTCCGGCACCGGATGCTATCGCAAAAATCGTGTCCTGGTCTTGATACATTGTAACCACTATGCGTCTGGAAGCATCAGCTCCCGCGCCCGGCCACCATCGCGCACATGGGCGGCCAGGACATGATCGACATCAGCCTCAGTTTCGATTTTATACCAAACACCTTCAGGATAGACCACCATGCACGGACCATGTTCGCAGCGATCCAGGCAGCCGGCCATGTTGACCCGCACCCGTTTCAGTCCCATCGCCTTGGCGCGGGTCTTCATGTAATCGCGCAGCCCCTCGGCGCCCTTCGCCGCGCAGGACCCGCGCGGATGGCCATCGGCACGTTTGTTGCAGCATACAAATAAATGGGCATCGTAGAATTGCGGTGGGTCGACCGGCAGTTCCGTCTGGTTCATGCTGTGCGCTCCTGATCATGGGCCCCTATCTCGCACCACGCCGTTGCACGCAAGGACCTTTCCAATGACTGAAAACCTTCTGCGGCATGAAACCTCGCCTTATCTGTTGCAGCATGCCGATAACCCGGTGCATTGGCGGCCCTGGGGCGCAGCCGCCCTGGCCGAAGCCCGCGCGTCCGACCGGCCCATTCTGCTCTCGATCGGGTATGCCGCCTGCCATTGGTGCCATGTCATGGCCCATGAGTGTTTCGACAATATTGAGATTGCCGG
>JANYCX010000184.1 GCA_025360065.1 Acetobacteraceae bacterium | reverse complement strand
ACGGCCCTTCCACCACGGTCGCGCCATCCGCCACTTCCACCGGATAGGTCCGCGTCTTGAACCGCTCCGGCTCGCAGTATGACTGCCCGGTGCGGATGTTGAATTCCCAGCCATGCCACGGGCAGCGCACAATTTCGCCGGCTTGCGAATAGTCGTATTTCCCCGGTTCGGGCGCGGTCACCAACCCGGTGATCTTGCCTTCGCACATCGGCCCGCCCTGATGCGGGCAGCGATTGAGCATGCCGTGGAACTCACCACCGAGGTTGAAAATTGCAATCGGCCGGCCGCGCACGCTGACCAGCTTGCGCTCCCCTGGGCCGATTTCACGCGCCGCTGCTACAACATGACGTGACATATTCAGGCGCCGCGATAAACGCGCTTGGCATTGCCGATGAAGTAATCATGCCGCTGACTTTCACTTATTTTCAGCGGCAAGCTGGTCGCCGGGTCATCATAATCCCAATGCGGGTAATCAGTGGCGAAGATGAATTTATCCCAGCCGGTCCAGCCAATCGTATCGGCGATATGGCTGCGCGGTTCGGGTTCTTCCATCGGCTGCGTCGTCCACCAGATATGGTCGCGGATATACTCACTCGGCAGTCGGGTCAGATGCGGGGTTTCCGCGCGCAGCCGCTTCCACGCCGCATCCAGCCGCCACGCAAGCGCCGGCGCCCAGGCCGAACCGCCTTCGATCATCACCGCTTTCAGGCCGGGGAAACGGGCGAACACGCCTTCGACCACCAGGCTCGCCAGCAACGATTGCTGGGCCTGCGAATGCCCGACCATTTCCTCGATATAATAGCTCGGGTAGCCCGAAGGTGTCATCGGATTGCCGCCATAGCCGAAGGCATGAATGCCAACCGGCATGCCGACCTCGGCGGCGGCTTCGTAGATCGGCCAGTATTTGCGGCTGCCGAGCGGCTCGGACGTCCGGCTCAGCAGCAGCACCTGCACGAAATCGGGGTTGTCGGCGTAGCGGCGGATTTCGGCGGCTGATGCAATTGGGTCCTCATAGGCCACCACCACCGATGCCTTTAGGCGCTTATCCTGGCTCGTCCATTTCGCAATTTGCCATTCATTGGTGGCGTGGCACAGGGCGACCGACAGATCGACGTCCTGAATGCCCTGGCCGGAGCCGAGCGGGTTCAATATCCCCAGCACGACATTATTGGGATCGAGATGCTGCTGCTGCATGAAGGCTAGCGAACTGCCCTGCTTGCCGCCCTCGGGTGGCACCGCGTCGCGCCGCGATGCGTTGGGTTGGCTTTTCGGATAGGCCGGCCCGGACTGCCACGGCTGGCGCTGCCGAGTGCCGAACTGCGCGATCCGGTCGCGCCATTTCTGGTCCAACCACGGATCGAACTCACTCGCCTTGAAGCGCGCGGGATGGATATCGCCATCGGCGATGGCGATTTTGCTGGTGGCTTGCACCAACGGCGTGTCACGCAACTGGACGTTCATGCGACGGTCTCCAGCAGGCGCGCATACGTCGCGCGCGGGTTGTCATGCGTCATCTTACGCACCAGATCGGCGGGCAAGCCATCGGGAATGGCCGCGCTGCCGTCGAATTGCCAATGCGGATAGTCGGTCGAGAACAGGATAAGCTCATCGGACTGCAAATGGTCGAAAATTCGCAACAGGCTGTCGCGATCGGGCGGGCCATCGACCGGTTGCAGCGAAAACCGCACATTGCTGCGCACAATATCGGCCGGCGCGCGGTCCACCCAGGGGATTTCCATCCGCAGCCCACGCCAGAATTTGGTCAGCCGCCACAGATGCGCCGGCACCCAGGTAAAGCCCGACTCGAGGAACACCACCTTCAGATCAGGGAATTTATTAAACACCCCCTCACAGATCAGGCTGGTGAGCTGCGACTGAAACGCCTGCGCCTGGCTGACATAATCTTCGGTGTAATAGCTCGGCCAACCCACCGATGTCGGCGGGTTATGATAGCTCGACCCAGCATGGATACCGACCGCCAGCCCATGGCGCTGGGCTGCGGCATAAATCGGCCACATCTGCCGCTTGCCCAAGGGCTGATCGCCGCTGACCAGCAGCAGCACCTGGACAAAGCGCTTATCGCCGGCGCAACGCTCGATTTCATCGACCGCCAGTTCCGGATTTTGCGCGGCCACAATGATCGACGCCCGCAGCCGTGGTTCGCGGTCCAGCCACTCGACCGCCATCCATTTATTGACCGCGCGCGCATAGGCCGCCGCCATATCCTCGCTGAACAGCAACTGCACCCCATAGAGGCAATTGGCGATCGCAATCGACGTCGCGAATGGGTCAAGCGCCTGCGCCCGGACCTGCGCCAGGCTGCTCGCGGGCAAGCTGCCATCGGCCGGGCGCCAATCACTGCGACAGGTCAGCGGTGAATTGGCCGGATAGGCGATGGATGCCAGTTCATCAATGCCGCGCACACTCACCTGCTCGCGCCAGTGATCTTCCATATAGGGCAGCAGCGCGGCGACGTTGGGCACGTTCGGATGGATATCGCAGTCGATCGCGCCCGGTTGGATAATGTGGGTCAATTGAGGTCTCCCTCGCCGGAGATTAGACCCGGAAACCTCGCAGGGCTAGGGTGCTGTAAACATCATATTGAGGGCTGCAATGACTGATCTCGACCTGCGCCGACTGGAAGCCATCACCGATCGCCTGATCGCCGGCCATGACCGCCGCGACAGCCCCGGCGTGTCGGTCGGCGTGGTGCAAGACGGCGCGCTGGTGCTGCATCGCTCGGCCGGGATGGCGAGCATTGAATTGGGTGTGCCGGTCGGCCCGGACACCACTTTCCGCATCGCCTCGGTCTCCAAGCAATTCACCTGTGCCGCGATTTTGATGCTGGCGGCTGAGGGCAAGTTATCGGTCACCGATCCGGTGCAGAAATATTTCCCCAACATGCCGGACTACGAAGCCCCTGTTACCATCGACCATCTGATGCACAATAATTCCGGCCTGCGCGACATGTTGCAGAACATGGCGATGGGCGGCTGCGATCTGGCAATGCCGATCAAGCTGTCCGATCTGGTGGATAGCATCATCCGCCAGCGCACTCTGAACTTTACCCCCGGCACCCGCTATCTCTACAGCAACAGCAACTTCCTGCTGCTCGGGCTGATCGTCGAGCAGGTCAGTGGCATCAAGCTGGCGGATTTCCTTGCCACCAGGATATTTGCGCCGCTCGGCATGAACCGTACCGCCATGGTCGAAAATCCTGCCGCGGTGGTGCCTGGCCTCGCCAACGCCTATCTGCCGGACGGTGCTGGTTTCCGCCGCGCCCAGCATGCCTACCCGATCCATGGCGAGGGTGCCCTGGTGTCGTCGGTCGTCGATCTGGCGTTGTGGCATCGCAACGCTGAAACCGGACTGGTTGGCGGCACCGCTTTGCGGGAGGCTCTGGAAGCGCAATCCACCTTCCCAACCGGTGTTACCAACCATTACGCCCGCGGCCTCACCATCAGCGATGTGCGCGGCATCCGCACCGTCAGCCATGGCGGGCTATGGCCGGGCTATGTCACTGAA
>JANYCX010000149.1 GCA_025360065.1 Acetobacteraceae bacterium | reverse complement strand
GCGCCAGCGTGATGATCAGCGTGGCCGCATCGGGTGGCACGGCCATCCGCAGCGCGATCGATGGCACCCCGACACTCAGCATGGACGATGCGCTCGGCAGTCTCGCCGCCGACCCGACCGCAGGGGACTACTATGCCAGCATTGATCCGGCGATTGCCGCCGCAATGCCGATGCCGGATATGAGCGTTGGGTCAGCGGTTTCGGCACTGGCGATGCTGAACAATGCCAACTGGGATCTACCATATCTGACCAACGCGCAGACAGCGTTTTAGACGGCCTGGGCTACCTGATCTGGGGCGCGATATGCTTCATGAACAGTTGCAGTGCGCGTGCGGAAAATTCCGCCGGCATTGGACCGGTGCGGAAACGAACGATAACGCCGCCGATGCCGGTTTTCGCCAGGCTGGTGAAATCGTCCATCATGCTGTCAGGCGAGCCACATAGGACTGCGAGGTTGGGTTTCGCATTCGCTTTGGCGGTGCGTTCTTCAAAGGCGGAACTCTGCGCGGCGCGGTAGGTTTGCATCATCTTGAAATAGGGCAAGCCGATGTCGTGGGCTTCGGCGTCAGTGGGCGCGAGCACGACGGTGCGGGCGACCCAGCATTCGGAGATCGCCTGATCGATCTTGTCGGCACTGATGCCGGCGTCCTGGGCGGCGGCACGATAAACCTCGATATTGCGCGCCGCCCCCCTTGCGGTGGCCGCAGCCATGATCACCGGCCGGCCCTGGCGCGCCTGGGCGGCGAGAGACGCTTCGGAAGCGACGCTGCGCAGGATGGGCGGATAGGGTTTGGTGTAAGGTCGCGGGCGCAGCATCGGAATTTCGAAATTCCAGTATTTGCCGGCATGCACGACTTTTTCCTGGGTCCAGCATTGCAGCAGAATTTTCTCGATTTCCTCAAAACGCTCCTGCGCGCTGGCGGGATCGATTTCGTAACCGCTATATTCGTGGGTGTTGACCAGGCTGCCGCGCCCGAGGCCGACAATCAGGCGGCCCTTGCTGAGGTTGTCGATCAGCGAAATCTGTTCGGCCATGCGCAGCGGATGGTAGAGCGAGGTTTGCAGGACGGCGAAACCGATCTTGATGCGGGTGGTCGCCATGGCGAGCGCCGCAGCAAAGGCCGGTGGATCGACATAGACGCAATTGCCGTCGAAATGGTGTTCGGCGAGGAAGACCGCGTCCATGCCTTCATCCTCCGCGAGTTTGGCCTCGGCAATGGCTTCGTGGATGATTTCGGCATCCGCAGTTGGATCGCGTGATTCGTGAAACAAAAAAACCCCTAGGCGCATCCACTTCTCCTGCCGACATAACGCTGCCGCTGATCTTGGCCTGAATCCCCCATGGATGCCAGGAGGCGAACCGGGCTGGAGTGCGATCCGTTCGGGTTTAATCGGTAGACACGCTCTGAAATTATGGTTTCGCGATCATCTTTACTCATACCAAGCGCTGTTGACCCATGAAGAATGGGTCAACAGCGCTTGGTATGAGTCTTTGCTTGGCGCACCGCCGCCGGCCAACCCGGTGCGCAATACCAAGCGCCCGAATGAGTGGACGATTCAGTCATTCGGGCGCTTGGTATAATAGGCTATGTTGGACCACATGATTGCGCCGTCTGCTGGCAGGAGGTGAAGCGACCATCGGGCCGCTTGCATTGCGTCGGACCCGACGCACGCCATCAATATGTGGGGCTCGGGCTTTGGGGGCTTCAACCCGGCGATCCAGGTGCGAAAGTTGCCCCGGCTTTGCGATATCACTGAAAAATTCAGTTCAGTCGCTAAATGCGGATCATGGCGTCGAGTTTGGCGCGGACCTCAGCAGCGAGCCAGCGCGGGATGGTGCCGCCGGCATAGGCGACCGGGCACGCAAAAATATCGATGCTGCGTATGTGGCTGAGCAATATTTCGCCGGCAACAGCGAGGCCTGGCGGCAGTAACACGCCGGTCGGGTAATTGCGCACCCGCGAGGTTATCGGGCAGACGATCGCGAGGCCCGACCGCTCGGTCAGCAGGCGTCCGGAGACCACCAGCGCCGGACGGCGGCCGGATTGCTCACGGCCCAGGGTTGGCGTGAAGTCGGTCCAGACGAGTTCGCCGGCATCGGGATACCACGGGGACAGCATCACTCCTCCACGATTTCGTGTCCGACATCGGGACCCCAGTCAACCACGGCGTCGGCATAGAGTGTTCGCCATTCATCGGCGGACTTGCCGGCGAACATTTCATCCAGCGTCAGGCGTAGCTTGGCCCGCCGGATGATGATCTGGTCGGCCTGGGTTTCCATTTCTATCCGCTCGCCCGCGCGCAGGTCGAGCGCGGCTGCGAACTCGGCCGGGAAGCGGACTGCCAGACTGCTGCCCCAGCGACCTACGATGGCTTTGGTCATCTTGGTATCTTTCGCAGGAGGGATATCTTTTGCATATCCCTCAAGGGGAGGCAAGAGTTTTGGTTGGTGCCGAAAAAAGTCAAATTCAGCGGGCTCACCCGCCGCACTCTCACGGAAGAAAGCTTGCAGCGGCGACAGAATTAAGTTATGTTTTTTATCATGAATACACAAGCCCCTCCCCTCACCCCCCTGATCGCCGCGCCAGAATTGGCGCGGCGTTTTGGCGCGATCTTGGCGGGGTTGGCGGCTTTAGTGGCGCGGCGGTTTCTGCGCATGCCGCATCTGGTCGGGTTGACGGTGCTGCTATGGACCCGATTGGGGCGGGCGGCGCGGCGGTTTGAGCGGGCGGTGACGCAGGTGGGCAAGGCTGGTCCAGCGCGGGCGCTGGCGCGGGTGCGGTCTGGTCAGGCGGCATTGCCGCAGGCGGCTGGATTGCCGCGCGGGCGCGGGTGGCTGGTGCGCGAGCTTGGCTGGGAGGCGGCGGGGTTTGGCTGCCAGTTGGAGGCGCTGCTGGCCGAGCCCGGAATGCAGGCGGCGCTGGCCGAGATGCCAGGGGTTGGGCGGTTTTTGCGACCGGTCTGTCGGATGCTTGGGGTTGTGGTGCCGGTACCGCCGGGCGTGACTGTGATGAAGGTGGTGGCAGTGATTGAGGCGGTACCGTTGATTGAAGTGGTGGTGGCCCCGGTTTGGGCTGGGGTGGTTGGCGGGACAGTGGCGGAGGGGCCGGTAGGTTGTGTCGAATTCGCGACGATCATTTAAGCGGGCCGGGGAAATTGCGCCATTTTTGTTACGATATCGTAATTAATATGGCTTACAAATTCATCCCGGCCCTTTCCCAGAGGGCGCGGGAACTGGTCCTCCCTACCCTGCCCGGTTATCGACCAAATCCGTCACCACCCCCGGATCGGCCAGCGTCGAGGTATCGCCCAGCCCATCGATTTCATTGGCGGCAATTTTGCGCAGGATGCGGCGCATGATTTTGCCGGACCGGGTTTTCGGCAGGCCGGGCGCCCATTGGATGACGTCAGGCGCGGCGATCGGGCCAATTTCCTTGCGGACCCAGGCGACGAGTTCCTTGCGGAGTGCCTCAGTCGGCTCGATGCCGGCGTTCAAGGTCACGTAGGCGTAGATGCCTTGGCCCTTGATGTCGTGTGGGAAGCCAACGACGGCGGCTTCGGCAACGAGTTTGTGGGCAACCAGCGCACTTTCGACTTCTGCGGTGCCCATGCGGTGGCCGGAAACGTTGATGACATCATCGACGCGGCCGGTGATCCAGTAATAGCCATCCGCATCCCGCTTGGCGCCATCGCCGGTGAAGTAATAGCCTTTGAAGGTGGAGAAATAGGTTTGCACGAAGCGGTCATGGTCGCCGAAAATGGTCCGCATCATGCCGGGCCAGGACGCCGCCAGGCACAGCAGGCCGTCGGCGGCGCCTTGCAGAATACGCCCGTCGGCATCAAGCAGGATCGGTTGCACGCCGGGCAAGGGCAGCGTGGCCGAACCGGGTTTCAGGGCGGTGGCACCGGGCAAGGGGGAAATCAGGATGCCGCCGGTTTCGGTCTGCCACCAGGTATCAACGATCGGGCAGCGGCTGTCGCCGACGTTCTTGTAGTACCACAGCCAGGCTTCGGGGTTGATCGGCTCCCCCACGCTGCCGAGGATGCGTAAGGATTTGCGGCTGGTCGCCTCGACCGGGCCAGTGCCTTCGCGCATCAGGCTGCGAATGGCGGTGGGGGCAGTGTAGAAGATGTTGACCTGATGCTTATCGACGACGCGCCAGAAGCGGCTGCTGTCGGGCCAGGTCGGGACCCCTTCGAACATCAAGGTGGTGGCGCCGTTGGCGAGCGGGCCATAGACGATATAGGTGTGGCCGGTGACCCAGCCGACATCGGCGGTGCACCAATAGACCTCGCCGTCTTTGTAGTCGAACACGTTGGCGTGGGTGTAGCTCGCCCACACCATGTAACCGCCAGTGGTGTGCAGCGCACCTTTGGGTTTGCCGGTGCTGCCGGAAGTGTAGAGGATAAAGAGCGGGTCCTCGGCGTGCATTTCGGTGGGCGCGCAGATTGGCGATGCCGCCGCACAGAGTGTCGCGTAATTGTGGTCGCGGCCGGCCTGCAATGGGACATCGCCGCCGGTAACTTTGACGACGACAACGGCCTCAATGCTCGGGCACTGGCGCAGGGCTTCGTCGGCGTTGGTTTTGAGCGCGACGCGACGGCCACCGCGGCGGCCTTCATCGGCAGTGATGAGGATTTTGGCGGTGGCATCCTGGATGCGGTTGGCGAGGCTGTCGGGGGAAAAGCCGCCGAAAACGATGGTGTGGACGGCGCCGATGCGGGCGCAGGCGAGCATGGCGACGGCCGCTTCGACCACCATCGGCAGATAAATGCAGATCCGATCGCCTTTTTGCGCGCCGAGGCCTTTCAGAACATTGGCGAAGCGGCACACCCGGTCATGCAGATCGCGATAGGTGACTTTTTCGGAGACATCGGGGCTGTCGCCTTCCCAGATAATGGCAACCTGATCGCCGCGTGTGGCGAGATGGCGGTCAAGGCAACTGACCGAGGCGTTCAGGGTACCATCTTCGTACCAGGTAACCCGGACATCGCCGTGGAAATCACCTTCGACGGTTTTGGTCGGCGGGCGGATCCAGGCAATGCGGGCAGCTTGCTCGGCCCAAAAACCGGCCGGGTCGGCGGCGACACGCGCGGTCATGGCGGCAAATTGGGCTGCATTGATGCGGGCGGCGGCGGCAATTTCCGGTTGAACCGGGATGAGCGTGTCGGACATTGGGAGTTTCCCTGGAGCTTAGAGGCCGGCGTTTTCGGGCACGTAAAGCGTGCCGTCCTTAATGTGGATCATAACGGTTTCCAGCATGTCGCCAAGGCAGGGGCCTTCGACGCACATCCCGTCCGACAGGCGGAAGCGGGCGCCGTGCATGGCGCAGAC